>CAYFPX010000265.1:3710-7054 GCA_964344945.1 uncultured Enterobacterales bacterium
CCGTCGATGGGAACTCGCTCGGGCGCGATGATCGGCCTCGTCTGTCGGCTCGGAAGGGTGCGACAGGATGCAATGCCTCGTGTGTTTCAGGTTGTTTCATTGCGGGCTGACCACCGCCAGGTCGAGCTGAGTGGGCCAGAGGAGACGACCTGGCGCACCCCGGCTTCAATTCGTTTCGATTCGTAGAGGCCACCCGGCTGCCCGGATAGCCGCGCCGCGGCGAATTCGCCCGGAGGAAGCGGAGGTGACACCGCACTGGGTCCACCTGCAGGTCCGGGCCGACGACCAGCTGGGCGTGGGGCAGATCCGGGTCCGGGTCCAGGGACTGGGCCAGGAGGTCGGCGTGCTCCTGGAAGAGGACTCGGAGGACCCTGGACAGACCTGGACCGGGGCCGTCCAGCTGCCCGACGTTCCCCGCTTCTATCGACTGGAGGTGCACTGCGAGGACGTGAGCACCTCGCGCCTCTGCTTCGAAGCCCTGCGCTTCCCGACGGACCTCACCCGCTCGGAGGTGGCTGTGCGCCTGGTCGGCCGACCCGGGGGTGTCTGGGGCCGGGTGGACACCATGGGCGACCCGGTGCCTCTGTCCGCACAGTTCGGGGGAGGGCTGGCGGTGCTGGCGCTGGCCGGGCTGCTCGTGCTGAGGAGGCTCTCGGGTGGCTGATCCCGGCGCGCGAGACCTGCTGCTCGTGGTGGAGACCGCCGGGGCTCCCAAGGTCGTGCTGCACACCCCTGAGGGTCGGGCCGAGGTCGCCCTGAAGCCCGTCCTGGGCTTCCGCCACCACCGGGCCGGGGCGGTGTCGGTGGGGGACGTGCCGGCGGTCCCCGGGTCCTGGCTGGACGTCGGCGGCCACCGGATCGCCATCGACGAAGCGGCCGACGCCATCGAGCTCTCCTACACGGAGCAGGGCTGGGAAGAAGGGCTGGTCGCCGTGGACCCGATGCCGGTGGTGCCCTGGGACCAGGGCACCTGGGCCGTGCCTGCGGTGGGGTGGCTCAGCTGGGGTGCCCTGGCCCTGACCCTGGCCGTGCTGGCGGGGGGGCGCCAGTGAAGCCCGGCCAGGTGATGGCCCTGGCCGGGACCGTGGCGACGGTCGTGGCGACCTGGCCCCTGACCTGGCCCGGGGAAGCCCTCGTGCAGCAGAACGTCGACGGCTACGGCAGCGCCTGGCTGATCTGGCGTGCGGGCACCGCGGAGGGCCTGGAACACCTGCTCTGGATCGACACCCTGCTCTACGCCGGCGTCGCGCCCCTTCTCGCACACCTCGGGCCGGTCTCGGGCTTCCACGTGGCGAGCTGGCTGGGGGTGGCGATGGGCGTGTGGGTGAGCGAGTGGGTCGCCCACCACCGATTCGAAGTGCCCCGACCGGCCTCGCTGGCGGCGGGACTGGCCTTCGGGCTCAGCCCCCTGGCGGGCACTGCGCTCACCGAGGGGCACGCCCCCATGTTGCTGGGGACGGGCCTCCCGCTGCTGCTGGGGGCCCTGCTGGCCACGCCCGACGGCCGGCGGCTGCGCTGGGCCCTGTGGGTCACCCTCGCGGGGTGTCTGTGCGCCCTGCAGAGCGGGTACGTGGGCGTCCTGGCGGCCGTCCTCGTCGGCGTCGTCGGCGCCGGCCTGCGGCGCCCCTTGTGGGCCGTCGCCCTGCTGGCCTCCGTGCCCGCCTGGCTCTATGCCCAGGAGGCCCTCGGCGGGGTGGGCATGGACGCACTGCTCTCCGCCAGGGGACGAGTGGCGGGCCTGGTGTCCTCGGTCACCGCGGCCGACAACCTCGCTGGCGTGCCTCCTGGAGCCGACCTGGTGTTCTACGGCGTGCGGGCCCCGCTGCTCTGGACCCTGCTGGTCTTCGGCGTGGTCGTGCCGTTGGTCCGCAGAGATCGCCGCTGCTATCCCTTGGTCGCCTGCGGGCTGCTGGCGGTGCTGCTGGCCTTCGGCGACCGCATCGCGCTGACCGCCTTCCCCGGCGAGCACCAGCAGCTGCGCACGGGCGCCCCTTGGGGCTGGATCCAGCACTGGGTCCCGCTGCTCGACTCCTTCCGATTCCCCAGCCGCTTCCTGTGGATCTGGTACCTGTGCGCCGGTCTGGCCGCGGCCCGCAGCTTCGCCTGGCTCCTGCCCCGGCGGAGCGGGCTGCTCGTGCTGCTGCTCTTTGCCGAGACCACCCTGGTCGGCATGCGGCCCACGGCACCCCGCCGGACCCTGGCGGCCATTCCCTCGGCCTACGACGTCCTCACCCCCGAGGACCGGGTGCTGGACGTGTGGCCCTGGTTCCCGGAGTCGCTGGCCCTGCGCCTGCTGAACCTGTCCTGCTACTACCAGACCGGCCACGGCGCGCAGCTGCCACACGACTGCCTGACGGTCCGGGCGTCGGAGAGTCCCTTCCGCGACCAGGTGGAGGGCCTGTTGCCGGCCATGCTCCGAGACGACCCACCCCGGGCTCTGGCCGTCCTGGCCGGCCGGGGCGTGACCCACGTGGCCCTGCACCTCGACGCCTTCTCCCCCTCGGGCCAGGACCGGCTCCGGAGCCGGCTGAGCCAGTGGTGGGGGGCCCCGCTGGCGGAGAGCCGGGACGGCGGCGAAGTGGTCGTGCTCTACAGAGTCCGGCAGGCGCGGCGACACCACCTGGCAGAGGCCGTCGAGCGCCCCCCGAAGCGCCTGCACCTGCCCGCCCGCCGCTGCCCGGAGGACGGGATGTGCGGCAACGTCGCGACCCGCCCCGAGCCGCCGCGTGACCCGGTGCCGCCCTGGGGGCTGCCGGCCCTGGCGGGGCTGCTGGCCGGAGGCCTCGTGGTGGGGAGGCGGCGCTGGCGGTGAACGGGGGTCTTCGGAGGCATCCTCGAAGCACCCCCCGGGCCGAGCATCTCCGTCTTGCTGCTTGGAGCCGCGGTCTCGTGGGTCAGCGAGGGCCGGAAGAGGGATCGACAGACAGTCTGCGGGCCAGGGGGAGTATGGTGCCCGCAAGCCACGGAGGCGCCAGACATGACCATGTTGCTGATCCTCGGGTTGTCCTGCAGCGGCGAAGAGGACGGTCCCTATGAGGGAGATGACCCCGGCGAGTGCTCGGACGACGCCGACAACGACCGGGATGGGCTGTTCGACTGCCAGGACCCGGGCTGCTCCGGGAGCGAAGCCTGCGCCGGAGAGACGGACACGGACACCGACACCGACACCGACACCGACACCGACACCGACACAGACACAGACACAGACACAGACACAGACACAGACACCGGATCCATCTGGTCACCCGCTCCAGGCACCACGTGGCAGTGGCAGCTCGACGGCACGATCGACACCACCTACGACGTCGCCATGTACGACATCGACCTCTTCGAGGCCCCCCAGG
>CAYFPX010000265.1:7071-9511 GCA_964344945.1 uncultured Enterobacterales bacterium
CCAACTCCACGCCGACGGTCGGGTGGTGATCTGCTACTTCTCCGCGGGCTCCTGGGAGGACTGGCGTGAGGACCAGGACCAATTCGACGAGCAGGACATCGGCAACCCGCTCAGTGGCTGGCCCGGCGAGAAGTGGCTCGATGTCCGCTCTGAGTCGGTCCGGACGATCATGGCGGCCCGGCTCGACGTGGCGGTGGCGAAGTCCTGTGACGGCGTCGAGCCGGACAACGTCGACGGCTACCTGAACAGCACGGGCTTCCCCCTGTCGGAGTCCGACCAGCTCGACTACCTCCACTTCCTCTCCACCGAGGCCCGCGCGCGGGGCCTGAGCGTGGGGCTCAAGAACACGGTCG
Organism: uncultured Enterobacterales bacterium; assembly: GCA_964344945.1. Classification (GTDB taxonomy): domain Bacteria; phylum Myxococcota_A; class UBA796; order UBA796; family CAJQPC01; genus CAYFPX01. Next base: position 7,425 of record CAYFPX010000265.1, read on the forward strand.
AGCTGGCCGCAGAGCTCGAGCCCGAGTTCGACTGGGCGCTGAACGAGGAGTGCCTGACCTACAGCGAGTGCGACCAGCTCGACCCCTTCACCGACGCGGGCAAGGCCGTGTTCCACACGGAGTACGTCGACCACACCTCCGAGGGCGAGGCCAAGCAGGCAGAGGTCTGCGGCACGCCGTCGATCTCGGAGTTCTCCACGCTCATCAAGACCTGGGACCTGCTGGCCTGGGGACTGAGCTGCTGGTGAGGGACCCAGGAGGACGCTGAGATGTTGCTCGCCCTGCTCGCCTGTGTCGCCAGCGACGACACCGCCGACACCGGCCCGGGCACCGCCGACACGGGCACCCCCACAGCCTGTCCGGATGCGCCCTACGCCGTGCGCGGGGCCCAGCTGTGCCAGGACGGGGTGCCCGCGAGCTGGCGCGGGGTCAACGCGATGCACGTCTTCGGGGGAGACGGGGCGGACCTGCCTGACTGGAACGTCGAGATCGTGCGCGAATTCGTGGGCAATCCCCGAGAGCAGCCCCTGACCGGGGAGTGGGCCATCGAGGACAGCACGGGCGCGTGGCTCCATCCGCTGGAAGGCATCCTCGACGGCCACCACGAAGAGGGCCGGGTCACGGTGCTGTGTCCTTTCGCCTGGGACGGCGAAGACCTGCTCGGCGACGCCCCCAGCGAGACCCCCTACTGGGAGGACGTGCAGGCATGGCTCACGACCGTGGCGGCCTTCACCGCCGACCGACCGGACGTCTGGCTCGAGGTCTGGAACGAGCCCTACCACTGGCAAGGGACCAACCAGACCGACGAGGCCTGGGCCGCCGACATGGCTGCCCTCGTGGAGGCGGTCCGCTCGGGCGGCAATTCCAACCTGGTGGTGGTCCCGGCCGGGCGCATGGGGCAGGGGGACGCCGTGCTCCACGCGCGGGCCTCGGGGCTCCAGGCCGAAGACGAAGCTCTCCTGTTCGATCTCCACCTCTACGAGCGCTGGATGATCGACCGCACCACCGAGCAGGTGGCCGCAGACCTCGACGCCCTCGCCCACGCTGGCATCCCGTTGATGATCGGGGAGATCGCACCGATGAACGCGGGCGAGCTCATGGATCCCGGGCCCGTCCTGGAGGTGTTGTCCGAGCGCGAGCTCACCACGACCGCGTGGCTCTGGAAGTACGACGAGAGCGACCCTGACGCCCTGCTGACCACCACCGGTGCGCCAAACGACCAGGACAACAACGCGTGGGGAACGACGTACCGGGAGTTCCTGGCCCGGCACTGAACTGACCGGGTCACCTGGGTTGACCCGCCCTCACCTGGCCTCCGCCCAGCTACCGGCCATTCGCCAGGAAGAAGTCGACCAGATCCTGGTTCGACTGACCGTAGCTGGCCCGCCACAGCCAGGTGTGGCCAGCGCCCTCGACGGAGGTCCAGTCCGTGTCGAAGCCGGCCTGCTCCAGCGAGGTGTAGAGATCCTGGCCGTAGGCGTAGGGCACGTTGTTGTCGGACGTGCCGTGGATCACCCAGACCGGCCGCTTGGGGTCGGCATTGCGGGGGGGGATCGACCCCTGGGCGGGGTCGTAGCCGGCGTTGATACCGTAGGCGGCGAAGGGGCTGGTGAAGCCGTACTGACCGGTCGCGATCAGGACCAGCGCGGCCATGCCGGCCCCCCGGGAGTGCCCGGTCAGGTAGAAGCGGTCGGGGTCCACCCGGTACTCGCCCTGCAGGTCGTCCAGGATCGTCTCCAGCAGGGCGATGTCGTTGTAGAACGACGAGCTGTTCCCGTCCGTGCCGGGCCAGCCCTCGCTCTGCTGGACGAACCAGCCCTTGTTGTAGCCGTCGGGTGCGACCAGGACGTGGCCGTTGGCGCGGGCCGTGTCGTCCAGCTCGACCGCCGCCATGAAGTTGCTGCCGGTGTCGCCGGCGCCGTGCAGGGCCACGATCACCGGCACGGGGCCCTCGGCCATCGCCTCGACGGCCGAGTCCGGCACCAGGGTCACCCAGGAGCGGGAGATCCCGTCGACGGAGCCCGACTCGCTGAAGCGCCCGGCTGGGCCGACCTCCGGCACGGTGTCGGTGTCGGTGTCGGTGTCGG
>CAYFPX010000266.1:0-8198 GCA_964344945.1 uncultured Enterobacterales bacterium
AGCAGGCCGGCCAGCAGGCCGGCCAGCAGGCCGCAGGTCCACAGCGGGGAGGGGCGCACGGCGACGCAAGCTACCACTGATATGCTCCCGCCGAGGTCGGACCGGGAGCTGCCGCCCATGATCCCCTGGCTCGTGGGGCTGCTGGCGTGTGGCGAGCCGGCGCCGCCGCCGGACCCGTCGCCGGTGCCACCGTCCTTGCCCGGAGCGCCTGCGGACCGGCCTCACAACCTGATCCTGGTGGTGCTCGACACACTGAGAGCGGACCACGTCGGCTACCACGGCAACGCTCGCCAGCCGTCGCCGGCGCTGGACGCCTTCGCCGCCCGCGGCGTCCGCCTGATGGCCCACCACAGCCACACCGGGCGCACGGCGCCCTCGGTCGCGACCCTGTTCACCGGGCTGCCCTCGCCGCTGCACGGCGTGGTCAACCCCCTGGAGCGCTGGAACGCCCTGGGCACCCTGGGCCCCGAGCAGCGCACCCTGGCGGAGTGGCTCTCGGACCGCGGCTACGCCACCGCGGGACTGGTCACCAACCAGAACCTCGACGCCCGCTTCGGCTTCGACCAGGGCTTCGACTGGTACACCTTCCACCCCTGGGAGGCGCCGGGCCTGACCGCCGAGGCCCTGTCGCTGCTGGACCGGCGGGGGCCGGCGCCGTTCTTCCTCTACCTCCACTACATGGACACCCACAGTCCCTACGAGACCCAGACGGCGCCCTACGTCGACCCGGCCTACGCCGGCCCGATCACCGGGGCCCACGAGGAGCTCGACGCGATCCTGATGGGCCGGTACGCGCCGAACGACGCCGATCTGGCCCACCTGCGGGCCCTCTACGACCAGGAGCTCGCGTTCTTCGACCAGGCCTTCGGGGCGCTGGTCAAGGGGCTGGAGGCCCGCGGCCTGCTCCAGGACACCGTGATCGCCTTCACCTCGGACCACGGCGAGGAGTTCTGGGACCACGGCGCCCTGCTCCACGGCTACACCCTCTTTGAAGAGCAGCTGCACGTGCCCTTCGCGGTGGTCGCGCCGGGCCTCGCGCCGCGCGCGATCGAGGGCAGCACTCGCCACGCGGACGTGCCACGGCTGCTGATGGAGCTGGCCGACGTGCCCGCGGGGAGGGACCATGCCCTGCCGGGCGAGGCCCTCGCGCCGGTGCTGCGGGGAGCTGGTGAGCCCGAGCCGGTGCCGATCGTCGGCCACGCCCAGCTCCGGGCGGTGCGCACGGTGAGGTCCTGGTCGTGGACCACGCCCGAGGGCCTGAAGCTGATCGCCGAGGAGCTCCCGGAGCCCCGGGTGCGGCTCTACGACCTGGGCAGCGATCCCGGCGAGCAGCGGGACCTGGCGGCGGACCGGCCGGGCGACGTCGCCGCGCTGCAGGGTGCGCTGGCTGCCTGGCGCGCCCAGCACCAGGCCGCCGCGCCCCGGGCCGTGGACCTCACCGTGGACGAGGTCGAGGCGCTCAAGGCGCTGGGGTACATCGATCCGGAGGGGGAGTAGCGGCCGCGGTCAGGTCCGTCGCAGCCGCCGCCCGAACAGCATCGTGATGGTGATCCGCCGGGACGCAGAGGCGTCCTGGAAGCGGAAGTTGGCCGCCGGACGCCGCGAGCTAAGCTGGCCCGTGGAGGCGTCCATGGCCGGAGCGCAGGCGGGGGCCGGACCCGCTGGAGGCCGCTCCCGCGGGCTTGTCGCGGTCCTCGCCGCCCTCGTCGGCTGGGGGGCCCTGGCCCTGCACGCCCGGCACTGGTGGCCCTACCTCTCCGACGACGCCCTGATCTCCCTGCGCTACGCCCGCAGGCTCCTCGATGGCCACGGCCTGACCTGGACCGACGGTCCCGCGGTCGAGGGCTACTCGAACCTGCTCCAGGTCCTGGCCTGTGCGGCCCTCGGGGCCCTGGGGCTGGAGCTGGTCGACGCCGCCCGGGCGGTCGGCCTCGGGGCCAGCGCGGCCTGGATCGGGGCGGCGGCGTGGCTCGGCGCCCGTGATGGGCCCGCCGGCGCGGCCGCAGCGGTGGCCGTGCTCGCCGCCTCCGGGGTGGTGGGGGTCTGGGCCATCGGCGGGCTGGAGCAGCCCCTGGTCGGGGCGCTCTTGGCCCTCACCCTGGTCGGGGTGGTCGACGGGCAGCGGCGTCTGGCGATGGCGGCGATGGTGCTGCTGGCCTGGGCCCGGCCGGACGCGCCGCTGCTGGTGGCCCTGGTCGTGGTCGGTGCCTGGCTGGGGGGTGGCCAGGATCGCCGCGCCGCCCTGCAGGCCTTCGCCCTGGCGGTGCCGGCGGCCCTGGCGACCCTGGCCCAGCTGGCGTTCCGCCTGTGGACCTATGACGACTGGGTGCCCAACACGGCCCACGTGAAGCTGCCCGGCGGCTCGGACCAGCTCGACAGCGGCGCCCTGTACGTGTGGGAGGCCCTGGGGGCCCACGGGCCGAGCCTGGCCCTGGCCGGGCTGGGGCTCGTGCTGGGTGGGGTCTCGGCGCCGGCGGTGCGGCGGCTGGCGGTGCCGCTCGTTGGCGGCTGGCTGGCCTACGTGGTCTGGATCGGCGGCGACATCTTCCCGGCCTACCGGCACTTCGTGCCCGCCCTGGTCGGCCTGGCGGCGCTGGCCGGGACCGCCGGGGCGGGGCTGGCTCGCCTGCGGGGTGGGGGACCGGTGCTGGCGGTCGCGCTGGTGCTCGGAGCCGGGCTCCAGGTGCGCACCCAGCTCAGCCACAGGGCCTGGCTCCGGGCCGACCACGAGCGGTGGGTCTGGGACGGCCAGGTGATCGGCCAGCTGCTGGGCGTGGCCTTCCCCGGGGCGCGAGTGGCGGTGTCGGCGGCGGGCTGCGTGCCCTACTGGTCCGGGCTGCCGGCCCTGGACATGCTCGGTCTCAACGACCGCTGGATCGCCACCCACCCGCCGGCCGACGCCGGAGGCTGGGTGGGCCACACCCTCGGCGACGGCGCCTATGTCCTGGAGCAGGCCCCGGATCTGCTGCTGTTCTGCGGGCCCCGAGGCGGGGGCACGGCCTGCTATCGGAGCGAGCACGAGCTGCTGGACCTGCCGGCCTTCGAGGAGGGGCACCGCCTGGTCCGCGTGCTGGGCGAGGACCCCCACGAGGTCCCGGCCGAGGTCTGGGTCCGGCTGGACGGGCGCGGGGGCCTGGTGCGCCAGGCGGGCTCGGTGACGGTGCCCGGCTGGCTGGTCGAGGGCCCGGGCGCCGCGAGGTGGGACGGTGCGGCGCTGGTCCGCCCCGTGGGCGCCGAGCCCGCGCGGCTGGTCCTGCCCCCGTTCGCGGCGGGGCTCCAGGTCCGCGAGGTCGCCGGCCAGGGGGGACTCCAGGCCGAGGTGGTGGCGGGCGTGCTGCAGGTGTCGGGGCCCGGCACCCTCCAGCGGGTGGTGCTCGGCCCGGCGCCGGCCGAGCCCGAGCGGTAGCCTCGGGCCCTGTTGCTCACCCGGTCGCTGGTCCTTGGCTGACTCCCGCCTGCCCGCCGTCGTCGCGCTCGCCGGGCTGGTGGCGTGTGGGCTGGCGCTGTGGATCGCTCTCGGCCCGCTGGGCGGCATCCCCCATGTCCAGGACGAGATCGTCTATGCCCAGCAGGCGCGGCTCTTTGCCGCAGGCCTGCGCACCGGGCCGGCCATCGAGCTCTCGGGGCTCATCCAGTACCCCTTCTGGGTGACCGAGCCCGCCTCCTATGGGGTGTTCCCGCCGGGGTGGCCGGCGGTGCTGGCCCTGGGCGAGGCACTGGGGGTGCCCTGGGCGGTGAACCCGCTGCTGGTGGGGGCCCTGCCCTTGCTGTGTTGGGGCCTGGCCCGGGAGCTGAGCGACGGCACCACGGCGCTGTGGGCGGCCTGGATCGCGGCGCTGTCTCCCGGCGTGCTGGTGCTCGCCGGCTCGCAGATGTCCCACACCCTGACCCTGGTGGCGCTGGGCGCCGGTGCGCTGGTGGTGCTGCGCGGCCGCGACGGGCTGGCGGCCTGGGTCGGCGCCGGCCTGGCCCTGGGGCTGGTGGTCCTGGCCCGGCCCTTCGACGCCGCGCTGCTCGGCGGCCCCCTGCTGCTGTGGGGCCTGCGGACAGCGCCGGCCCATGGCGCTCGCCTCGCGCTCTGGCTCCCCCCGGTCGCGGCCGCTGCGCTGATCGCCTGGGACAACCAGCAGCTCACGGGCTCCTGGAGCACCTTCGCCGTCGGACCGTGGTTCGACGGCTGGGTCGCCGACACCGGGCGGCCTCCCGGCTGCAACGGGCTGGGCTTCGGCGAGGACCGCGGCTGCCACCGGACCCTGGAGAGCTGGGGCCACACCCCGGCCAAGGCCGCGATCCTGGCCGGCCAGGCCTGGCAGCGCTTCGATCGCCTGCTGCTCGGCGTGCCCGGCGGCACCCTGGTCGCCCTGGTCGGCCTGTGGCGCCTGGGCGCTCGGGCCCGCTGGACCGTGCTGGTGGGGGTGCTCGTGGTGCTCGGCTACGGCCTGTACTGGAGCCCCGGACCCTCCTACGGCGCCCGCTTCTACCACCCGCTCTACCTGGTGGTGCCCCTGTGGCTGGCGGCGGGTCTGCGGGCGATTCCGCGGCAGGCCGGCGCCTTGGCGCTGGTGGTGCCGCTCGCCGCTGCCCCGGGTCTTCTGCGGGAGCTCGGCGACCGCTACTGGTGCGTCGGGGGAGAGCTCGCCGCGGAGGGCGCCGAGGGGCTGCCGCCGGATGCGGTGCTGCTGGTCGCGGCGGCCGGCGAGCGCACGCCGAGCTGGCCCGCGCTGGGCACCCCCGAATTCCGGTGCGATCCCCTGTTCGCCTTCGGCGAGGCCCTCCTCCTCAACGACCCGACCGGTGAAGGGAGGCGTGTCCGCCACGGGCCGGCGGAGCCGGGCCGGCACCTCGACCAGCTCCGCGAGCTCTGGCCCGAGCGGCCCCTCTGGCACCTCGAGCAGGACGTGGCCTCGGGGACCCACCGCTGGACGGCCCTGCCGTGAGCGCTGTGGGGCGCGAGCGCGGTGGGGCCAGGGCCCTGGTCCTGCTGTTGATCGTCACCGCGGCGGCCTATGCCAGCTCCGCCCTGGCCGGCTTCGTCTGGGACGACGTGCCGCTCGTGGTCCAGCACCAGCTCACCGGGGACCCGGCCTCGTGGCCCCGCTTCTTCACCGAGGACCTGTGGGCCAGCAGCGGGGTCGAGGGGCACGCCTCTGGGTACTACCGGCCGCTGATGCTGCTGAGCCTGGGCCTCGACCGGGTCCTCTGGGGCCTGTCACCAGCGGGTCACCACCTGCACTCGGTGGCCTGGCACCTCGCCGCCGGCGTGGCCCTCTGGGCTCTGCTCCGCCAGCTGGTGTCGGCCACGCCGGCCCTGGTCGGCACCGCTGTCTTCCTGCTCCACCCGCTCCAGTCCGAGGCGGTGGTCTGGGTCTCCTCCCGCAACGACCCGCTCGTGGCGGCGTTCGCCTTCGGCGGGCTGGCGGTGCTGGCGCCGCGGTCGTGCTCGTCCCCGCGCCTGGCCCTGGGGGGGCTGCTGCTGCTGGCCGCGCCCCTGTCCAAGGAGAGTGGTGTGTTGGCGCCGCTGCTGCTCCTGGGGCTCGACCTGGCCCGCTGGGGCCGGCCCGGCGCCCGGGGCCGGTACGCCGTGGCCGGCGTCGCCATCGCCACCTGGTGGGGCCTGCGCCACCTGGCCGGCGTGCGGACCGGGGAGCTGCCGGATCCGGCGGGTCTCGCCCTGCTGGGAGAGCGCCTCGACCAGGTGCTGGCGCTCTATGGCCGGCTGCTCGCCTGGCCGTCGCCCCTGAGCGTCGGCCGCACCATCGAGTACCTGGAGGACCCGGCCGGTGCGGTGCTCGCCGGGCTCGCGGTGCTGACTGTCGGCGCCGGGGTGTTGGTCTGGCGGGGCAGGGGACTCGCCCTGGCCGGCCTGGCCTTCGCCGGTGTGGCCTTCGCGCCCACCCTGCTGGCCGTGGCCGGCAAGGGGCAGCTGGGGGAGCGCTACCTGTACCTGTCACTGGCGGGAGTGGCGGTCGCCCTCGCCGCGGCCCTGCCCCGGCGGGCCCGGTGGTCGCTGGTCGCCTTGCCCCTCGGGGTCGCCTGGGTGTCGGTGTTGATCCAGCGCCTTCCGGAGTGGCAGGACCCGGTCTCCTTGTGGGGCGCCGCGGCCCGGGACACCCCCAACGGCTACGCCGCCCTGCGCTTCGCCCGGGAGCTCACGGGCGCCGAGCGGCCTCTGGAGGCCGCGCCCTGGTACGTGCTCGCCTTGCAGGAGCAGCCCCCGGAGCGCGAGGCCTGCCGGCCCGCCGTCCGGGTGCCGCTCAGGGGCGGCGCCCTGCCCCTGGCCCTGGCGGGCATCGCCGCGGCCCGGGCCGCGGGCTGTCCCGAGTCCCCCGAGACCCTCGGTCTGTATGCGTCGGTGCTCGCCCAGTCCTGCCGCTGGGACCAGGCCCGAGCGGTCCTGCCGGTGCCCACAGAGGACCCGGCCGGCCGCGCGGTGCTGGTGGCAGCGGCCCTGGCCCGGATCGACGGGGACGGCGAGGCCTACGAGGTCCTGCGGACCGCCCTGCCCGTCGACACCGGGGTCTTCGACGTCCAGGTCGGGCGGCTGCTGACGGTGGGGTGCCGGCCGGAGCTCGCTGCCCCGGAGGGCTGAGCGGGCGTCGCCTCCACCGCGGCCTGGACGTCCTCGCCGGCCTGCAGCCGGGGCAGCAGCTCCAGGCCCACCAGCCCGATGAAGGGCGCGGCCATCGGGCCGACCGCACCGCTCAGCGCCTCCACGCTCTCCAGCGTCCCTCCAGGTCACGTGGCATGGCGACTCCGACTCAGGCCCCAGCTGTATTAGGGGGTTGTCATGGCGCCCATCACCCTCCACCACCTCGAGAACTCCCGCTCCCACCGCATCCTCTGGTTGCTCGAGGAGCTGGCGCTGCCCTACGAGTTCAAGCGCTACCCGCGGAACCCGAGGACCATGCGGGCGCCCCCGGAGCTCCGGGAGCTGCACCCCCTGGGCAAGGCCCCGATCGTGACGGTCGGCGAGCGCGTCCTGGCCGAGTCGGGCGCGATCATCGAGGAGCTGGTGGAGGGGGTCGGCGAGGGCCGCCTGAAGCCCGCCGCCGGCAGCTCCGAGGCTGGGCAGTACCGCTACTGGCTGCACTTCGCCGAGGGCTCGATGATGGCCCCGCTGCTGCTGGCCTTGATCTTCGGCAAGCTGCGCGCCGCCAAGGCCCCGTTCTTCGTGAAGCCCGTGATCAAGGGCCTCTGCGACAAGGTCGACGACCAGTTCACCAACGCTGAGATCGAGCGGCTCTTCGCCTTCGTGGAGCGGCACCTCGGCGAACACCCCTGGTTCGCCGGCGCCGAGTTCACCGCCGCCGACATCCAGATGAGCTACCCGGTCGAGTCCGGCCTCACCCGAGCCCGGCTGAAGGACGGCCACCCGAACATCGACGCCTGGCTGGCGAAGATCCGCGCCCGCCCGGCCTACCAGACCGCCTTGGACAAGGGCGGCCCGGTGGGGGTCGCCCACTGATGCTCGGACTGGCCCTGATGTTCGCCTGTGGGGGAGGAGAGGCCGACCTGCGCCCCTGGCCGGCTGGGCCGGTCGCCAGGGACAGCGGTCTGGCCACTTCCACGTGGACCTGACCGAAGGCAGCCACTCCCTGGGGTTCACCGACGAGCGGTTCCTGGGGCCCAGTCCCTGGCCGGGGGAGTAGGGCCGGCAGGATCACCGCACGAACACCATGATGTTGTCGTCGAACTCCGCACCCGAGCTGTACGCCCCCCAGGTCTTCTCCAGGGTCCCGGTCGAGTAGCCCCGGTCTCCGGCGGCGCCGAGCCAGGCGTTGAAGACACAGCAGCTGTGCTCGTTGGACAGCGCCCCGATCCGGGCGTTCTCGGCGCTGCCCGTCTCCATCCAGCCCTCGTTCGGGTCGTTGCAGTTCAGCCCCACCGGCGTGGTCGAGGCCTCGGGCATGATGTCCTCGCTGTAGGACGTGCACTCCGCCGAGCAGGCCCCGGTGGCCGGGGTGAGCGCGAAGATGTCGCTCAGCGGGTCGTTCACGCTGAGGCCCTCGCACAGGAAGATGTTCGAGGTGTTCTTGTAGACGATGTAGACGTCGGTGACGTCGACGTCGCCCCAGCTGGCGTACTTGGTCGAGCGGTTGATGTCCGTGGTGTGGCTGGGGAACGTGGTCTCGTTGCGGACCGAGTCGGTCTCCCAAGGCTCGGACTGCTGGGCGCCGAAGTAGGGGTCGCTCACGTCG
>CAYFPX010000266.1:8208-9473 GCA_964344945.1 uncultured Enterobacterales bacterium
CCACCAGGGTCCAGCCGCCGCCCTCGCTCGTCAGGTCGCAGAAGACCTCGTAGGCGCCCTCGGCCAGCGGATCGATCCAGTAGTTGCCGTCGGTGGCACCGCTGGGACCGTTGTCCAGCACGTCGGCACAGTGCAGGGCCGGACAGGCCTCTCCGGTGCCGAGCAGGTCGGGCCCTTCGTCGATGCTGCTGTCGCAGTCCTCGTCTTCGCCGTCGCAGGTCTCGGTGCCGTCGGGGTTCACGTCGGCCCGGGTGTCGTCGCAGTCGTCGCTGTTGTCGGCGTAGCCGCTGGGGACCTCGCAGGACTCGGTGGTGTCCACGGGGTCGCCGTAGCCGTCGCCGTCGGCGTCGGCGTAGACCGTGGACAAGGCGCCGCCCGGCAGGTCCGGGTCGTCGCCGTCGACCAGTCCGTCGCAGTCGTCGTCGATGCCGTTGCAGTCCTCGGTCGCGCTGGGTGAGATCGCGGCGTCGGCGTCGTCGCAGTCGTCGGAGGAGGAGACGTAGCCGCTGGGCGCCTCGCAGGCGTCCAGGGTGAAGCTGCCGCCCCCGTGGCCGTCACCGTCGAAGTCCAAGGTCCAGGTGGAGGTGCCGGTGACCCCGGGGTCGTCGTCGTCGGTCCAGCCGTTGCAGTCGTCGTCGACCCCGCTGCAGGTCTCGGTGGCGCCGGGGTTCACGCCGGCGTCGGTGTCGTCGCAGTCGGTGGCGTCGGACACCTGGTCCGAGGCGGCCTCGCAGCTGTCGGCACCGGTCGTGGGGTCCCCGTACCCGTCGCCGTCGCTGTCGGTGTACCAGGTGCCCAGGTCCGCCACGTCCGGGTCGTCGCCGTCGACCAGTCCGTCGCAGTCGTCGTCGAGGTCGTTGCACACCTCGCTCGCTCCGGGGTTCACGGCGGCGTCGGCGTCGTCGCAGTCGGTGGCGTCGGCCACCTGGCCCGAGCCGGCCTCGCAGGCCGCGGTGCTGCTGGTGGGGTCGCCGTAGCCGTCGCCGTCGCCGTCGCCGTACCAGGTGCTGGCGTTGGTGGCGTCCTCGTCGAAGGAGGCGTCGCAGTCGTTGTCCAGGCCGTCGCAGGTCTCGGTTCCGCCGGGCAGGGCCTCGGCGTGGGCGTCGTCGCAGTCGTCGCTGTTGGCCACGTACGACGAGGGCGCCTCGCAGGCGTCCACCGAGAACCCGGCGCTGCCGTAGCCGTCGCCGTCGACGTCCAGGTACCAGGTGGTGGTGCCGGTGACGCCCGGGTGGTCGTCGTCGATCCAGCCGTTGCAGTCGTCG
>CAYFPX010000267.1:0-3575 GCA_964344945.1 uncultured Enterobacterales bacterium
GCCGGTTGGCAGCCCGCCAGTCGCTCCAGTGGCCGCTCTACCGGCCACTCGGCCGGTTGGCAGCCCGCCAGTCGCCCGAGTGGCGCGGATACCGGCCACTCAGCCGGTTGGCAGCCCGCCAGTCGCGCCCGCCCCCAAGGCTGGGCCCGGGCGCTCAGTGCTGGCGGCGCCGGAAGCCGAGGAAGGCCAGGATCATCGCCCAGCCCAGGCTGCTGCCGCCGGTGACGGTCGCGCAGGCCGGACCGGTGGCCTCGGCGGTGGCGTCGCTCACGTCGCTCTCCGGCAGGTCGCTGCGCTGGCCGCAGCCGCAGATGCGGCCCTCTGGCGGCTCGGTCACCCCCGTGCCGCCGCCGGTGCACTCGGCGTTGGCCTCGCCCTGGCTCGGGGTGGCGCAGGCCTTCCAGTCGTCGTTGTGCAAGTCCGTGTCGGCGCCGTCCGGGTAGCGGGCGATGGACTCGCCACTGCCCATCTCGGGGGCGAGGGTGGTGGCCGGCGCCCCCAGGTCGTCCTCGAGGCCGTCGTCGTTGTTCTCGCCGTAGATCACGGTGTCGACGATGGTGCCCTCGCAGTCCACCAGGCGCACGCCGTCGCCGTTGGACCCGGCGTTGCCCAGGTCGATGCTGGCCTCGACGTCGACCGTGCCGGCCAGGGGGCCGCCGATGACCAGGAAGCCCCCGGCGGGGATCTCCAGCTCGGTGGGCAGGGTGGCCTGCACCGCCCAGGAGCTCTTGGCACCCTCGAGCACCCAGCGGTCCAGCCGGTACGCGGTGTCTCCGGCGTTGTGCAGCTCGACCCACTCGGCGTCTTCGTCGCTGCCCTCGGGGTCTGCGACCAGCTCGTTGAGCCGGATGAACTCCGCACCGGCCACGTCGCAGGCGAACTCGGCGTTGGCGGCACCGGGGGTGCACTCCTCCGCGCTGGTCACCCAGAAGTCGTCGCCGGTGAGGTCGGTGTCGACACCGTTGCCCTTGCGGGCCAGACACTGGTCGTCGCCGGGGACCGCACCCAGCGAGGTCGCCAGCTCGCCCAGGTCGTTGGTCCACTGGTCGCTGTTGGGCTCCCCGTAGACCACCGTGTCGGCGATGCCGTCGACACAGGACAGCTGGACGGCGTCGCTGCTGGAGCCGGCGTTGCCCAGGGACACGCTGAGGACCAGGTCGGTGTCGGGGACGAGCTCACCGCCGACCAGGAAGTAGCCACCCGCGTCGATGGTGCCCTCGAGCACCTTGGGCGTGCTGAAGCTGCTGGTGCCCCAGGTGATGCCCCAGCCGCTCAGGTCCACAGGGGCGTCGCCGGCGTTGTGGAGCTCGATCCACTCCAGGTCCGTGTCGGCCCCCGCAGGGTTGCTGCGGAACTCGTTGATGGTCACCGGGTCCGCGCAGCTGGCGACGGGGCCCGTGATCGGCCCGGTGTCGCCCGTGTCGCCCGTGTCGCCCGTGTCGCCGGTGTCACCGCCGCAGGTGTTCCACTCGCCGGGGCTGGGTGTGTCGTCCTTGCAGAAGTCCGCGGCGCTGTCGTCGGTGTCGGTGCCGTCGAAGATCCGGGCGAGGGAGACGTCGTCGCCGGGCTTGGGTGCCAGGTGGTCGACCAGGCCCGGATCGTTGACGTCGTCGGCGAGCCCGTCGTCGTTGTTGCTGCCGTAGAGCACGGTGTCGATGACGACGCCGTCGCAGACCAGCCGCACGCCGTCGGCGTTGGAGCCGGCGTTGCCCAGGTCGAGGGTCTCGCCCTTGGCCAGGCGAAAGTCGGCCTCGCCCGGCACGTCGGGATCGGCGATCAGGAAGGCGGCCCCTGGGTCGAGGCGACCGGTGAGCGTGGCCACCACGCCCCAGTCCCCCTTGGCGCGCTCCAGGAGGCAGCCGTCGACGAAGACGTCGTGGAAGGCGGTGTTGTAGAGCTCCACCCACTCCTGGCCCTCGTCGTCGCCACCGACGGCGGGCAGCAGCTCGTTGATCCGCAGGTAGTCGAAGTCGATGCCGTAGGCGACGGGGCCGAGCGCGATGAGCGAGAGGAGCATGCCGGGTCCTCGGAGAAGCGGCGTATCTTAGCGGCTCGCCGCCAGGGGCGGCTCAGTCCAGGTCGTCGTAGCTGGGCTTCTTGCGGATCTGGACGACCACGAAGCCGAACAGACCGACCAGCACCAGGATCACCGGGGCGAGCATCACCGGCCGGTACTTCACGACGTGATCGATCCGGTTGAGGAAGCTCACCGGGTGGGCGCCACCGCCGGGGCCCGCGAAGGTGGTCTCGGCGAGCACGTGGGCCAGGGCGGCCTCGAGCGCCTCGCCATCGGCCAGCTTGCCCACGGCCCAGGTGGTCATGAGCCCCTTGTCGTAGGGGGTGACCGCGACCCGGACCGCCAGGTCGGTGTTGCCGCTCAAGGTGTACATCGGCGAGACCCGCTGATCGGCGCTGGCCGTGAGCGGCTCGGCGGGGCCGACCTCGAGCTCACCCAGCAGCAGGTCCTTGAGCTCCGCCTGCTTGCCGGCGAAGGAGTACTCGTCGATCACGCCGACCCAGGCGCCCTGCTGGCACGCGAGCAGCAGGGCGGTGTCGCCCTCGGGATAGGGCTTGATCGCGACCCAGCAGCGCTCCTTGTCGATCCGGCCCTGGCCGACCTTGGCGCCGAGCTCGCGGACCGGTCCCAGCTCGCTGGCCAGCGGCTTGCGCCAGCCTGAGGGCAGGGTGGTCTCGAAGGCGGCCTCGCTGACCAGGGCGCCCGCGGTCGCGGCCAGGTCGTCGGGCTGCTTCTCCAGGGCCAGGCCCTCGTCCCACACCGCCAGGGCCTTGCGCACCTTGCTCGCGTTCCGGGCCAGGCCGATGGCGCGCAGGTGCAGCACCTTGCCCTTGATCGTGAAGGAGCGCTGGTACAGGACCGCCTTGTCCTTGCCGTTGTGGCGGTAGCGCACCTCGGAGATCCCCGTGCTGCGCCCGCCGATGTCCTCGACCCCGCTGGAGACCACGTTCACGTCGGTGTGGCTGCCGGCCTCGAGGTCCGTGACCGCCAGGCCTGCCCAGGCCCGGGCGGCTTCGTCGCTGGGGGCGATCTGGAAGGCGGAGGAGGTGATCTTGATCTGGGTGGACTTGTCGTTGTCCACGCCGTCGAGGTCCCAGTCCGACCACCGAGGCACCCGGTAGCCCCTGGGGATGGTGACGTTGAGCCCGAGGTCCGCCATGTAGAGCGGGCCGTCGTCCTGGGCGTGGGCCCCGGGCGAGACGGCCAGGGCGAGAGCGAGCATCGTGCCGGTCATTCTTCTCCCTCTTCCTGAGGAGGCCTGCGATCCCAACGCCACGTGCGCACCCAGGGGGGCAGCTGCTGTCCGAGCGGGGAGTCCGGGGCCGTGGCCGCGGCCGGCAGGGGTGCCTGGCCCGCGGGCTGCGGGACATGGCCGTAGCGGCTGCCGGACCAGGGGGCGTCGTGCGCGTCGTCGGGCATCGCCAGGCGTCTAACCAGCAGCCCGCGCGGGCTTCGTCGAGGTTGTGTGAGCGCCCCGGCCATCAGACCGGTTGCACCCCGCGCACCCCTGGCGCATCCTCGCACCACCATGCACCTCCTCCCCGCCCTGCTGCTCGCC
>CAYFPX010000267.1:3585-9412 GCA_964344945.1 uncultured Enterobacterales bacterium
AGGACCGGCGCGCCGGACCGGTCGAGGGCGCGCCAGCGACGCGCCACCGCCCCCTGGGGCCACCGACGACACGGGCCCGGGGACCCCCGTGGTCACGGACACCGCCTGCACCCACGAGCCGGGGGTCACCTGGTCCGGGTGGGCCCAGGGCTTCTTCGCGACCTACTGCGACGGCTGCCACGCAGCCGACGCCCCGGACCGCCACGGCGCCCCGGAGAGCGTGACCTTCGACGCCCTGGCCCTGGTCCGGGACCAGGCCGAGCGCATCCGCGTCCGCACCCTGGACGACCTGGACATGCCCCCGGGCGGGGGCGTGATCGAAGACGACCTGGCGCTGCTCGAAGTCTTCCTGGACTGCGGCCTTTGATCGCGCTGGCCTGGCTGGTGACCTGCGGCGGAGACAGCCCCTGCCTGGAGGGCTTCGAGAAGGACGCCGAGGGGATCTGCCAGCCGGTCGCCGAGCCCTCGGGCTCCGGGCCCACCGACAGCGGCGGTGGCTGGCAGGCCCCGGACCTGCCGGAGCCGCCCTGGACCGAGACCGAGCTCGAAGGAGTGCTCGACACGCTGCTGGCCGACGGCCTGCCGGACCAGATCGCCCTGAAGGACCTGTACCTGAAGCTGCTCGAGGAAGGCCGCGACGCCACCTGCCCCAACGACGACGGCACCGAGATCTTCGCGATGCTCACGGACTCGTGCGTCTCCGACAAGAACTACCGCTTCTACGGCATCGCCAGCTTCCTGGAGGCGGTGAAGGCGCCAGACGACCCCGAGCCCAACGCCGCCGACTACGTCTTCACGATGGCCCCGGCCAGCTACGAGATCACCGATCCGGACGGTGACACCCACTACGCCGGCGGCGCCTTCTTCTACGAGGCCCGCACCGACGGCGACAGCGTGGACTGGGTGGGCGAGACCAACGGCAGCTTCGGCTACCCCAAGGCGACTGGGCTCATCGGCGACGGCTACGTCTCCAGCCTGGACTCCCTGGGACGCTACGGACCGGACGGCGAGAGCGTCTGGATGATGGGGTCCCTGAACCTGAACGGGGTCGCGGCCTTCATCGACGAGCTGGTCTGGGACACGGAGACCTGCGGTGGCATCGCGATCGGCAGCGTCCAGGTGCGCACCGACGAGGGCTACTGGTACCAGGCCTCCTTCGGCGAGGACTGCGACCCCTGCGGCCCGCTGACCTACGCCGACGAGCCCTTCGGCGAGCTCTGCTACGACTGGTCCCCGACGCTCGAGACCTTCTCCGACACCATGAGGGCACTGTGATCGGCCTGTGGTTGCTGGCCTGCACCGGCGACCCCCCGCCACCGGTGACTGACACGGGCGCGCCGACCGGATCCACCTGGACCGAGGCCGACCGCTTCGCCCGGCTGCCCGCCCCGCGCCTGCTCCGACGCGTGAGCCTGGATCTGCTGGGCGTGCTGCCCAGCGCCGAGGACCTGGACCGGGTCGAGGCCGACCCGGACGCCTGGGCCGAGGTACGCGACGACCTGCTCGACGACCCCCGCCTCGAAGACCGCCTGGTCCAGCTCTTCGCCGATCGCTTCCTGACCCGCCTCGACACCTTCCCCCTGAGCCACCGAGACTACGACCTGGACGACGATCAGGAGCACGCCTTCGAGGTGGCCGTGGGCGAGGAGCCCCTGCGGCTGATGGCCCACGTGGCGGTCAACGACCTGCCCTGGACCGACATCGTCACCGCCGACTACGCCCTGGCCAACGGGCTGTTGCGCCAGGTCTGGCCGCTGGAGAGCGACGAGGACACCGACGACTGGGCGGTGAGCACCTGGACCGACGGTCGGCCCCCGGTGGGCATCCTGGCGAGCAACGGGCTGTGGTGGCGCTACGCGACCACCCCCTTCAACTACAACCGGGCCCGGGCCGCCGCCGTCAGCCGGCTGCTGCTCTGCGAGGACTTCCTCGAGCGGCCGGTCTCCTTCACCAGCTCTCCCAGCCTGGCCGACGAGGACGGCACCGAGGTGGCGGTGAGGGAGGACCCGGCGTGCCTGGCGTGCCACGTCACGATGGATCCGCTGGCCGCCGCGTTCTTCGGCTTCTGGTGGTTCGACATCTACGACACCCAGGAGCTGACCTACTACCACCCCGAGCGCGAGCCCTACAACGAGGTCTTCCTAGGCATGGAGACGACCTACTACGGCCACCCCGTGAGCGGGCTGGCCGAGGTGGGGCTCGCCATCGCCGGGGACACCCGCTTCCGCACCTGCGCGGCGGAGACGGTGGCCTCCAGCCTGTGGCGCCGGGCCGTCACGTTCGAGGACTTCGACCACATCGAGCACCTGCGGGGACTGTTCGAGGACGAAGGCCTGCGCCTCAAGACGCTGCTCGCCGCGGTCACCGACAGCCAGGAGTACGGCGCCGACGGCCCGCTGGAGGGCGACGACGACCACGGAGCGATCACCGTGCGCCTGCTCCAGCCCGACCAGCTGCGCACGGCCCTGGAGGACCTGACCGGCTTCACCTGGACCACCGCGGGCTTCGAGCAGCTGGGCAACGACGACCTGGGCTACCGCACGATGGCCGGCGGGGTCGACGGAACCACCGTCACCAGCCCCCAGCTGGGCCCGTCCCTGTCCCAGGCCCTCGTGGCCCGTCGCTATGCCGAGGCCGCCGCCAGCCACGCCGTGCGCGAGGAGCTGCTGGACGACACCTCCGACGCCCTGCTGCCCGGGGTCGACCTGGACGCCGTCCCCGGCGACACGGCCTTCGACGACGCCCTGGGCGCCCTGACCTGGCGGCTGTTCGGAGAGCGGCTGGGCGCGGCCGAGCGGGAGGCGCTGAACGCCCTCTGGGCCGCGGTCGAGGCCTCTGACGGCGCTGACGACGCCTGGGCGGCTGTGCTCAGCGTGCTGTTCCGCGATCCCCGGATGCTCTCCACGTGACCCTCACCCGCCGACGCTGGCTCCAGGCCGCCGCAGCCGGACTGCTGGTGCCCGCGCCGCTCTTCGCCGCGGCCGTGCCGGCGGACCGGCGCTTCCTGTTCGTCTTCGCCCGCGGGGGCTGGGACCAGAGCTACTGCTTCGCGCCGGAGATGCTCTCGCTCTCCGGGGTGCAGGCGGATCCGGACGGGGTCGCGGCCGAGCTGAACGGCATCCCCTTCGTGGACAACTTCCTGCGCCCGAACGTGAGCGGCTTCTTCTCCAGCTATGGAGAACGCACCGCCGTGATCAACGGCCTGGAGATCCGCTCCATCGCCCACGAGATGTGCACCCGCCTGCTGCTCACGGGCAGCCCCGACCCGGTGGCCGACGACTGGGCGGCCATCCTGGCGGGCAACGGCGACCCCGGCCTGGCCATGCCTCACGTCCAGGTCGTGGGCCCGAATTTCAGCGACCAGTACACGAGCAAGGTCGTGCGGGTCGGCATGGCGGGCCAGTTCGCGGCGCTGCTGGACGGCTCTGCCCTGGCGGACAGCGACCTCGAGGTCTCCGGCCTGGCGGCGGGCGCCGAGGACCCGGTGGCGGCGTACCTGCGGGACCGCACGTCGGCCCTGGAGGCCGGCGCACGGGGAGACCAGGAGCGCTTCTACCGCGAGTACGGCCAGGCCTTGGACGCCCTGGGAGACGTGCAGGACGTGAGCGACGAGCTGGACCTCGCCGTGACCTCGGACCTGGGGGGCCAGCTGGAGCTGGTGCTCTCCTGCTTCGAGCTCGGGCTGAGCCGCTGTGGCTTCGTGACCCACGACGGCTGGCAGGACCTGGGCTGGGACAGCCACGGCAACAACAGCCTGCAGCACGACAACTACGAGGAGCTCTTCGAGCACCTCAACGCGCTGATGGCCGAGCTCGACAACCGCACCGCCCCCAGCGGCCAGCCCCTGGCCACGGAGACCGTCGTGGTCGTGTTCTCCGAGATGGGCCGCACCCCGCGCATCAACCAGCAAGGGGGCAAGGACCACTGGACCTTCACGTCGGCGATGTTGGTCGGCGCCGGCGTCCGTGGCGGCCAGGCGGTCGGCGGCTACGACGACAGCGTGTTCGGACGCCCCGTGGACCTGGCCAGCGGCGAGGTCGACGAGACCTCGGGCGTGCGGCTCACCGGCGGGCACCTGGGCGCGACGATCCTTGCCCTGGCCGACGTGGATCCCGGCCCGTGGACGGGGGAGGAGGGGCCGATCGAGAGCGTGGTGGGCTGAAGGCGGGGCAGCCCCCGGGTGAATGTCTGTCTTGCGGGGTAGCCCCGGGGTGAATGTCACCCTTGGGCCACGGATACCCGCCAAACAGTCCCATCCAGGGCCCTCAGAGGGCCGATGTCCCGGCGAATCGCCTCAGATCGTGACATTCACCCCGGGGCTGCCCTCCAAGGGGTGACACTCGACCGGGGGCTGCCCTCGTCAGGGCCAGAGCTCGACCTGCGCCTCCCCGCCTCGCAGGCTCGCCGTCACCCGGACGCCGTCGGCGCTGCACGGGACGAGGCGCTCGAAGGTCTCGCCCGGCACGAGGCGCTGGTCCCGGACGAGCACCTCGGAGGGGGCAGCGCGACCGTCGTGCAACCCCTGGAAGCTGAGCCGCTCCAGCAGCACGGGACGACGCGCTCGCAGCTGGATGCGGAGGGGTCCGGGCCCGAAGGCGGCCACCTCGAGGGTCACGTCCCCCGCCTGGGCCCAGGCTTCAGCGGTTGGCCTGACCACGCGTCCTCCGTCGAGCGTCGAGTGTAGGATCCCCGCCAGATGGCCACCTGGAAGAAGCTCCTCTTCACCCTGATCCTCGCCGCCCTCGGCCTCGTCGGGGTCAACGCCGGCGCCCTGGTCTGGGAGATCCTGCCCTACGGCGTGCGCTCCGTGGATGGCCAGCCCGTGGGGCTCTACGACATCGAGGCCGGCGGCGGTCGCCCCCAGCTCAAGAAGGGCGCCCACCTCAAGGGCACGCAGTACGAGATCACCATCAATACCCTGGGCTTCCGGGGCGCGGAGCTCGCCGATCCCAAGCCGGCGAACGGCTTCCGCATCTGGGCCATCGGGGGCTCGACCACCTTCGACATCTTCGCCCCCGACGACGCCAGCACCTGGCCCGCCGTGGCCGCGGCCGAGCTCCAGGCCCAGCACCCGGACCGGACCGTCGAGGTGATCAACGCCGGCATCCCCGGCGAGGTCCTGTGGGGCAATGGCCAGGACCTGGAGCGGCTCTGGCGCACCGTGAAGCCCGACGTCGTGGTCGTCTACCACGGCATCAACGACCTGCGGAAGGCCGCCACCCAGCACCTGCCGCCCCAGGGCCACCTGAGCGCGCCGCCCCTGGACCTGGCCATCCTGCGGGTCCTGCGCCGGGCCTTCGCGGCCCCGCGGCCCATCCCCGCCGACTGGCAGGAGCGACGGCTCACCCAGCACCAGCTGGGCGAGGTGCGGCGGGAGCTGCTCAATTTCATGGCCATCGCCGACCGCGGCCGGATCCCGGTCCTGATGGCCACCCACGGCCTGCGCCTGCCCCGGTCCTGGACCGCCGACGACGCCAACGCCGACATCCGCGACCTGGCCTTCATGCTCCAGATGCCGCCGCCCGCTGTCGCAGAAGCCGTGGACCTCTACAACCAGATGGTCCAGCGCATCGCCCGGGAGCGCCGCCTGCCCCTGGCCGACGTGCGGTCCGCGGTGCCCGGCGACCCCCAGTACTGGGGCGATGCGTGTCACTTCTCCGGCGAAGGCTCGGCGATCGCCGGCAAGACCATCGCCGACGCCCTGGGCGGCATGCTCTGATGGGGCGATGAGCCCACTCCTCCTGCTCGCCTGTACCGGCGCCACCCTCAGCACCGGCGACACCGGCACGCCCCAGCCCGACACCCCCACGGACACCGGCACCCCCCC
>CAYFPX010000268.1:0-7086 GCA_964344945.1 uncultured Enterobacterales bacterium
GCCCCTGGCCCGCGCCCAGGACTGGGTGCGCACCACCACCCCCGACGGCCGCCCCGCCCGCCGCGAGACCAACACGATGCCCCAGTGGGCCGGATCGTGCTGGTACTACCTGCGGTACATGGACCCCCAGAACACCGAGCTGCCCTTCGGCCAGGCCGCCGAGCAGTACTGGGGGCCGGTCGATCTGTACGTGGGCGGGGTGGAGCACGCCGTGCTGCACCTGCTCTACGCCCGGTTCTGGCACAAGGTGCTCTACGACTGCGGCCTGGTGCTGGCCTTCAGCTACAAGGACGCCGCGGGCAAGTACTACTACCCCGAGCAGGTCGAAGAGCGCGACGGCAGCTGGTTCGTCAAGGACAACGGCACCCCCGTCGCGACCCAGATCGAGAAGATGTCCAAGTCCCGCTACAACGTCGTCAACCCGATGGACGTGGTGGAGCAGTACGGCGCCGACGCCCTGCGCATCTACGAGATGTTCATGGGGCCGCTGGACCAGGTGAAGCCCTGGCAGACCAGCGGGGTCGAGGGGGTCTACCGCTTCCTGGCCCGGGCCTGGCGCCTGTTCGTGACCGATGAGGGCGCCCTGAACCCCAAGATCGGCGACCACCCCGTCCCGGCGGACCTGGACAGGTCCCTGAACCTGGCGATCAAGGGCGTGACCGAGGGCATCGAGGAGATGCGCTTCAACACGCCGGTCAGCCGGATGATGGAGTTCGTGAGGCTGGCCACGAGCAAGGCGCAGCTGCCCAAGTCCGTGCTGGAGAAGTTCGTCCTGATCCTGTCCACCTACGCCCCGCACCTGGGCGAGGAGCTCTGGCAGCGCCTGGGCCACACCGCGTCCCTGGCCTACGAGCCGTGGCCCCAGTGGGATCCGGCGGCACTGGTCGAGGACACGATCAAGATCGCGGTCCAGGTCCAGGGCAAGCTGCGGGGCAGCCTGGAGCTGCCCAAGGACAGCGACAAGGACACGATCCTGGCCGCCGCCAAGGCCCAGGACAACGTGGCGCGGCACCTCGAGGGCATGGCGATCGTCAAGGAGATCGTCATCCCGCCGCGGGGGACCAAGGGCGGGCTGGTGAACCTGGTGGTGCGCCCCGCCTGAGGCATCTCAGGTAGCGAGACAAGAACGGTCTCGACACGTCAAGAGGTGACGGGTACGATGACGTCCCCTCTCTCTGCGCGTGCCCATCGATGGAATCCATCACCGCTCCTCCGTCACCAGCCGACGGCACCGTCGACCCCTTCCTCCCGCTGCTGTCGCAGGTCGACAAGTACAAGCACGGCGTGCACACCCTGCACCCACCCGCGACCGAGGACGCCCTGGCCCGGGCCTCCCAGCACCTGGGCCGGGACCTGCCCCTGACCCTGGCCGGCTTCCTGCGCCGGTGGAATGGCGCGAACCTGTTCCGGGGGGCCCTGCGGGTCCGCGGTGCGCTGGAGCTGGCGCCCGCGCTGGCCCAGGACCGTCGCTACGTGATCTTCGCCGACGGGCCGGGCATGCGTCAGTGGGCCTGGTGCTCCGACGGCCACGGCGGCCACGCCTTCGGCGAGTGGACCGAGCACGGGCTGGTCCCGCTGCACGATCGCTTCCTCTACTGGCTCAACAGCTGGCTTCGGATCCTGGCGGACGACCTGGTCGAGTCCGCGGATCTGCTCGCCACTCGACTCCAGGTGGACCCCGATGGGGGGTACCTGCTCCTGGACCAGGGGGAGCTGGCCCTGGCGGCCGGGGACCCGGATCGGGCGGTGGAGATCCTCCGGCGGGCCAACGCCACCCACCCCCACCTGACCCGCGCCTGGCAGCGCCTGGGGGAGATCCAGCTGGCCAGCGATCCGGGCGAGGCGCGCTTTGCGCTGTTGCGCGCCCTGCGCGCCAGTCGGCTGCCCATTCCCTTCCGCGGCCTCCCTGCCCTCGAGCACGAGGCCCTGGGCACTCTGGGCGGGCTCTTCCCGGCTGGGGATCCGGCCTGGGACACCGAGCTCACGCGCTTCCTGGACGAGGGGGTCACCGACTGCGAGACCGGTGAGGACCTGGCGCTCTTCGAGGCGGCGGCCCTGGCCCTGGCCCGGACCCGGCTGGCCCGGCTGGATCGCATCGGCGCCCGTGACGCGTTGGCCCAGGCCCTGGAGCGGGCGCGGGCCTTCCAGGCCCAGGGCCTGTTGGTGGAGCTGCGCCTCGCCCTGGTGGCGGTCTACACCGACCTGGGGGAGCACGACGACGCCGAGGACCTGCTGCGCCAGTTCCGTGGCCACCCGGACCCGCAGTTCCAGGCCCGCTGTCAGCTCGGGCTGGGTCGGCTGGCGGTGCTGCGTCAGGAGCCCTGGGCGGAGGAGATCCTCGCCGAGGCCGGGCGGCACCTGACCGACCCGGAGGAGCGGACCCGGGCGGTGCTCCTGCTGGGCGAGCGGCACCTGCGCAAGCAGCGCCCCGCCGAGGCCACCGAGGCCTTCCGGCAGGCGGATGGCCTGGCGGTGGCGTCGGGCAGCGGTGCGCTGCAGGCGTCGGTCTGCGTGGGCCTGGGGGATGCCGCGTGGGCCCAGGGGGACCTGGAGGGCGCCGTGCAGGCCTGGCAGGCCGCGGCGGCCCGAGCGACCGAGGCCAGCGCCGACGAGGTGCGGCTGCGTGTGGTGGTCCGTCAGGGCGACGTGGCCGCGGCCCGCGGCTGTCCCGATGAAGCAGCCACCGCCTACCGGGAGGCCGTGGCCGGGTACCAGGCGCTCCAGCTGCCTCTGCGGGAGGCCTGGGCCAACCTGCGCCTGGCCCGTGTGACAGGAGAGGTCGAGGCTGCCGAGGCCGCCTGGGAGGCCTTCGCCCGGAGCGACGTCGCGGTGGGCATCGGGGCCGCGGACGGTGTGATCGGGGACCCGACCCGGTCCCTGGACTGGCACCTGGCTCGTAGCGCCGAGCATGCTCGGGTGCGGCTCGAGGCCCAGCGGGCCCGGCCGCCGCGGACCCGCGCCGATGCCGAGCGGCCGGAGCGCCGCCTGGGCGGCCACCGCCTGGCCATCGCTGCGGCCGACGTCGCCCTGGTGCAGCAGCTGGCCAAGCAGCTGACCCAGCGGGCGCGGGCGCTCAACACGGCGCGGGCGCGTCCCACGGATCCCGACGTGTCGGCCTACACCGCGGCTGTGAACCTGCTCGCCTGGCACCGGTCGGTCGAAGCGGCCGACGCTCTGCTCGACCAGCTCCAGGCCCGCAAGCTGCCGGAGTGGCCGGCCCGGGCGCTGAGGGGTGCGCTGGCCCGCTCGCCCAACGCGGCGCTGGTGGACGGCCTCCTCCGCGCCATCGAGCAGCCGGGAGAGCCCCGCGGGGTGGCAGCGGCGGCGGAGATCCTCGGCTGGCGGCGCGAGCCGACGTCGGTGGCGCCTCTGCTCGCCCTGCTGGGGCGCGCACACAGTCCCCAGGTCCGTCGGGAGGCCGTGGTGGCCCTCGGTCGCATCGGCTACCGCGATGCCGTGGAGCCGCTGGTGGCGCTGCTGGACGAGGCCGACCTGGCCGAGGAGCTCGCCGTCGCGCTGTTGCTGCTCGGGGATCGGCGAGGCGTGGACTTCCACGGGCAGGCTCTGGCGAGCGGGCTGGCCCTGGCGAGCCCTCCGGGCGAGATCGTCGGTCGCTACGGCGGCCCGAGCTACCTGCTGCTGTTGATGCGCACCGCCGAGGGCTCAGGGGCCCGCGCGATGGGGGCGCTGCAAGGCCTGGGGTACCTGGGCGATCCCAGGGCGGTGCCGGTCCTGCTCGCGGCGCTGAGCCACAAGAGCGCCGACCTGGTCGCCGTGGCCGCCAGTGCCCTGGAGCTGCTGACCGGCCACCGGGAGGACCCCGATCAGCCGGGCCTCGCCGTGCGGTGGGAGCGCTGGTGGGAGGTCGGCAGCTGCGACTTCGCCGAGGGCGTGCGCTACCGCTATGGCCAGGTCCTCGACCTCGGGCTCCTGGTCGATCGTCTGGGCCACGACGATCTCCTGGTGCGACGGGGGTCCTATGACGAGCTGGTCATCTCCAGCGGCTGCCGCCTGCCCTTCGACGCAGATGGTCCGTGGCGGGTCCAGCTGGCGCACCGGAAGGCCTGGCGGCAGTGGGTGGCGCAGAACCGCGAGGACTTCCCGCCTGGGCGTTGGTACTACGACAGCTGTCTCATCGGCTGAGAACAGGTGTCAGACCCTAACACTTGATACTTTCCGAAAGTATCAAGTGTTAGGGTCTGACTCCCGATCCACTCCCTACCGCCACTCCTCCCCGAGGTGGTCGTAGGCCACCGGCGGGCGGGAGACATCGACCCGACTTGGCGCTGTGGGCTCGTCCTCCAGCTCCACTCGCACGTGTCCGTGGGGCAGACTCGGGGGCCCCATCGGCGCCACCTCGAGCGCCAGGATCGCCTGGTTCGCACCCCGCAGCTGTGCCCGGAGCTGGTCGATCTCCTGACGAGCCGCGTGCAGCGCGTCGTGGGTGGTGGGGTTGGCCTTCTTCAGCCGCTGGGTGAGGTCCGCGATCTTGACCCTGAGGGCGTCCCGCTCTCCGGAGACCTCGGCCAGGTGGGCGCGCATCGCGTCGGTGCCGTCGCCCTGGCGGTGCTGGGCCAGCTCCCGCTTGAGCTGGGCCACCCGCCGGGAGGCGCTGCTGAGCTGCGCCCGGAGCTGGCGATTCTCGGTCTCCTGATCCCGGAAGCCGCGGACCATGCGGTCGATGATCCCGATCGGCGTGGAGGGCTCGCCTTCTCTCGCGGCCAGCACCGGCCGCACGGCCTCGACCAGCGCCAGGTGCTGGCCCACCAGCTGGGCCTTGAGCCCCTGCAGCTGCCCCACGAGCTCCGCCCGCTGCTGTCGCCCGCCGACGTTGCGCAGGGTCCGGTACCAGACCAGGTTCGTGAGGATCACGGCGATCACGGCGCCGATGGTGACGCTCAGGACTGGCTCCATGTCTGACAACTCCAAGCGAGGGGGGCGGGAGGACGGGGAGTTGTCGCCCGATCACCCTACGCTGGAGCGCAGTCTGCGGTGTTGGAGAATTTGGATTCTTGACAACCGGCGGACAGAGGCCCGCTCGGCAAGCCCTACACGATCCGCAGCTTGTAGGGGTTGTGGTTGTCCTTGGCGGCCTCCTCCGACGCGGCCTGGGCCTTGTCCAACCACTCCTTGAAGACCAGGTTGTCCGGCTCGAAGGTCATCGCGAACTTGATCTGCATGACCGCGCCGCCGTAGTCCCCCTGCTTCCAGTTGGACAGGGCCATCTTCCAGTACTTGCCGCCCTTCTCGGTCCGAGCGGCGTGCACCGGGTCGTCCGCGGCCTGGGCGGCCTCGGCCTCCTTCTTGGCCTGCTCGCCACGCTGCTCGGCGTCGTAGAGGGCCCGCTGGTCGACGTCCTTGAGGATCTTCCAGGCGTCGGTCACGGCCTTGTAGACCTGGTTGACCTTGCGCTTGAGCCCAGCGTCCTTGATCGCGTTGTAGCGATCCGGGTGCAGGCGACGGGCCTCGATCCGGTAGGCGGGGTCGATCTCGCCCTGGGACACGTCGGCCGAGAGCTTGAGCAGCTGGTAGTGGCTCAGCTCGCTCAGGAGCTCGTGGGTGGTCTCGATCTCGATGCGCTGGCGCAGCTGGGGATCCATGCAAGGCCTCCGAGACCTTCAGGGTACCTCAGAAGTCCAGATCATCGAATCGCAGGTTCTGGACCTCTTCGTCGGTGAGGCCGCTGCTGGCCTCGATGGTCAGATCCTTGATGTGGCCCGTCTCCTTGTCCTCGGCCAGCACGTGCACGATGCCGTCGCTGTCGATCTCGAAGGCGATCTCGACCTTCAGCTCGCCGCGAGGGGCCGGCCGGAGGTCGCCGAGCACGAACTGGCCCAGCAGCTCGTTGTCCGCGGCCATGCGGCTCTCACCCTGGTAGACCTCGATGCGCACCTCGGCCTGGTTGTCGTGGGCGGTGTGGAAGATCTTCTGGGACTCGGTGGGGATCGAGGTGTTCCGCGGGATCAGCACCTCGCAGAACCCGCCGACGGTCTTCACGCCCAGGGACTGTGGGGTGACGTCCAGCAGGACCGAGGTCGGGCCGTCGTCGAGGTTGGTGAGGTTGTGGGCCTGGATCCCTGCCCCCAGCGCGACCACCTCGTCGGGGTTGAGGTCGGTGTAGGGCCGCTTGCCGAAGTACTGGGCCACCGCCTCGCGGATGAGGGGGTAGCGGGTCATGCCCCCGACCAGCAGCACGTGGTCGATCTGGCTCGCCGCCATGCCTGCCTCGCTCAGCGCGTCGTCGCAGGTGAGGAAGGTCTTCTGCACGATGGGCAGGGTGATGCGGGCGTACTGCATGCGGTCGAGGCGGGTGCGCAGCTCGAGCTCCCGGCCCTCGACGTCGCGCGCCAGGTTCGGCACGTGGACCTCGACCTCGGTGGCGCTGGAGAGGGCGATCTTGGTGCGCTCGGCAGCCTCGCGCAGCTTCAGCCGGGCCGTGCGGTTCTGGCTCAGGTCCACGCCGGTCTGGCGCTCGAAGACGTCCTTGAGCCAGTCGCCGACCTCGGCGTCGAAGTCGTCGCCGCCGAGGAAGGTGTCGCCTGCGGTGGAGATGACCTCGAAGAGCTCGTCCTCCAGCCGCAGGACCGAGATGTCGAAGGTGCCACCGCCCAGGTCGTAGACAGCGATGAACTGGCGCCGGCCCTTGCCGAAGCCGTAGGCGAGGGCGGCCGCGGTGGGCTCGTTGATGATCCGCAGGCAGTCCAGGCCGGCGATGGACGCGGCGTCGCGGGTGGCCTGGCGCTGCATGTCGTTGAAGTAGGCGGGCACGGTGATGACCGCCTTGTCGACCACCTCGCCGGTCGCCTCCTCGGCGATGCGGCGCATGTGCTGCAGCACGTACGCCGAGACCTCGGGGAGCGTGTAGACCTTGCCCTGGACGCGGACCCGGGCGTCGCCGTTGGGGCCCTCGACGATGCCGTAGGCGGTGGACTCCAGCAGGCGCTTGACCGGGTCGCTGGTGAACCGGCGCCCGATGAAGCGCTTGGCGGAGGCGACGGTGTTCTGGGGGGCGTAGATCAGCTGGCGCCGCGCCTTGTGGCCGCAGACCACCGACCGGCCGTGGCCGAAGGCGACCACCGAGGGCTG
>CAYFPX010000268.1:7096-9324 GCA_964344945.1 uncultured Enterobacterales bacterium
GTCGAGCGGCCGTCACGGTCGGAGAGTACCTTGGCCTGGCCTTCTTCGACCACGGCGACACAGCTGTTCGAGGTGCCGAGATCGATGCCGACGGCGATGCCCATTCGTCCCTCCGTGCAGGGCGGTCAGACTAACAACTCGGCCAGGACCGCGATCATCTCGTCGTGCAGCGCCGATCCGTTGCTGGCCAGCAGGCGCGGCCGGTCCAGGTCCAGGACACCGCCGCCCATGTCCGTGACCCGGCCGCCGGCCTCTTCGATGAGCACGATGCCCGCGGCGACGTCCCAGGCGTTCAGGGAGAACTCCCAGAAGCCGTCGAGCCGACCGGCCGCGAGGTGCGCCAGATCCAGCGCGGCTGCGCCGGCACGGCGCAGGCCCTGGGCGCGCACGAGGAAGGCGCGGACCTTGTCCAGGTAGAAGTCGGGCCGCTCGCGGCGGTCGTAGGCGAAGCCGGTGCCCACCAGGGCCTGGTCCAGGCGCTGGCACCGGCTGACCTGGAGGCGCTGGTCGTTGCACCAGGCCCCGCCACCGCGGGTCGCGGTGTAGCAGTGGTCTCGGAGGGGATCGACGATCACCCCAGCCTGGAGCTCGCCGTCGACCTGGAGGCCGATGGACACGCCATAGCTGGGGAAGTCGTGCACGAAGTTGGTGGTGCCGTCCAGTGGATCCACGATCCACCGGGTCGAGGCGGTCGCCGCGCCTCCGCCCTCCTCCGCGTGCACTGGGATGCCCGGGGTGTGGCGGCCCAGGATCTCGCGGATCCGGGCCTCACAGGCCAGGTCCACCTCGGTGACCAGGTCTACGGCCCCCTTGTGGTCGACGGCACCGCGCTCCAGCGGGCGACGTCCGGCGCGGATGAGCGCCGCCGCCGCCTGGGCGGCCTCGACGGCCGGCGCGATCACGGGGTGTCCACGATCAGGGTCACGGGCCCGTCGTTGACCAGGCTCACGTGCATCATCGCGCCGAAGACGCCGCGCTCGACCGGTGGCCCTTCCGCCGCCAGGAGCTCGCAGAACCGCTCGTAGAGCGGCTCGGCCTGCTCGGGGCGGGCACTGGTCACGAAGCTCGGGCGCCGACCCTTGCGGCAGTCCCCGTACAGGGTGAACTGGCTCACGACCAGGGCCCCGCCGCCGCTGTCGACCAGGCTCCGGTTCATCTTGCCGGCGTCGTCCTGGAAGATGCGCAGCCCGGCGAGCTTGCGGGCCAGCCAGGCGGCCTGGGCCTCGGTGTCGTCGTGGGTGACGGCCAGGAGGATCAGCAGCCCCGGGCCGGTCTGGCCCGTGAGCTCGCCGTCGACTTCGACACGGGCCTCGGAGACCCGCTGGATGACCGCCCGCACGTCAGGTGCCCCCGACGCAGCGGCCCACCACCCGCGAGGCGGGCATCTCTACTGACAGGTGACCGCGCTGCCGGAGACCGTGCAGGTCCAGGTGCCGGACTTGTTCACGCTGATCAAGCCCATGCCGCCGCCCGCCTGGACCCGGCAGTACTGGGTGCCGTTGAAGGTCAGGTTGGTGCTGCCGCTGAAGCGCTTCTGCTGGCCGTCTCCGCACATGATCATCGCGTCGTCGGCGCCGGACAGGTTCACGCGCACGTTGTGGCGGGCGTTGGCCGGAGCCGCGGCGGCGGTCGACGAGGAGCTGGTGGAGGTCGACTCGGTCTTCTCGGGCTCGGGCTCGGGCTCGGTCTTGGACGCACTGGCGCTGGACGAAGACGAGCTCTTCGAGGAGGAGGAGTCGCTGCTGCTGGCGCTCTTGGAGGACGAGGAGCCACTGCTGGAGGAGCTCTTCGAGGAGCTGCTGCTGCTCTTCGAGGAGCCGCTGCTCTTGGACGACGACGACTTGGACGAGCTCCCACTGCTCTTCGACGACGACGACTTCGAGGAGCTGCCGCTGCTCTTGGACGAGCTCCCGCTGCTCTTCGACGACGAGCTGCTGCTCTTGTTGCTGCGCGAGGAGGACTTCTTCTCGGGCTCGGGCTCGGGCTCGGGCTCCTCAGCCGGTTCGTTGGTGTCTTCGAGCTCGGCCTCGGCGACCTCGGGAGCCGGGGCGGGCGCGGGGGCCACGGCTGCGGCCTCTCCGGCGTCTGGCTCGCCAGCTCCGCCCCCACCGAAGACCATGGCCAGGGCAGCGCCGATCAGGAGCAGGGCGACCAGGGCGCCGCCGATGATGAGCGGCTTCTTGTTGGTGCCACTGGTGGCTTCGACCGGCGGCAGGGGCGGTGGCGCG
>CAYFPX010000269.1:0-9257 GCA_964344945.1 uncultured Enterobacterales bacterium
TTACCCCTCGTCCGCCTCGGTCTCCTCCGCCTTCTTCTTCTTGGCGGTGGTCTTCTTCTTCGCGGGGCTCTTCTTCTTGGGCTTGGCTTCGGCCGCCTCGGCCGGAGCCGCCTCGGCCTCCGCCGACTCCTCGACCAGGTCACTGTTCTCCAGCAGCCAGTCCAGTGTCTTCTCCTCCAGCAGCCGAGCCCGCAGCTCGTCCACCGCCTCTTCCTTCTGGAAGTAGCTCTTGATCAGCTCGACGGTCTGGCCCCGCTGGTCGGCCAGGGACTGGTAGCGGGCCTCGAGGTCGCCGTCGGTGACGGTCAGCGACTCCTTGTCGCTGACGTGCTCGAGGATCAGGGCGCCCTTGGCGGCGAAGGTGGCCTGGCCGCGCATGCGGACCATGTCTTCGTCGGTGAAGCGCACGTTTCGCGGGTCCTGGCCGGAGTAGGCGGCCTGGATGCGCAGCTGCTCCTGGAGCAGGTTGAGCTGCTGCTCGATCAGGGCGCTCGGCACGTCGAAGGCGTTGGCGTCGATGAGCTGCTGGAGCAGCTTGGCCCGGGCCTGGTTCCGGCTGAGCTCCTCAGCGCGCTCCAGGAGCTGGCCATGCAGCGCGGCCCGCATGCCCTCGGCGCCGCCCTCGAAGCCCAGCTCTTCGGCGAGCTCGTCGTTCAGGTCCGGGGTGCGCATCTCCTGCAGAGAGAGGACCTTGGCCTTCACGGTGAGGGTCTTGCCGGCGAGCTCCTCGAGCGCACCCTCGGCGAAGGTGACCTCGCCGCCGAGCTTCTTGCTGTTGCTCTTCTTGCCCACCAGGACCGCGTCGATGCCCGTGTAGTAGGTGTCGTCCTGGAGGTTGATCATGGTGCCGGGGTGGCTGTGCACGGACTCGTCGCCGTCGGTGATCTCGAGCTCGGCGAGCACCATGTCGGTGGCCAGGATCTCCCGGGGCTCGTCGACCTCGGCCAGGGCCATCTTGCTGGCCAGGCGGCCCTGGACGGCGGCCTCGACCTGGTCGTCCGGGACGCTCGCGGGGGAGTAGGGGACCTGGAGGCCGGTGTAGGACGCCAGGGCGAGCTCGGGCTTGACCTGGACGACGATGGAGAAGTCGAAGGCCTGGCCGCGCTTCAGGTCGCCCTTCTCGACCGAGGGCTGGCCGAAGAACTCCAGCTCGGAGGCGGCGTCCTTGAAGTTGTTGTTGATCAGGGTGGCGGCGACCTCGGCCCGCACCTGGCGGCCATAGCGCTGCTCCAGGATGTTCACCGGCACCTTGCCCTTGCGGAAGCCGCGGAGCACGGCGTGCTGGCGCAGGTTGCGCAGCGCGGAGTCGAGCTCCTTGGCCACGGCGCCGGCCGGCACGCTGAAGGAGAGCTTGCGCTCGAAGCTGGAGACCTGCTCGATCTGGACACTCATGTTCTTCGCCTTCTGATCATCAGGGGTGCGAGAGGGGGGACTCGAACCCCCACGGGGTGCCCCACCGGCTCCTAAGGCCGGCGCGTCTACCGATTCCGCCACTCTCGCAAGAGCCGTCGGGCTCTAACCGGACCTTCGCCGGGGCTCCAGCGAGATCCGCTGCGAAGCAACGAGCCCCCTCCCGTCTCCGGGAGGGGGCTGTCGATGGTGGGCCCACCAGGAATCGAACCTGGAACCGACGGATTAAGAGTCCGGCGCTCTGCCAATTGAGCTATAGGCCCGCGATGGGGTGACTAGAGGGAATTGAACCCTCGACCTCTGGAACCACAATCCAGCGCTCTAACCAACTGAGCTATAGCCACCATGCGGGCGGCCTTCTAATGCTCACTCCGAGAGGGGTCAAGGACCCAGCTTGACGGCGCCTCAGCGGGGCGCGAGCCAGGTGTCGAGCCCCCCGAACCACCAGCTCTCCGGATCCTCTACGAAGCCGTCGAGAGCAGGCAGACCGTCGAATTCCGGCCCCAGCACTGCGGCCAGGACCGCCCGGGTCGTGATCGGCTCAACCGGGGCCACACCGGCCCGCAGCGCCAGCCCCAGCAGTGGATCGACGGCCTCACCCTCGGCCAGCAGGGGAGGCGGCGGGGTGCCCGCGGCGGCGGGCAGCCAGCCAAGGGGCGGCCCCGCGGTCCAGGCCACGAGCTCGCTCGCCGGCAGCGCGGCGTCGACCTCGCCGAGGGCGACCAGCAGGGCCAGCGGATCGGCCCAGTCCGTGGTTGGTGCCCAGGGGGTGGGGTCCCACCAGGGTGCCGCTGCGCCGTCGACCTGCGGCCAGGCCACGGGCCCGCTGGCGGCCGGCCACCACGGGGGGCGCCACCCGGGCACGGTCGCGACGCCGCTGACCGGGTCCAGGGTGCCGGCGCCGTCGAGCAGGGGCCCGCCGGCCAGGACGGACCAGCGGCCCTGCCAGCCCACCGGGGTCCCTGGGTCCAGCTCGGGCATGCCAGTGGCCCCCCAGGCCACGGTGAGGGGGTCGGCGTCGCCGCTGACGATCCGGGGGCTGCCGGACTCGTCGCTCAAGACCTCCCTGACCGACTCCCCGGTGACCTCGACCCAGCCGACCCCGGCGGCCGACAGCAGCTCGGTCGAGTCGTCGCCGTCCCGCCAGCCGAGCAGGCCCTCGGGACCCTGGCCGAGCAACCGCCGACCCTGGGGGCCGTCGATCACCACCGGCCGCCCGAAGGGGTCCCAGCCCAGGTGCCAGCGCTGGCCTTGTTCTCGCACCAGCGCCGTGAGGCGCCCCAGCGCGTCGTGCTCCAGCTCGATGCCCTGACCGCTGTCGCTGGTGATCGCCACCACCCGGCCCGCCTCGTCGGTGACGTACTCCAGCCGATCGCCGTCCAGCCCCCAGGCCGCGGGTCCCACCGGCGGCACCGCGGTCACCGGGCGATCCTGCTCGTCGAAGAGCACCACGTGTCCCCCGGGACCCTCGAGGCGCCCCGGCAGCCAGGACCAGGCCCCGTCGGCGGTCTCGACCGCCACCAGCTCGCCGAGGGGGTCCCACCGCCAGGTGGTGCGGGACGGGCCCTCCTGGACCACCGCCCGACGACCGCGGTCGTCCCTGCGGACGGCCCGGGACAGCCACGGCACGCCTCGGGGGTCCAGGAGCTCCAGCACGCTCTCGCCCGGCCCGTGGCGCCACTGGGACAGGGCCCCGGACGGCAGCCTGCCCAGGCCGGGCCGCCCGCTGCCGGAGCGGTCCACCGACAGGGCCACGCCGGTGCTGCTGGTCCACTTGACCGGCTGTCCAGCGGCGTCGCGCAGGATCCGACGGCGGGCCTGCCCCCAGGTGACGAGCGTGGGCAGCCCCCGGTCGTCGCGGCTGATCTTGACCGGCAGGACCCCGGGCCCGTCGAGGGTGTGGACCCCCCCGTCGGGATCCCGCTCCAGCCGCCAGGTCCCTGCCGCGGTGCGCACGCGGGTCGTGCGCCCGGCCGGGTCGCTGTCCAGCCCGTAGCGCGTGCCGTCGCTGAGCTGGACCGTGCGCACCCGACCCGCGCCGGTCCGCTCCAGGACGGCTTCGACACCCCGCGCTGCCCAGCCGAGCCAGCGGCCCGCGGCGTCCCAGACCCAGGAGAGCGGGCCCAGGCTGGTGGGCCGGCCTGCGCGGTCCCGCCCGACAGCCCAGCGGTCCTCGTCGATGGCCAGGTCCACCACTTCGCCTCGTGGGTCCCGGGTGGCTCGCAGGACCGTGCCGTCGGTCCGGGTGATGGCCCCCAGCCGCCCGGCCGGGTCGTAGCTGAGGGTCGTCGAGGCGCCCAGCGTGTCGGTGACCCGGGCGGGCCGGCCGTCGCTGCGCCAGCCGTACCGGACCTCGGGACCGTCCCGGACCACCAGGGCCCCGAGCCGACCCAGGCTGTTGCGCCGGAGCTCGACGACCTGGCCGTCGGGCAGCCCCAGGCGCTCCGGTCGGCCGAAGGCGTCGCGCCAGAGGGTCCAGCGCTCCCCCAGCCGCGAGGTCAGGACCGTGCGGGGTCCATCGAGCGCGGCCACCTCCACCGCCAGCCCGGAGGGGTCCTGGACCGCCACCCCATCGCCCGACCAGCGCACGCGGGTGACCGATCCATTGGCGGCCTGGACCTCGGTGAGTCGGTGCTGCCCGTCGCGGGTCCAGCGCACAGCGCCGGTGCCGGTGTCCAGGCTGCGCAGGACCCCCGCAGTGGTCCAGTCCAGGTCGACGACCCGCCCGTCCGGGTCGGTGACCCGGGCCAGGTCACCGCCCTGCTGCGCCAGCTGCCACCGGGCCCCCAGCGGGTCCACCAGCTCGCTCAGCGCCGTGTCGCGCCAGCCGAGTCGCCAGGCGCCGCCGCCGTCCAGGGCGGCGACGCGGCCGCCCTGGCGGGTCAGGCGGGTCTCCACGCCGCTGGGGTCCTGCCAGCCGCTCACCCGACCGTCCGCCAGCTGGACCCGGACCTCGGCGCCCCCCGGATCCCGCACGGTGTAGCCCTCGGAGGTCCGCGTGAACCGCGTCGGTGCGCCCGCGCCGGTGCGGGCCTCTGCCCCGTCTCCGGACCAGGAGTAGGCCGTGCGACGAGGGCCTGGCCCGGCCGTGCTGGCCACCCGACCGTCGGCCGTCCAGGCCACCTGGACCTGGGCGCCGTCGGACCAGCGGATGCCCGCGAGTCGCGCGTCGTCGTCGTAGGTGTAGCGAGCCTCCCGGGACGAGGGTCCGGCCCGCACGAGGAGGCCGTCTTCGTGGGCCAGGTAGTGTTCCGCGCCGTCCGGGCCCACCAGGACCGACGGCCGCCCGTCGCCGTCCACCCGGATCCCGATCCGGAGGGTGGCGTCTCTGGCGATCCCGGCGAGCAGGCCGTGCTCCCGGATCCAGGTCACCCGGTTGCCCCGGTCGTCCTCTCGCCACAGCAGCTCGCCAGCGTCGCCGTAGAGCGAGCGGCCGCGCGGGTCGTCGACCCGCCAGCCCTCTTCCGTGCGCAGAGCCACCCGGCCGTCCACCTCGAAGCGGGTGTTCACGGGCCAGCTCGGCAGGTCCTCGGCCCGTAGCGACGCAGCGGACCAGGTGGTGGCGCCGTCGAGCCAGGTGAGCGTGACGCCGTCCCGGCGCTCGACCAGCCGCTCGTCGGTCGACCAGCGCCAGGCGCCGCCCTCCCAGACACGCCGGACCGCGGCTTCCGGTCCCGGCCCGGGCAGCGACAGGTCCACCACCTCGACCCAGAGACCGCCGGTCCATGGATCCACGAGCACTTCGCCCCGGCCCGCGCTGACCACCGCTGGGGTCGAAGGCGTGAGGGGGCCCCACCACAGGACCCCATCGGGTCCGAGCAGGGCAGCGGGACCGGCGAGCACAGGCCCGGCCGTGAGCCCCAGCCAGAGTCCTGCGATGACCCACCCTCCCAGCGCGCGCCGGGTGGTCGGGTTCACCGTGGATCAGGGCGAGCCATGCAGGATGAACTGCCCCCAGAAGGACGGGTCGAAGTTCGGATCCTCGGGGTTCTTCTGGATGGCTTCCCTGGCCTCGACCATCGCGCGGCTCGGCGGTCGGTCGCGATTCCCGGCCTCGTAGAAGGTGTAGAGGTACTTGCCCCGGACGGTCTCGGGGACCAGCCACGCGCTGAGCACGACGGCCCTCGCACCCGAGGCGACCAGCGCCTGGCCACGGCGGCGCATGACCTCTGGAGAGCTGGTGGCCGACAGGATGGCGGCCTGGGCCACCAGGTCCTTGTCCCGGAGCTCGTGCAGCGGCACGGTGCCATCGACCAGCGCGATCCCGGCCCGGTCGCCCACGTTGACGTCGGAGAGGTGCAGGAAGCGGGCTGTCGCGGCCTTGCTGTTGAAGGCCTCGAGCGTGGCCTTGTCGCGCTCCAGGACCTCCTTGAGGCCGGAGCCGAAGAGGCGTCCCGCGTTGCCGACCTCGCTGGGCAGGGTCAGGCTGCCCGCCGCTGGCGAGGCCTTGGGCGGGAAGGGGGCCATGCCCAGGAAGTCCGGGTTGTAGGTCAGCGGTGGCCGGTCGCGATCGACGAACGCCTGAGCGACCGTGGTGCTGTTGCCGATGGAGCGGATGTCGGCCAGGAAGCGCAGGCCCTTCTTCTGTTCGGGGAAGACGTTGAAGGAGAAGCCCCAGAGGGGGCCGTCGGGCAGGACGAGGTAGCGGCCGATGCCCAGCAGGTCCTGCTGGAAGATGTCGACGAGGGCGATGCGCAGCGCGTCGCCCGGCAGCGGCGAGGTGGGGGAGCCCTCGAGGGCCACGCCCTTGTTGAGGTTGGCCCGCAAGGCTGCGGCATTCTTCTTGATGGACTTCACGTCCCGCAGCTTCACCACGCGGGCACCGCTGCTGGTGACGACCACCGCGTCGCCGGTGGCGCCGCCGAGGCGGTAGCTCAGGATGGCGAGGTGTCGCAGGGACTCCTGGACCGCCAGGTAGTCTGCCGGCGCCAGCGGCAGGGCCCGCTTGAAGGCCTTGGTCTCCTGGGCCTTCTTCTCGAGCTCGGCCAGGGTCTTGGCGGCTTCGGCCGGCGCGTCGCTGGCGCCCGCGAACCAACGCAGGGTCTGGGCGGCCTGGCGGCGGTGGGCCTCGTTGAGGGCCATGCGGGCTTCGGTCTCCAGCGCGAGGCTGGGGTCGTCGCCCACGGCGAAGGCCACGTGCACGTCGCCGCGGGCTCGCCAGTCGTCCTGGATGGCGAGGGCTGCCAGGCCGGACATCAGGTCCGAGCGGCCGATCAGGGGCGCGATGTCGCCGTCGGTCCCGGTGCCGAGTCCGCCGTCGAGGACGCTGACGGGGGTCCAGGGGCCCGCGAGGTGGCGGGGAGAGGCGGCGACCGCGGCGCGGTAGGCCTCGTAGGCGGCAGCGCTGTCGCCAGCGGCGACGGCGGCGCGAGCGCGGGCCCAGCCGAGCAGCGGGTTCTCGCCCTCGGAGGCCGCGGGGACCTCCCCACCGGCCAGAGCGGTCCAGGCCGTGGCCGAAGCCGGCGCACCCTCGGGGAACGTGGCGTTGCCGCCGGCCCGGATGGTCCGCGCGGCGACCTCGGAGGCCAACGCGGCACCGCTCTCGAGCGCCGCGGCGAGGCGGCCGAGCTCGGTCCGCGCGGTCGCCGCGCTGCGGTTGCTGCCGGCCGCCAGGGCGTAGCCCTCCAGCGCGAGCCGGGCCTCGATGCGGGAGGGGAGGTGACCGGTGGCGTCCGCGGCTCGCACGGCGCGGGTGGCCAGGCCCACGGCGTCGGCGTTGGCGTAGGAGGCGGCTCGGGCCGCGGCCAGGAGGGCCTGGACCCCGTGGGTCCCGGGCAGCTTGGCACCGCGCAGGGTGTCGAGGGCGGTGGCCGCGTTGCCCAGCAGCACCTGCCCCAGGGCCTCGACGACTGCCTTGTTGTCTCCGGCACGGCTCGCTGCGTCCGCGAGCTCCTGGTCCAGGCCCAGGTGCCAGGCGGCTTCGGCCTGGACCCACGCCGCGGTGGCGGCGCTCGCCGTGTCTTCGGCCTCTGCGAAGGCCAGGGAGGCCTCGCGGGCGTGGGTGAGGGCGGTGGTGAGCTCCCCAGCGGCCAGGGCGGACTGGGCGACCGCGAGACCGGTGTGTGCGCCGCCCAGGCTGTCCTTGGCTTCGGCGCGGGGGGCGTGCAACTCCTGGGCGAGGGCCAGAGCCTCGTCGGAGCGCAGGGCTTCCAGGTAGTGGGTCACCGCCAGGGACAGGGCCTGGCCGGCGGCCTGGCCGTGGCGGGCCTCTGTCGCGGCCTTGGCCGCGGTGGCGAAGTGTCCGGCGGCGACACCCGGGTCCTCGGACGCCTGACCCACGGCCAGGGCGGCGGTCCGCCGCAGCGCCAGGTCGCCGTCGCCGAGCAGGTCGGCCATGACCCCGGACACCAGGTCCTTCTCGCCCACGTCCTCGAGCAGGCGGGCCCTGAGCAGGCGCGCCTTGGGGTGGGTCGGGGTGAGGTCCTTGAGCAGGGTCTTGCGCTTGGAGGCGGGGCCGGTGGCGGCCAGGACCAGCGCGTCGCCGGTGGCCTCGGGGTTCAGGCTCTCCGGGTCCAGCTCGGGTCGCTGGTCTTCGGGCAGGGCGTTGTAGGCGGCGACCCAGAGGGCAGCGCCCTCCTCGTCGTCGGTCGTGCGGAGCTTCTTCGCGGCGGAGAGCGCGTCGGAGGGGCGCTCGGCGGCCATGGCCAGGCGGGCACGGAGGCGCTGGTGGCGGGCCGCCTGTCCGCCGATGGCGGTGTCGGCGTCGAGGCGATCGAGCAGGGCGGCGGCCTCTCCGGCCAGGACGGCCTCCTGGCCGAGCAGCTGCCAGAAGGCGTCGTCCTCGGCCTTCTTCTCCAGCAGGGCCTCCAGCGCCGCGACGGCTTCGCCGTGGCGACCGCCGTCAGCCAGGGCCGAGGCTTCATCGACCTGTTTCTGGAGCTTCTTCGCCGGGTCCTCCTTGGGCTGCTGGGGGACCGGCGTGACGGGTGCGACCTCCTCGACCGGCGCGGGGTCGGGCTCGTCGGAACCACAGCCGCTGACGATCAAGAGGAGGGACAAGGGGAACAACGACCGCATCGTCTGCTCCTGGGGCGCTTCTCTGTCCCCACAGCTGGAAGGCGGGCAACCCTACCACGTTAGGGATCGGCCCCCATGGAGGACCTGCGCCCCGTCCTTGACCCCTTGCTGCGTGCTGCGGGCGAGGTGGCGCTCGCCCGGTTCGGTCGGGTGGCGGGACAGCGCAAGGGCGACGACACCCTGGTCACAGAGGCCGATGGGCTGGCCGAGGCGGTGCTGGTCCGGGGACTGCAGGAGGCCTTCCCGGGCGATGCCATCGTCGGCGAGGAAGGCGCGCGGGTGCCTGGCGGTGAGCGCACCTGGTTCATCGACCCCATCGACGGCACCGGTTCCTACCTGGAGGGGTTGTCCTACTGGGGCCCCACGGTGGGCCTGGTCGACCCGGCGGGGCCCTTGGCCGGGGCGCTCTACCTGCCGAGGCTCGGCGAGAGCTGGTTCGGTCAGCGAGGCCGGGGTGCCTGGCGAGGGAGCCACCGGCTGCCGGCTCTGGGCGGTGGGTCCCCGGGCCGCGACGCCGTGGTCTACGTGCCCTCCCGCTTCCACCGCTGGGGCTGGATCGACTTTCCGGGCAAGTGTCGCAACCTGGGGAGCCTGGCCGCCCATGTCGCCATGGTCGCCGCGGGTGCAGCGGTGGCGGCGATCGTGCCGCCCGGCTGGAGACCGTGGGATGTCGCCGGAGCGCTGTGCCTGTTAGGAGAGGTGGGTGGTGTGGCCTGGACACCGACCGGGGAGCCGGTCGGGCTCGAGGCCCCGAGCAGCACGCCCTTCCTGGTCGGGTCTCCGGCCGCCCTGGCCTACCTGCTCGAGCCCGGCCGCATCCGGACCCGCTG
>CAYFPX010000270.1:0-9203 GCA_964344945.1 uncultured Enterobacterales bacterium
TGCCTACGATCCGGAGGTGGAGGAGGCGTTGAGGGCGTTGGGGTACGTGGAGTAGTCTGCGAGAGTGTGATTCCAACAGGTTAGCGTCGGCAGAAGGTCCCACAAGGGCCCTGGGCGTCCCCGCGGGGGTACTGTACCCACGGCGATGGTCGCTGGGTCCTCGCCGCCAGGAGCCTCCCGAGTGCAAGGCTCTCGGCGGTCAGCCGTAGGAGCTGTCATGGACGATGACCGAGGCGAACTCCTTGAGCGCCAGCAGGAGGACTGGCTTGACTCTACTGTCGGCCGACTGAATCGGTTGGGGGTTCCTGAGACAGCGATTCGACTGATCCCACCGCTTGCCGTGCTCTTCGGCCTCGGGGCCCTCCCTGCCGCGGGCGTGGCTGTGACCACGGTCCTTGCCGCAGGGGCAGTCGCGGCACTGAAGCAGCGCTCATTCAGTCAGGCGGTCCTAGAAGAGATCCACGCTGCTGTTGGCGACGTCGAGGAGCGCCTGGGGGCCCATGAGAGTGGGGTTGAGGTCCTTGGCGCGGAGCTCGATGCACTGGACGAGAAGGTAGAGGAGACCCGCCGCGAGGCCCGTGAGATGGGCGGTCGCCTTTCAGCCGCCCAGGTCGAGGAGCTTGGCCAGCTCTTTGAGCAGTACATGGCGTCGCTGGACGAGGACTGGCTCGAGCACCTTCGGCGTGTGGCGCGAGGTGTGGTTCGAGGGGACTCTCCCGCCTTCACGCGACGGGTCATCATCACGAACCTCCGTGGCCTCGGTCCGGAGCATGTCGAAGCGCTTCGCGAACTCGTTGACCGGGCTGGTCAGGGCGAAGGGTACGGGCGGATCGACAACCTCCCCGACCGCAGGCTCGATCTGGTGGTTCCCGCGCTCGCTGGAGCAGGCTTCCTGGACAACGTCACGGTCCGCATGGACGGCCTCTTGACCCTTCGCGTCACCCCCCTCGGCCGCGTTGCCCTTCGGCTGCTCGACAGCGAGGTGTGAGCGGTCTGGGGTCCGACCAACGGCCATACCTACGAAGCCACCCACCCCACGAGCTCCTGCCCCCAAGATGCCCGACGCACCCGCACATCAGGCCTCCGCCCCATCAGCGAGACGAGCCCAGCCACGCGGATGCCCCTGAGCAGAATCATCCGGCCTTCCCGCTCGATGGCCCCCGGGAAGCCCAGCGCCAGCAGCAGCCTCCGACAGCGGCTGACGGCCTTGTCCAGGGCAGCAGGGAGGCTGCCCGGCCCCAGTGCACTCTCCCGGGCCTCGTCGTCTTCCAGTACCCCTTGAGCCTCGACCAACAACGCCAGCAAACGGAGTAGCTGGGGCTGGGCGGGCTGGGGCTGACCGCCCGTCGCGCAGATCCACGCCGTGCCCGCCGCGGGTAGGCAGAAGAACACGCTCGCCGCACCGTCGAGCTGAAGACCTCGGAACTCCTCCAAGGCAAGAGCGTCTGGCACCGGCTCCGGCGGAGTCCACCGGCCAGTGAGCAGAACCGTCCAGGCTCCGCCTGGTCCCCAGTCCAACACCCGCGGCGGACAGGCCGCCAGGCTCCCCGTGATGGCCAGACACCCGAGCTCCTGGCCGAGCGCGACGAGTGAGCCGGCCTGGAGCAGCACCCTCTCGGCCAACTCCAGGCTTGCGTCGAGATTCCGAATGGCGTCCGCATGCTCAACGGCCCGCTCGTGTACAGCGAGGAAGAGGCTCGGCCAGGGGTGAAGGAATGGCAGGGACGCAGCGAGCGACAGCAGATCACACACCTGTGAGCGCTGCTCGAGCTGCGGTAGAGCCGCCAGGCACGCCCGCGCAAGGTCGAAGGCCAGGAGCTCCTTCCAAGGAGACGCGAGTTCGGGGCCGCCCGCTGTCCAAGCCCGCTCGAGGGCCGGCCGGCTGAGTGGCCCGCCCCCCCCTGGATGAAGCGCCTGTAGGGCCAACTGGTGCGCGGAAGACACGCGCTGACTCTACCTTGCAGACGATCTGACAAAAGGACGGGCCTATTGACATGAAGACATCAGCTCGCTAACGTCGGTCCTGAGGAGGCCCAGTGGCTGACTGGCGACGAGACACCCTGGCCGCAGCGTCCGCGCTCGGCACCCTTGCCTGCCTCGACCAGTCCCGTGGCATCGCGTGGTTCGACAGCGGCGAGGAGCTGCGCCGCTCCGCCGGGGCGGGCGACGTCCCGCACCAGGTCTTCGGAGCCATCCCGGTCACCTGCGCTGAGCAGCGCGCCGCGCTCCAGCTGGAGAAGGTTGCACCGCTCCAGCAGTCGCCGTTCTGGCCATCCATGGCCGACACCGCCTGGGTCCCCATGGCCGAGCCCCTCTACTGGGAGTGCTCCCCCCGCGCCTTCGCGCTCATCACGCGTGCGGAGCCCGCTGATGGCCGGCTGGTGAAGCTGCTCTCGTTCACGGCGCGGGCGATCGCGGGCCTGGCCCCCGAGACTCCGGCCTCCGTTGATGAGGTGCAGGCGATGATGTCGATGCGGACCTCGGACGTGCGGGCGGCGCGGCCTGCGACGCTCACCCGGGTGGGCCGGCGCACGCGGTGGTCGAGGGTGGGGCCGTGGCTCGACGCCATCGGGCTCGGTCGACGCGCCGCAGCCAGGCCGCCGCGTCGCCCTCGACGACCGGTTTCCCCGCTGCGCCCGCTCGGCGGCCCGCTGGCGGCGAGCTCCGGGGAGGAGGACGAGTGAAGCTCCGTCGACCGAAGAACATCAAGCT
Organism: uncultured Enterobacterales bacterium; assembly: GCA_964344945.1. Lineage (GTDB taxonomy): Bacteria > Myxococcota_A > UBA796 > UBA796 > CAJQPC01 > CAYFPX01. The sequence continues at coordinate 2,713 of CAYFPX010000270.1, forward strand.
TGGCTGGCTCAGCGCACGGGCCGTGAAGCGCTACCCCGCGAAGGGCGCGTCCTTCTACGTGCGAGAAGACGGCCGCGCGTACTACCAGGTCCGCGCTGCCGGCTCACGGGCCACCGTGCATGCGGGTTGGGCGACGCCCGACGAGATCGCGGAGATCCTGGGCCGGCTCCTGGCCAAGGGAGTGCCCCAGGCGGAGCCGGAGCGGCGTTCGAAGCCGGGGCTCGTCCGCACGGTCGGCGAGCTCGCCGATCTCTGGGTCGCCGCGCAGCACGATCGGGTCCTGCTCCCCCGCGCCCGTGGCGGCATCTCCGCGCGTACGGCGGCCTTCTACGAGAAGGCCGCCCGTCACCACAAGGCCTGGCTGGGCGAGGTGTCTGTGCGCTCGCTCTCCAAGGTCCACCAGGAGGACTACGCTCACGCTCGCCTGGTCAAGGAGGGAGCGTCGCCTCGGCTGGTGCAGAGCGAGCTCGCCCGGCTCCGCCAGGCCTGGCGGTGGGGACTGGCGGAAGAACTGCTTCCGGAGCGGGTGCTCCCTGTCTACCGCATCGCTGTCGACGAGAAGGAGTTCGTGATCTGCCACCGGACGCCTCGGCCCGCTGAGGTCGAGGCCGTCCTCGGCCACGTCCGCGGAGAGCCCGGTCTCGCCATCCGAGTGCTCGCGGTGACCGGCGCGCGCGTCGGGGAGGCCTGCAAGCTGACTGCCGCGGATCTCGATCGCTTCCAGGGCACGGTGCGGCTGGGTGAGAAGACCACGCCACGCTGGTTCCCACTGGAGCGCTCCGACCCGGTCCTGTTCCAGGAGCTCAGTCGCCGCGCTCGGGCCCGCCCACTGGACGCCCGCTTGCTCGACCTCCACCAGCATGCTCGGGAGCAGGTACGCAACCGACTCCGTCGAGCCTGTGCCTCGGCCGGCGTGCCCCGCTTCACGCCACATGGGCTCCGCCGCATGGTCGTGAACCGGTTGATCGACGCTGGGGTCGACGCTGCGACCGCGGCCTCTCTCACGGGGCACTCGGTCGAGGTGATGCTGCGGTTCTACCGGGAGCCGACTCCCCGCGGTCTGGCCGATGCAGTCGCCCGGGCTGACCTGGGCTCGTTCGGCGGGAGGACCGCTGACCGCTCGCAGCAGGGGGGCTGACCGTGCCTCCCGCGACGCCGGCTCCTGTCGAACCCCACGTCGAGATCCTCGATCCCCTTCGCCTGGCCACCTGGGCACCGGCACTGCAGTGTCTCCAGCCCGACCTCCGACAGCTGTTCCGGTGCCAGGTGCTGGCCGCGCGGGGGCTGGACTCACGGAGGCCACCGCTCCTGGAGCTGAGTCTCACGACCAGGACGAAGGACGGGTGCTGCCACCGTGCGCAGCGACGCCTCCTCACCCACGACGCCGAGTGGCCCATCTTCCACGGCACGCTGGAGGACATGATGAGGGGGCTCCCGACGACCTTCGACGGTGAGGTCGAGCTGGGGCTCACTCTTCACGACGAGGCAGGCACGCGCGCTCGGGCCCTGCATGTCCCTGCACGGATCTGGCCTCCGGATCGTCCGCCTCCCTCGACGGTGCCGCTGAAACATCAGCTGGCCGAGTGTCGACGGGAGAACCGCTGGCTCTGGAAGACCGTGGCTCGGCAGGACCGGCAGCTCAAGCACTTCTTCGACGGCGCCCCGGCGGTCATCTTCGCGTGTGCAGACGCCATCGCCGCGCGTGGGCCTGTGCGAGTTCCTGCCGACGAAGGCACCGGGAGCTCGTCGGCTCTCCAGAGCATCGCGGCGGGTGTCACAGGAGAGGTCCTCGACCGCCTTGGCATCCGGCACGTCGAGCAGCAGAACTCACCGGCACCGGGGCCTGGCACAGCTGGAAGCGGCCGACGCCCGCCGCCCCCGACAGCGGGGCCCTGGCACCGGTCGGTTGTCTGGGTGGCTCAGGTGGAGGCCGACCACGGTGACGCGGCCGTGCTCTTCGTGGAGCGCACCGAGGACGAGTGCTCCATCTGGATGGAAGCCGATGGCCACCACCACCAGCTCGGACGGTGCTCCGTCGATCCGAACCGTCCTTGGCGGCGGGACCCGGACCTCGTGGCGTGGGTGAAGGAGGCCTTTGCGCAGCACGGCCACTTAGGCGTAGGACCCGAGGCCGCCGAGGAGGAGGGCCACGAAGAGCCTCCAACGGACGAGGTCCGGGTGGAGTGGTCGTGGTTGCGCGAGCTGGGATTCTGGCGTCAGGGCCGCATGGCCACCGACGGCGAGACGGTGGTCTGGGTGCACCTGCTGTGGGACCGAGGCCGGTACCAGCTCAGCATTCACCGTGGGGCCGGCCGCCCGCCTGCTGTCTTTCGGCGCCCGGGACCTGCGCGTCGCCCTCGCGACCCGGGGGTGCGCGTGTTCGCCTGGGTGGATGATCGGCTGGACCAGGCAGCAGTGGCTCCGCCGGCGGATTCCGGTGGCGATGGCGGCGAACTGGATGCCAACAGCCCAGACAGTGGTGAGCTGTGATGCACGGTCGCTGCCAGGCCGACGCCGTCGTCATCCGGCAGTGGATTGCGGCGCTCGCCAACCACGACGGGGGCGGCGAGCTCACGGTGGAAGGTAGCGGCGCCCGAGACCCGTCGGCTCTCGTGGCGTCGGCGGTGGATGCCCTCTCTCCACCCCCCGTGGTCCGTTCCGAGGTCGTGGGCGGGGATGTCCGCGTCAGCGTCGCTGAGCACCGCAGGGAACTTCGTCCTTGCCGAGATGGCGACGTCGCCTGGGTCCTCGATCGGGGTCAGCCTCGGGAGGCCACCACTGCCCAGATGGAGGCGCTGCAGGACCAGGCCGGCCTCGCAGCCTGCGACGCCCGGAGATTCCCTTGGGGAGCGCCCGATACGATCTCCCCGCAGCTCGCCGGTCGACTCGTCGACGGTGCCGGCGTCGGGCTGGCTGAGCACCCCGACCTCTGGCACGCCTCGGACTCCCTGAGCGTGGCCGGGGCGGTCTGCTTGGGCTCCCGTGCGCTCGGAGGCGTGCCCAGCATCCGTCTGCTGCTCTACCGCGAGCGGTACGCGGAGAGCCAGGCCCGCGACACGATGCCCTCGAACGAGCGCGTCCTGGGCACGCCGATTCCCTCAGCCGTGGAGGCCCTGGCGAACGAGCTGGCGCTCAAGCTGGGCGTCGAGGCGACCCAACGCGACGTCGTACGGCGCCTCTTCCTGGAGCTGCTCCACAACGCAGTGGCCCATCGCAGCTACCGGCTGGCCCTCTGGGCCGAGCCGATCGACGTGAGCGTCTGGACCGACACCGTCGAGGTCTCCAGCCCAGGACTGCTCGCCGGGCCGGTCAGACTGGTCGACGGCTGGTTCGAGGGCGTTTGGTCCCGGAACCCGCGCGTCCACGGCCTGCTCACGGACCTGAGGCTGGCCCATCGGCAGGGACAGGGGGCTTCCCGCTGCAAGAGGCTGGTCGCTCATCTCGGGTGGGAGATGGGAGCGGTCGAGCGGGTGGGCCGTGTAGTGGTTCGCGTACACGTCAGGTCCACGGCTCCGGACCCGGACACCAACTCGCCCCAGAAGAACCGTGCTCCGTCCCGAGCGGACAACACGGCGCGGGTCCACCAGGCCCTCGTGGACCACGGCCAGCTGTCGGCTCGGCAGGTGAGCGCCATGCTCGAGCTCGGCCACTCGACCGTGAGGGCCATCCTCAACCGACTCGTGGACGAGCTGGGAGTCGCGGAGCGCACAGCTCCGGGGAGGTCGTCACCGGGCCAGGCCTACCGCGCCGTGGCCCCTCTCGAACAGTAGGTCGAAGGGACGTGGGACCGGCACGACATGGGCAGCCGAACCTGCTGGCAGCAGGTCAGGATTGTCAGCAGGCTCGACGGAGTGGACCGGCCCCCGCTGGCCCTTCGGCATTCGTCCTGAGCTCGCCAGAGGGCGAGGGGCCTCCTGCCCTGAGACCTCCGGGCACTCAGCCTGCTGGCAGCAGGTCAGGCTCATCAGCGCGTCCGTCTCGGTGCACCCTCCTGCTTCGCAGGTCCGCGCCCAAGGGTGGGGGGTGAGGCCGGCGACGGTCATGCGGCTGCCCAACGGAATCGAACTCCTGTATGGGCGTCCGGAGAACCCGCTCGGCATCCCCTTCGTGGCCTCCAGCGAGGGTCAGCTCATCCGCGGGCTCGCCAACTCCCGGGCAGCGCGTCAGATCCGGCGTGTGGGGAAGCGCGTGAGCAGCTCTACCGAAGGACCGCTCCTGGGCTTCGTGGATGGCGTGGAGCGGGTTCGCCCGGTCGTGCAGATCCAGTCCAACCGCGGACCCTTCTTCCGCTCGCGACACGGCACATCGGACCCGCGGCGCCCCATCTGGCGGGACGCCTACTACGGCTTGACCTACCTCGCGGCGTCGCAGGCCTGCCAGCGTTGGGAGACCAGCGCCATCGAGATCAGCCACCCCACCGGCTTCGCCTGGCCACCCCAGCTCGCCGAGGTCGTGGTGGAGGCCCTCTGGAACCTCCCGGGCACGGATCCCTTGGACCGCGTCTTCTTCCATCCTTGCTGCTTGACACTGGCGCGGCTGAGAGGGGCCATCGCCACCATCAGGAACGACGGGGATCAGAACAGCGGCCACCGGCCGCTCACGTGGACGCAGGTGGATGACGCTGTGGTTCGGCTCGACCTCGGCTCTCGCTGATCCCACCGCAGTGGTCGAGACTCCGCGCCTCGCCTGCTGGAAGCAGGTCGGGCTCAGCAGCGGGCCGGCGATGACTGACCTGCCCCCGTTGCCTGACCGGCCAGTGGCCCGCTCTCGGTCGTCAGCCCTGCGATGAAGCCCCAGAGGACGAGACAGAGTCGAACAAAGCCCCGAGGTCCACCCCGTAGGCAGCGGCCACAGCCACCAGGGTCGCCAGCGTGGGGTTGGCCTTGGCGCCTTCCATCCTCTGAAGCTGCTTGGCGTGTAGCCCGATGGCCTCGGCGGCCTCCTCCTGGGTCCAGCCTCGCGCCGCCCGAAGCTCTCTCAGGCGGGCTGCCAGGTCTGGTACCGGAGGGAACTCATGTGGTACACAACTCATGAGTTCCGCTGGAGAACCTCGAATGAACCTTGGCGTCCTCGTTCTCGCCTGTACATGGCACAAGCAGCCACCACCGCCAGTGGGACACGAGGTCATCGAGCTCACGTGCCCAGGCCCTCCGCCCTACCCGGTGCTCGTCAAGGAGGACTGCAACAGCAGCTACGGGACGGCTCTGACCTCCAGGACCGTCGCGGTCGAAGGCTCTATCGAAGCGCTCGAGGATGTCGTCTCCGCCAATCTCAGCACCACGGTGGAGAAGAAGGTCACGAAGCTGGCAGCAGACTACGACGCGGCAACCACCCGGCTCACTCTCTGGCTGCAGACGCTCTGCGACCGGGAGCGTCAGGACGCCTGCGACCCCGACGCCAGGGCCCGCAACGCCGCGACCCTCGACCGGTTGATGGAGTTGTCCTTTCGGGTCGAAGCCACAGCGACTCGGGCGACCGACCTCGCCACTGCGGCCTCAGCAGGTGATCAGGACGCGCTGGCGCAGCTCGACGCCGAGGTGGACGCGCTGTCAGAGGCTCTCCTCAACCTGGGCGCAAGCTCCCGTGCCCACGTGTCCATCGATGAATGGACCGTGCCGCCGCGCGACCACGCGATCAAGTGCCTGCCTTTCCAAGCTCAGCTGGAGTCCGACACCAGTGACTCGATGCGCTTCTCGCCTGGCCGGTTCACGGTGAGCTGGCAGGTGGCCGCCGACACGCCGGTGTGGCTCTCCTGGTCGGAGATGGAGTGCCTCGACCGGAGCACGCGCGAGCGTCCCGACGGTGACCGGGTGCAGGGCTCCGTGGAGCTGGTCTGCGAGGTTGACGAGCGCGAGGAGGGCCTGCTGCGTGTCGATCTGCCCGGGGACTGGACGGACTGGCTCCTGGGGTCCGGCGCGTCGGGCGGCGGCATGCTTGAAGCCGAGCTCTGCAAGTACGTCAGCTTCGAGTAGCTCGGCAGGTCGGTCTCTCCCCGGCCGAGGTCTGCGACCCGAGGGTCCTGCTGGCGCTACCCGCCCACGAACGGGGCCAGAGCGCTGCGATAGCACCCCGTCGGCCCCGTCGGAAACGGATCGTCCACCCCCAGCTCTCGTCCGGCATCGGTGAGGGCCTCGAGGATCGCTCTCTTGGCGAGGCCCTTCTGCTTGCGCATCAGGCCATCCGGGTCCTCGCTGGCTGGGGCGATTCGCTTCGCCAGGTCTGTTCGATCTAAAGGCGCACCCCGCTCCTCGGCGAGAGCCAAGACGAAGTGGTAGGCGTAGCTGCCAGCGCCGAGCCCCCTGATCAGCACCCGGTGGACCCAGACCATCTGGAGCCGGCGATCAACCACAAGGTTGGCCCTCCTCGGCGCGAGATGAACGGCGGGGACCTGTGCACCAGTTCGGGTCACCTTGACGATGGCGCGCGCGAGGTCTTCCCTGTGCAACGACAATTAGAATTCCCCACCGACGACAACTAGAATTCCCCATCGG
>CAYFPX010000271.1:0-3437 GCA_964344945.1 uncultured Enterobacterales bacterium
CGGCCCCTTCCGCTGTCGTCGCGGAGGTGGAGGAGCAGGGTCAGCTCGAGTCCACCGACCAGGAGACCGAGATCGGCCCCCCGCCAGAGGAGCTCGGCCTGGAGGGCGACGCCCTCGACGCCGAGGGCCGCCCGGTCATCTCGCTGGGCGCAGCGCCGCCGATGGCCGAGCCGGTGCCGGCGGCCGCAGGCGCCGCCATGTCCCTGGAGTCCGCGCCGCCGTCGGGCGACTTCATCGATCCCAGCCAGGCCGCGGTCGCGCTGCCACCGGCCACGCCCCAGGCCCCGGTCGAGCCCGCCGCCGAGGCCAGCGACCCGGTTCGGGAGCGGATCACCTTGCTGGGTGCTGAGGCCGCCCACGCCGAGGGTGCGGAGCGCGCACGGCTGCTGGTCGAAGCCGCCCGCCTCAGCCGCCTGCGGCTCGCCGACGTAGACCAGGCCGAGCGGTACGCCAGGGAGGCCGTAGACACCGGCGAGTCCGGGCCCGACGGCCTGCGGGAGCTCGCGGCCGCCCTGGGCCTCGCGGGCAACTGGGAGGAGCTCTGCGACGTGCTCGAGGCCCAGGCCGACAGCGAGACCGGCGCCAAGGCGGCCGCCGAGCTGCTCCAGGACGCCGCCCTCGTCTCGCGGCACCAGCTCCAGCGCGACGATCAGGCCGTCACGCTGTTGAAGAAGAGCCTCGGGCGGAACCCGGGGGACCACTTCTCGCTACAGCTGCTGCGGGACCTCTACGCAGCCAGCGCCCAGTGGGAGCCCCTGGCCGACACCCTCGAGGCCCTGGCCGGGCAGACCGGCGGTGCCCGCGCAGCGGCGTCCCAGGCCCGCCGTGGCCAGGTCTACGCCCAGGAACTCGATCGGCCCGAGCGGGCTGCAGAGGCCTACAAGGCCGCGCTGGCCGCTCGGCCTGGGCACCTGCCGGCGCTGCTCTCCCTCGAAGCCCTCTACCGCCGGACCTCCGACTGGAGTGGGCTGGCTGAGCTGTACGCCGACCTCGGAACCGCCGCAGAGGCGTCCGATGGCTGGCTCTGGCTCACGCGTTCCGGCGACGTCCACGCCTTCAAGACCGGCGACGTCGAGCGCGCGGCCGACGCCTACGGCCTGGCCGTCGAAGCCGGCGCCGGGCCCGAGGTCCGTCACCGCCTGCAGCGGCTCGAGGCTCGCCTCAACCGCTGGGACGGCGTCATCGACGAGCTCAAGGCCGAGGTCGACTCCGTCGACGAGACCACGCGCCCCTTCGTCCAGTACCGCCTGGCCCGCATCCTCGAGCAGCACCTCGACGACACCGACGGCGCCCTGGCGGCCTACCGCGACGTCGCCAAGGACCCCGCGGCCGTGCCGGCTGCCGTGGCCGTGGCCCGCATCCTCGCCGCCCGGGGGGACTGGGCCGGGCTGCTGGAATTCTGGACCGAGCGCATCCAGGTCCTCGACGACCCGAACCTGCGGGTGACGCTCGAGTTCCGGATGGGGGAGATCTGCGAGGGTCGCCTGGACGATCAGCCCGGCGCCAAGCAGCACTTCGAGAACATCCTGGAGATCGCTGGCGGCTACCTGCCGGCGCTCGAGGGCCTCGAGCGGGTCTACACCCGCCTCGCGGAGTGGGACAGCCTGGCCGCGCTCTACGAGCAGCGGGCCATCGTCTGCGACGAGCCTGGCAGCGTGGCGCTGCAGCTGCACCGTGCCGGTGCTGTCTGCGAATTCCGCCTGACCGACGCCGAGCGGGCCCGGGACTTCTACAAGCGGGCCCTGGACCACGTCCCCGACTTCCCGCCATCGCTCGACGCCTACCTCCGCCTGCTCGAGGCCGATGGGGCCTGGACGGGACTGGCCCAGGTGCTGATCAACGCGGCCGAGGCCACCGAGGACAGCAACGCGGTGGTGAGCTTCCTCTATCGGGCCGCCCGTGTCCGGGCGGAGAAGGTCGAAGACGCCGCCGGCGCCACCGAGTGCCTGCGTCGGTGCCTGGAGCTCTCGCCGGGCTTCCTGCCGGCGCGACTGCTCCTGAAGGAGCTGATGGTCGCCCAGGGTCAGTGGGCAGAGGTCCTGCGCCTCCAGACCCAGGAGGCCGACGCTTCCGACGACCTCGAGCGGCGCCACTGGTTGCTCCTCGACAGCGCCTTCCTCGCCGAGCGGTTGGGCCAGGGCGATCCACAGGACTACGCCCGGCGCATCCTCGACGCCGACGGCGCCCACCCCGGTGCCCTGGCCCTGGTCGAGGAGAGCACCCTGGGCGACGGCGACGCCACCGCGCTGGTCGAGCTCTACCGCAAGGCCGCGGCCGAGGCCCAGACCGACGCCGACCGGGCCCGGATCTCCGCGCTGGTCGCCGACGCCCTGCGCGACTCCGACCCGATGGCCTCGGTCCAGGCCGTCTCCGACGTGCTCGCCGCCGAAGACGCCGAGGACCGGCCCCTGGTCGCACTCGCCGCACTCTGCGAGGCGCTGGGCATGCCCGAGCAGGCCGTGCGTACCCTCGAGGCCGCGGGCCTCACCTACGACGCCGCTCGCCTCCAGGAACAGCTCGTCGGCGACGGCGAGGAGGCCCTGTCCGGGTACGCCGCCGTGCTCGCCGACGACCCCGACCACGAGGGCGCGCTGACCGCGATGGAGCGGCTCCAGCAGGCCGCGGGCGACAAGGCCGGGCTCGCCGCGACCCACGCCCGGCTGGCCGGACTCTCCGAGGACCCGGCCGTCCGGGTGGTTCACGCCACCTTCGCCGGCCACCTCTACGAGGGCGCCGAGGACGCCGAGCAGGCCCTGGTCAGCTACGGGCAGGCCTTCGAGTGCGCCCCCGTCCGTGGCAAGGCCTTCGACGGACTTCGCCGCCTGCTCCGCGCCACGGGCGACACCGAGGCCCTCGCCGCCCTGCACGACCGTGTCGACACCCCCGACGCGCTGGCCAAGGCCGAGGACCTGCTCGAGCTGGGCGACGCCGAGGGTGCCGCGGTTGCCGCTCTCGACGCGCCTGGCCTGCCGGGCCTGCTCCTGCTCGCCCTGGCCCAGGAGGCCCAGGAGGACTGGACAGGCCTGTTCGACACCCTGAGGGCCCAGAGCGGCCTCATCCGGACCGAGGCCCTCAAGGCGGGTGTGCAGGAGCGCATGCGGGCGCTGCTGGCGGACCACCTGGCCGAGACCGACGAAGCCTGGGACCTGTACCGCCAGCTCCACGAAGAGGCGCCCGAAGACCGCGAGGTCCTCGGGGCACTGGCGCGCATCGCCGGCGCCCGCGGTGAGAGCGAGCTCGCGCTGCAGTACCTCGAAGGCCTGGCCAAGACCGCCGCCGAGCCGGCCGACGCCGCGGGGGTCCAGCGCCGCATCGCCGAGGTCCACGAGACCGCTGGTGACCTCGACGCTGCCAGGACCGCCCTCTTCGCGGCACTTGACCACGTCCCGGAGGACCGGGAGGCCCTGGGAGGGCTGCGTCGGATCGCCGAGGGCTCC
>CAYFPX010000271.1:3468-9191 GCA_964344945.1 uncultured Enterobacterales bacterium
GAGGACTGGAACGCCATGGTCGGCGTGCTCGCCCGGGAGGCCTCCCTCGCCGAGGGTGCGGACCAGGTCGACTTCTACGCCGAGATCGCCCGGATCTGGGAGGACAAGATCGGCGAGCCCGCCGTGGCGAACGAAGCCTGGCGCAAGGTGCTGGAGTCCGACCCCGAGAACGTCGAGGCCCTGGAACACCTCGTCGAGCTCAACGAGCAGGCCAACGACTGGACCGGCTTCGTCGAGGTCGCCCGTGGTCTCGTGCGGCACCGCGAAGGCGCCGAGCGCAGCGCCCTGCTGCGGCGGATCGGCCTGGTGCATGCCGAGCGCCTGCGGCGCGACGACGAGGCCATCCGCTACCTGGACGGCGCCAGCGCCGGCGACCACCCGGACCTCGAAGCCGCCCGGGCCCTCGAGGCCCTGCGGGCGGCCCGCGGCGAGTGGGAGCACGTGGTCGAGGCCCTGCGACGCCAGGCCCGTGCGCTGCCGGAGGGCGATCGGGTCGAGCCGCTCTTGAAGGCCGCCCGAATCAAGCTCGACACCCTGCACAACCGAGACGACGCGAGCACGCTCTACGCCGAGATCCTGGACCAGGACGGGGACAACGTCGACGCGCTGCGGTTCCTGTCGGACTACCGCTTCGCCCGAGGGGACCTGGCTGGCTCCGTCGATCTCTACGAGCGACTCGAGGGCGACGTCGATGGCTGGGACCTCGACGACTTCGACGTCCAGATCGAGGCCAGCCAGTACTACTACCACTTCGCCCAGGCCCTGCTCAGCGTGGAGCGGCCGGACGACGCCGAGCTCCGGCTCGGCAAGGCCCTGAAGCTCAACCCGACCCACCTGCCCAGCCTCAAGGCCGTCGGTCCGCTCTACGTCGCCGACCGGAAGTGGAAGGACGCCGAGAAGGTCTACCGACAGCTGCTCCAGCTCATCGGCGGCACTGGCGACCTCGACGAGATGGCCACCATCTACACCCGGCTCGGCGAGGTCGAGCGTGCCCTCGGCAAGATGGACAAGGCCCAGAAGCGCTTCAACAAGGCGCTCGAGATCAGGCCCAACGACATCGCCGCGCTGCGCGGAATCGGAAGCTGCTTGTTCGCCGCAGGCCAGTGGAACAACCTGCTGAACATCTACAACAACATCATCTACCACGCGCGAGCGCCCGAGGACGTCATCGACGCCTACCTCACCAAGGGCCACGTCCTGGACGCCCGCATGGGCCTGCCTGAGAAGGCCGCACAGCACTACCAGAAGATCCTGTCCTTCGACCCGGATCAGCCCGCCGCGCTGCTCCGGCTCGGCGAGCTGGCCCTGCGGCGGCAGGACTGGATCGACGCCGCCACCCTCGCTGGCCGAGGCCTGGGCGGCCACGGCCTGACCCCCGAGGACGAGGGCCTCCTGCGGCTGGTCCGTGCCATCGCGTTGGTCAGCGTGGGTGACCAGGACGCCGCGGGCGAGGAGTACGACAAGGCCCGCGAGGGCGACGTCGCCCTCGCCGAGGCCCTCGGCGATGCCACCGTCGAGGACCCGGACAAGCTCCACGAGGCCCTGCGCACTCGCCTGCTGAGCGCTCAGCCATAGCTCCTCCCGACGGGTCGTCCCCGACCGCCTTGCGGCTCGGGGGCTGGCTCTTCCGGATCAGGGGGGTGGCCCCGGTGCCCCTGCTGCTCGCCCAGCTGGTGCTCGCTCGCCCGCCGTTGTCCCTGTGGGCCCTGGCCTGGCTGCCCATTGCCCTTGGACTGGGCCTGCGGGCCTGGGGGGTCGGCCACCTGGGCGCCCGCTCTCGGACCAGGGAGACCTCCGAGTGGTGCCTGGTCGATGCCGGGCCCTTCGCCTGGGTTCGCAATCCCCTGTACCTGGGCAACGGCCTGCTGTGGCTCGGGGTCGGCGTGACCGGCGGACCCGGGTGGATGCTGGCGTGGACCGCATTCCTGGCCGTGCACTACAGCCTGGTCGTCCGGTGGGAAGAGGCCCACCTCTCCAGGCAGCTCGGAGGACCCTACGACGACTACCTGGCCCGGGTGCCCCGCTGGATCCCCAGGCCGTGGTCCGAGACCGGGGGAGACTGGTCGGCCGCCGAGGTGCTCGTGGGCGAGCGCAGCACGTGGCTGGCGACCGGCGCGGTGATGGCGCTGCTGGCGGCCCGAGGCGCCTGGCTCAGCTGACTGGCCGGGTGCCGAGGCGGGTCTGGACCGCCGCCCCCGCCCCGAAGAGCCCGCCGGCCGCGAGCCCCAGCTGGCCGATGACCGGCAGGGCCCCGAAGAACGCGAGCAGCGCCACGCCGCCGAGGAAGGCCAGCCACCGACGGGCGCCCATGCCCATCCACGGCAGGCGGTCCCCGACCACCTGGCAGAGGCCCACGAAGCCCAGGAGCCAGGCGAGCCCCAGCAGCGCCGCGATGAGCAGGGCCAGGGGGATGCCGACGATGGTGAGGGTCAGCACCAGGGCGGACACCCCGCCGGCGATGGTGGCGACGGCCCCCCCGACCCCCGCCTGCCAGGGACGCTCCTCCAGGTCCCGCGCGATGCGGGCGACGTGTGCGGGGAAGAGCCCCACGAGCAGGACCCCTGCGCCGGCAAAGGTGAGCAGGAGCACGAGCTGGCGAGCGAGGTCCCGGCCCTGCCCGCTGGGATCGGTGAGGGCTGGCAGCCAGGCGGAGCGCCCGGTCGGCGCCATGGCCACGCGGTCGCCGCGCACCACGCCGCCCTCCTGGACCCGGACCTCGCCCCCGAAGGCCACGGCGTCGCCCTCGACCTGCCCGCCGGCGTGCACCGCCACGTCGCCGCCGAAGGCGACGGCCGGCCCCTTCACCCGGCCGTAGACCTCGACGGGGCCGCCGAGGGCGACGGCGTCGCGCACGGTCTCACCCTTCTCGACCACCACCCCGCCCGAAGTCCCCCGCAGGCCCGTGGGCTCTGCCAGCTGCTCGGCCGCCTGCAGCCGGGCCTCGGCCTCGGACAGCCGCGCCTCGAGCGCCTCGATGCGGGCGAGGGTGTCTTCGGACTCGGAGGGGCGGGTGTCCTGGGGCCAGGCCGGGGAGAGGACCAGCCACAGGCCCAGCAGGGCCGCACTCACCGGCGCCGGTCCCGACCCCGAAGCACGACCAGGACACCGCCCAACACCAGCGCCACGGTCGCGCCGATGGCCACGGCGCCTGCGGACACGGGGCTGCTCGCTATCAGGGCTCCGCCGCCCACGAGGGCGGCACGGACCGAAGTGCCGATCTCGGCCACCCAGGGCGTGAGGCCCCCGGTCAGCGCGAGCAGGACCGCCGCTGCGGCGAGCAGGGAGCCGGCCGCCCAGAGCTCCGGCCTGAGGCGGGGCAGGCGCTCGCCTTCGGCCGGCAGCTCCGCCGCTCTGGCCAGGATCTCGTCCACCAGGCCCGCGGGGAGCGCGGGGTCTTCGACCTCGGCAAATGCCCCCGCCAGGGGTTCGGCGCCCGCGGCCCGGGTGGCGCAGTGGGCGCAGCGGTCGATGTGCGCCGCCGCTGCGACCGCTTCGGCCTCGTCGAGGTTGCCGAGGGCGAAGTGTTCGATCAAGGCATCGCTGAGGTGGTGGCTCACGAGGCCTCCTGGTCTTCGTAGATCACCCGCAGGCGGCGGCGAGCCCGGAAGATCCGGTTCATGACCGTCCCCAGCGGGATGCCCAGCACGTCGGCGATCTCGATGTACTTGAGGTGTTCGAAGTGGTAGAGCACGAGGATCTCCCGGTACTTGTCCGGGAGCTCGGCCAGGGCCCTCTCCAGCCGCTCGGCACGCAGCCGCTGCTGGGTGAGTGCCAGGGGCGACGGCCCGGGGTCCACGACCTCCCGCTCGGTCGACGGGCCGATCCGCTTGCGCTTGCGCTGCAGGTCGATGCAGGCGTTGCGAGCGATGGTGAAGGCCCAGGTCGTGAAGCGGTGCTTGGGGTCGTAGCGATGGAGGTTCTTCAGGACGCGCAGCAGGGTCTCCTGGGACACATCCCGCGCGTCCTGCTCGTTGCGGAGCAGCCGGTAGCAGAACCGGTAGATCGGCGGGGTGTAGTGCCGGACGATCCAGTCCCGGGCCTGCTCATCGCCAGCGCAGGCGGCGAGGATGCGGTCGGGCTCGTTGATGTCGGCGGTGTGGAGTCGAAGTGCGATCGGGGGCCTCCCCTGTGGGTGTGCACGCGGTCTACGCGCGTGCGAGGTGGGCATTTCACCTTCTGTCTCATTTTCCATGAGGGCCTGGATCCAGGGAGCGTGCAAGCCGATGCGGGGGACAGGGACGGCAGCGGCGTCCCGCCTCGAGATGCGGTGGCACGGCCCAACGGCGCAGTGGTACCGTGAACCTGGAGCAGACCCGCCCGTGGACAAGGTTCGAAAGCTCAGGCGCTACCAGCGCAAGGACTACAGTCAGCTCGTCGACTTCCCGGTCGAGATCGTCGGACGGGACGGCGTGGTGCGGCGGTACAGCTTCGAGGCCTCCGTCCGTCTCTACCAGCGGCGCATCGCCCTGGCCCCCATGCGGTACGAGGACCAGGAGGTCGTCGACGCCGAGGTCCAGCACTGCCGCAAGCGCAGCTCCGGCACAGGTACTACAAGCGCTACGGCTGGAGCGCCATCCAGGGGCCCGACCAGGAAGGCTCCCTCGGTGGCGAGTTCGCGGGCGAGGTGGCGGCGTTCCTGCGGCGGTACTTCGGAGACCCCGGCGAGCTCGATGCCGTCCAGGTGAAGTTCGTCGACGACGGCTCCCACCACCGCCTGTTCTTCGTGAGCCAGCCCACCCTCGAGGAGAGCTTCCTGCTCTACCTCTACCGCTTCAAGCACCACGGCGGCTGCGAGGGTCGCGAGGCCTTCTTCGAGCTGCTCCGCGTGGTCCAGGCAGCGGTTGGCGAGAGCGTCGAGCGGCTGCTGGCGTTCCACCACACGGCGGACTGTGGCCTGGTGCTCACCGGTGTCGGCGAGTCCCGCTCGCCGGCCGTGATGCCCCTGGCCGACGAGTCCGACGGGCCGGAGGAGGGAGCCCCCGCTCACTTCGTCGGCGGCCGTGAGCAGGACGCGAACACCGCCGAGGCGATGCAGCGGCTGGGCGAGGGCGACCTCGAAGGCGCACTCCGGGCCTTCGACCAGGCGGTGCTGGCCAATGCCTACAACCGGAGGGCCTACGTGGGCACGGCCGTGCTCGCCGACGTGCTGGGACGTCCGGAGGACGCTGAAGCGGCAGCCCGGATGGCCCTGCACTACTTCCCGGGTGACCCCACCTTCCGCTACCACCTCGGGCTCGCCCTGTTCCGCCGCGAGGATCTGAGGCGGGCCTGCGAAGAGCTGGAGTCCGCGGTCGACGCCCCCCGGACCCGCTTCCCCGCGCGGCTCCTGCTGGGGATCTACGAGCTCAAGCGTCGCCACCGGCGGCGGGCCTGGACGCGACTCCGGCAGGCGCTCAAGGTCGCCCGGCCCCAGGACGCCGATGCGGTCGCCTCGGTCCGGTCGATCCTGTTCGCCCTCGCCCTCCGGGCGGTCCTGCAGGGCCTGGGGGCCGCGGCAGCGGTCACCGGACTCATCGGTCTGGCCTTCGGCCTGGTCGGGGCCTCCTGGTTGGTCGTCGCCGGGGTGCTGGTGACTGTGCTGGACAAGGTCCTGCCCCCGATCTGGCCTCTCTCGCGAGAGCGCTACCGCCGCATCCGGGTCATGCCCCCCGAGGCGCTGTCGGCACCGACCCGGCAGGCTGGCAACTGACTGGGTGTCTTCAAGTCCTCCCGTCGCTGGACTT
>CAYFPX010000272.1:0-9172 GCA_964344945.1 uncultured Enterobacterales bacterium
CGCGCGGTCCCGGAGCACGTAGCGGGTCGCCACCCAGAACATCCGTGCTACCTGGTCGAGATGCTCCTTCGTGTCGTCGAGCTGCATCTTGAGCCGGGCGTGGACCTCCTCGTCGAAGTGCTCAAGCAGGTGCTGCCTCGTGGCGGCCAGGCGCTCGTCGATGCTCGCGCGCATCTCGTCCTGTAGAGCCGCAAAGGCCGCCTCGATCTCGGCGCTCGAACGGCACCGGTCGTAGATCGCCAGGACGCGCTTCTCGAAACCGACGCCGGACTCG
This sequence comes from uncultured Enterobacterales bacterium, assembly GCA_964344945.1. Lineage (GTDB taxonomy): Bacteria > Myxococcota_A > UBA796 > UBA796 > CAJQPC01 > CAYFPX01. The sequence continues at coordinate 275 of CAYFPX010000272.1, forward strand.
ATGCTGCCCAGCACCTCGTCGGACGAGCCGAACACGCCGGAGAACAGGCTGAACTTCTCCTCCAGCAGCTCGTAGACCCGCTGGTCCGCCTCGTTCCGCTCGTTGAGGAAGTTGATCACCACGACGTCGTGCTTCTGGCCGTATCGATGGCACCGCCCGATGCGCTGCTCGATCCGCTGTGGGTTCCAGGGCAGGTCGTAATTCACGACCAGCGAGCAGAACTGCAGGTTCACGCCCTCGGCGGCCGCCTCGGTCGCGATCATGACGCGGCAGTGGTCCCGGAAGTGATCGATCAGCGCCGTGCGCGTGTCGATCACGCGAGACCCGCTGCTTCGCCCCGTGTCTCGGTTCGCCTCGAGCCAGCGCTCGTAGATCGTGCGCGCTTCCGGGCCCGAGTTGCTGCCGCTGAACAGGACGATCTGGCCCGTGTAGCCGTTGGCCTCCAGGAACTCGCACAGGTACCGCTGCGTCCGCCGTGACTCCGTGAAGATCAGCGCCTTCCCAGCCGCTCCCATCTTCGCCATCTCCGCGAAGCCGACGTCCAGCGCCTGGATCAAGGCCCGCGTCTTGGCGTCTGTGGCGATGCCGCGGGCCCAGGCCGCGTACCGGGACAACTCCGCGATCTCCAGGTCGAGCTTCGCGCGGTCCACCTGTTCGGCGGGTCGGTCCGGTGTGGCGTCTTCGCTCCCGGGGTCGGCGTCGAGGAGCTCGTCGAGCAGCTCGTCCTCGAGCTCCTCCGCGTCGATGATGCGCTCGGCGAGGGTGCGCTGTTCGACGAGGCCCTCCCGAAGCGCGACGAGCCGGTCCTTCAGCGTGTCGAGCGTTCCGGCGACGGCCAGCGACGACGAGGCCAGGATCTTCCGGATGATCAGGGTGGTGAGGTGCCGCTGCTGTGTTGGGACCGAGTACGTGTCGGTGCGCTGCAGGAACTCCGACACCGCCTCGTAGAGCCGGTGCTCTTCGTCCGAGGGCCGGAACGGACGGGTGATCACTCGGCGCTCGGTGTACCTGACGTACTCGAGCACCTGCCGCCGCAGCGTGCGGTGGCAGAAGGGTCGCAGGCGCTCTCGCAGCTCGTCCAAGTCGGCGCCGACCGTCGTGAACCGGGACCGGAAGGACGCGAGGTCACCGAAGTAGCGATCATCGACGAGCAGCGCCAGCCCGTAGAGCTCCACCAACGAATTCTGGAGTGGCGTCGCGGTCAGCAGGAGCTTCCGCGTGTCGTCGAGGCACCACTTGATGCCGCGCCCGATCTTGTTGGAGCCGCGGTAGACGTTGCGGAGCTTGTGCGCCTCGTCGATGACGGCCAAGTCCCACCTCTGCAGCCGGATCTGCTCCCTCATCCGGTTGGCGAAGTGGAAGGAGACGATGACCACGCGGTCCGCGTCGAACGGCGAGGGCTTGCCCTCGTCGATGCAGCGGCGGTAGGTACGTGAGTCGAGAACGACGGCCGGAAGGTTGAACTTCTCCTCCAGCTCGAGCGCCCACTGCTTACGGAGCGACGCGGGGCAGACGACGAGCAGCCTGCGGCGCCGCTCCGCCCAGTACTGGCACATGACGAGCCCGGCCTCGATCGTCTTGCCCAGGCCCACCTCATCGGCCAGCAGGACGCCCTTGGAGATGGGCGAGCGCACGGCGAAGAGCGCCGCGTCGATCTGGTGGGGATTGAGGTCGACGCATGCATCGAAGAGCGACCGCGAGATCCGGTCCACACCCGTGGCCGGACGGCGGCGCGTCAGCTCGTGGGCGAAGTAGCGTGCGTGGTAGGGCGTGCTCACGCCTGCGCCTCCCGTTTAGCGATGCGCACCCTGGGTGCGGCCTCGGCGGTTGAGCCAGCAGACAGGCAGCGACCGTCCATTCCCGCTCCTTGTCGCTGGGCTGGCGCCTGGATGGTCATAGCAATGGCTCCCGGCAGACTCAACCCAGCGGATGCGTGCGCCGCCCGTGGGCCGCAGCCGGTTCTCACGCGGGTGAGCCGCTCGTGGTCAAGGCGGCGGGTCATGGGACTCGAACCCTCCTACGGCCCTACGGCCCTCCGGCCGCTCGCCTGCGCCTCGCTGTCATCGGTGGGGCCCCATCGCCGGGCGACACCACCACCTCGCTGCGCTGCGCTCCGCTCGGCGGTGGTGGCGGCGGGTGATGGGAATCGAACCCACCAGACAGTGCCTCTCGACACGCCTCGACCGGTTTTGAAGACCGGGGCCACCACCAGGACGGCAACACCCGCCGTGCCCTGGCTAACGCGCTCGGACTCGCCGGTGGTGGGTGTCCGGATTCCGGACACTCAGGGCTCGCAGAAGGGTCTGCGGTGCCCGAGTGACCGCAATTCGGACACTCCGTCGGCGACCGCACTGCCCCGGCACGGTCCTCCGGTACCGTGGTGGCCACTGGCCCACGCCGGGAGGCCGCCATGACGCTCCTGCTCCTGCTCGCCTGTGGTGCAGACGACGCCACCGTCGCCGACCACGACCACGAGGACCTCGCCACCGGACAGCACGGCCACGACTCATGGGCCAGTGCCGACCACACCCACCCCGACACCGGCAACGCCGACCCCGACCGCTACACCGACGAAGAGGCCGTCGCCGCCGTCCAGAACGACGACCCCTGGACCGACCCCGACCGCGCCAACCTGGAGAACCTCTGGCACCAACACGACCGCGGCTACCAGTGGCTCGACGACAACCGCTGGACCATGGACAACCGGACCGATCCCCCCGGCGCCAGCGACGCCCACGAGCTCGTGCAGATGTTCCACGAGACCCCCGAGTGCGACGACTCGATGGCGTTCGCCGACTGCAACAGCACCGCCGCCCTGAAGTTCTACGTCAACGGCCCCCGGATCACCGACCACGACTGGTCCGAAGCCGGCTTCGCCACCGCCGCGGTCCGCCAGTACAACACCCACGCCAGCGGCCTCTACCTGGTCAGCTTCGGCCGCAATTTCACGCCCACTGACTACGGCTACGGCGTCATCGCCCCGAGCGGCATCCACCTGGAGCCCCACGGCGAACACCAGGCCCTGCGCATCGACGGCACCGAGAACGCCGGCGAGAACGCCCGCATCGACGTGATGGCCGGCGCCACGGGGCTCGCGATCTACGGCTCCGACCAGCCCGCTGGCTACTGCGAAGAGCTCGGCCGGGACTGCGACCAGACCCGCATCGCCACCCTGCGAAGCGGCATCCTGAGACTCGAGGACCTGACCGTCGAGCGCAGCGCCGACGACGCCCGCAACGGCGGCGTGGTCTGGGTCTCGGACACCTCGGTCGGGATCGAGCACTTCTACAGCTGGCACACCGACAGTGGGTCGGGCCTGCCGGTCCACTGCACCTGGAACGACACGGTCACCGACCACAGCCTGGTCCGGGTCACCGCCTACAGCACCAGCCCGGACCTGACGGTGGCCCACAGCTACGCCATCGTCGACGTGTGGGGCCCGGGCAACGCCCCAGCGTCCTGCACCGCGACCCAGAACATCAAGACCAACGCCGCCGGGGTCTACGGCTACGACTTCAGCACCTCGGTGGCAGCCGGCGGCGGCTACAGCGTCGCGATCCTGGGAGCCGACGAGGCCCCGCTCGACCCCGGGGCCTGGGACGAGGCCGACCGCCCGGCGTTCTTCTACGAGGTGATCGAGCCTCTCTGAGCAGGCCAGCCCGAGAGCTCGGTCCGGCCCTTGGGCGTCAGCGCGTAGATCCCCCGGTCGACCCGCTCGAACCACCCATAGACGTCCCGATAGAGCACCTCTCGCGCCTTGGGGTCCTCCACCGCACCCGCCACCACCGCTGCCTTGGTGGGGCCGTGCTCAGCGAGGTGGCGAGCGATGGCCAGGGCCCGCTGGCGGTAGGCGGTCAGGAGCCCCCGGCGCCGATCGCTGCCCCCGGCCACCGGGTCCCCCACCCGGCGGGCGAACTCGCCCAGCAGGCGCTGCTGGCGGGCCTTGGAGATCCGAGGCCCTCCGTAGGGCCCGGGGTCCAGCAGCACCGACACCCGCTCCGGCGCCACCGAGATGGTCACGACCCCGAAGCCCAGCAGGCGCAGGAGACGCAGCACCCGCTTGCGCTTGCCCCGCCGAAGCGCCGGCGCGTCTTCGGGGACCCCCAGGTACACGGTGTCGGTGAGAGAGAGCCGGTCCACCGCCTGGAGCACCAGCTCCAGGTTGAGGGTGCGCTTCAGCTCCACGACCACCGGGGGCTCGCCGTCGCGGACAGCGACCACGTCACAGGGCCCTACCTCGCCCTTCACGGTGTACCCCTGCCCCTCGAGGAAGCGCTTCAGGGGCGGGTACAGGGCGGTCTCCTTCACCGCGTTCCCCTACCCCTGTCAAACGGGTCCGGCGACAGATGCAGACAGTCAGGATCTTGCCTGCCGACCCCTGATCTGCCTAAAAGGAAGAGGTCCAAGGGGGCACCTTGGCCTCTCGCCTCGACTTCAACGCCAGCATCGCCCTGAAGCACCAGGGGCTGATGAGCTTCGGCACGGCCAGCTGGATCCAGGACGACACCCTGGGCTTCACCGCCGACGCCGAGCTCGAGGTGGGCGAGAGGGCCGAGATGCGCCTGGAGCTCGCCGGCCTGCCGGACACCGTGATGGCCGACATCGTGGTCGTGAAGGCCCGCCAGGACCCACGCAGCGAGGCCTTCCGCTACGCCGCCCGCATCGCCGAGATGACCACGGGGGACCGGGAGTTGCTGGAGCACTGGGTCGAGGAGCGCTCGGCCGGCTCCACCTCGTTCACCTCCGAACGCATGATGGCGAGCCTGACGGCGTCGGTGGTGTCCCGGAGCGGCCCCCGCCGCGGTGGAGCCGCCAACGAGGCCAAGAAGGGCCGCAAGCCGCGGGAGGACACCTCGGGCAGTCTCCGCAGCAGCCAGACCTGGAACCCGTCCAGCAGCAGCGTGACCGGCCCGCCCAAGGAGCGCGGCCGCGCCCGCATCAACCAGGCCTTGAAGACCTCCCTGGACCCCAAGGAGTCCCAGGACCGCAAGGCCTTGCGGGAGCTGCGCAAGGACGAACAGACCGCCGCGAGCGACTCCCGCTCCGTCGCCAGCACCTGGTCCACCAGCAGCGTCTACAGCACCACCAGCGTCGCCTCACAGGAGACCGTCTTCGACCCCAAGGTCACCTGGGCCGAGGGCGATCCGCGGGCCGAGGTGACCTGGGTCGACCCCCGGAACCTCATCCGGGACTGGAAGACCCACCTCTGCAACAAGGCGCTGCCGCTGCCGATGGAGCTCCCCCACCCCAAGCGCGGCACGCGGCTGACCCTGAGGCTCAGGCTGCCCGACGGCCAGGCCCTGGCCGTGCGTGCCCGGGTCATGGGCCGCGCAGGCCGCACGGTGCTCTGCGCCATCGACCTGTCCCCGGGCGTGCGCCACAAGCTGAAGAAAGCCACCCGCGCCGCGGCCCTCGCCGACACCGTGAGCGACGGCCCGATCTAGCCCGAAGCCCGAAGCCGCGGGCCACCGGCCCGCTACGGGAGCAGCCCCGCTCGCAGCACCCCCTGCAGATCGGGCTGGGGCCCGATCCAGTGCTGGGCGGCGTCGCTCTCGGGCTGGGGCGTGCCGGTGGCGACCAGCAGCGCCCGCAGGTCCAGCGGGTCGAAGGGCTGGCCGTGCAGATCGAGGGCCACGCTGTTCGCCGCCGCGCAGATGCCGGCCACCATCGGCGACGCGCCGGAGGTGCCGCCGAACTGGCTCGTGTACCCCTGCCGGGCGTCGCCGCTGGCCGGCAGGAAGAGGTCCGCAGTGACCGTGCTCGTGTCGTCGGTCCAGGCGGTGGCGATCGAGTCGTACCAGCCCTGGACGTCGACCCTTGGGCCGTAGCTCGAGCCCCACTGCACCCAGGTCCGAGGGGTCAGGCCGCTCCGGGGGCTGGCCCCTCCACCGACCAGGATGGCGCCGCTGTCCCGCACGCTCCGGTCGAACCAGTCTCCCAGCTCCGCCGCCGCGAGGTCCTGGGCGCCGTTGGCCGCCGGCTCCACCACCACGATGCCCTTCGCCACGGCCAGGGAGATGGCGTCGAAGACGGTGGGGTCCCACTCCACCGGCAGGTAGCTGCCCACGCGAGGGTCGTAGGCCTGCTGCTCGATGAGCAGGACATCCCCGGCTTCGAGCAGGGACACCGCGGCGTCGACAGCGTCGGCGACGCTGTAGGTCGTGGCGTCCACGAAGGGGTGCACGACCACCGGCGTCGCCGCCGGCACCAGCCCGGTGACCCCGTAGCCGTTGTCGCCCGCCACCAGCTGCCCGAGCACCGCCACGCCGTGGGACTGGTACAGGGCCACGTCGTAGCCCCAGACCTGGGCGTCTGCGGTCGCCTCCAGGTCCTCGTGGGTCGACAGCCAGCTGTACTCCAGGTCGGCGACGGTCACGTGGCGGCCATCGGCGGCGGGCCACAGGCCCAGGTCGTGGAAGCCGAAGCCGTCCGGGGCGGCCCCCCGGTAGTCCTGGTGCCCGGTGAGGTCCGGCGTCACCGGGTCCAGGTCTCCCGGCGGCGGGGCCGGCAGCAGCGCCAGATCGGCCCACTCCACCCAGGGCTCGGCGTTCAGAGCGGTGGCGACCGCGGCCCCCTGGCCTGGCGGGGCCACGACTCGGTACCAACGGGTCAGGTCTGCGAGCCGCTGCTCCGGGTCGAAGGTGCGACGGTCGGCCCGCAGCGTCGCCGGGTCCCGGCTGAACAGCGGGGCCACCCGGGCGCCCGCAGGCGCGGGTACCCGAGGGCTGCCCGCCACCACCTTCACGTGCACCACCTCGCGGGACAGGCCCTCCTGCCAGACCACCACGGGCGGCTTGGCGCGCGGCACCCGCGCGGGCTTCGAGGCCAGGGCCGGCGCAAGCAGCAGGAGGGTCCAGCACACGCCTGGGACCATAGATGACCCCGGCGCGAATGACGAGCCGCGGTCATCTAGCCGTCTCAGCGGCGGATCCAGCGCCCCTGGGACATCACCAGCCGGCGGGGGAGGCCTTCGACGGGCTCGGGCTGCCAGTGCTCGGGATCGCCGGGCATCACGATGGCCAGGGAGCCGTCGGGCTCGGTGCCCACGCTGGGCTCGATCGGCGGTGGTCGGCGCGCCCGCCCGGCCGCCAGGACCGCGTCGACCGTGTCCAGCTCCCGCAGCTCGCTCAGCGTGATGAAGGTCGGCGGGGCCAGAAAGATCTCCCCCCCGGCGAAGCGGTCCAGCACCTCGCCGGCGGTCCACCAGGCCGAGTCCACGGTCTCCTTGCGGTCGTGGGCCGCGTCCAGGGTGCGCTCGCGGTCGACCCCCGCCACGAAGAACCGGGTGTCGTAGCGGCGACGCTCCTGGCGCGGAGTGATCCACCAGGACCAGTAGACGAGCCGCGAGCCGTCCACCACCCAGCCCCGCCGGCGGGCGGCCTCGACGAAGGTGGTCTCCCGGGCGTTGAGCGCGCGACGCTCCTCTTCGTGGGGCTCGCCCTCGGCCAGCAGGACGTTGGCCTCTTCGTAGGTCTCGCGCACCGCGCAGACCTGGTAGGCCACAGCCAGCTCGCGGGAGAGCCCCATCCGGGGGTGGTCACCGTCGCCGCCGACCACGGGCGTGTCGCTGTCCTCGGGGTCCACACGCCCCCCGGGAAACACGTGGGCGTGGGGCATGAAGCCGCTCTTGCCCGAGCGCTTGACCATGAAGATCTCGGGGCCCCGGGGACTGTCCCGGAGCACGACGACGGTGGCGGCAGGCCGGGGAGTCTCGGTCATGGATCCGCCGTAACCGTCCATCCAGCTCGACATCCCTGGAGGTTGTCTCTTGACTTGTCCAGAGCTCTGGGCGAAAAGGAAGGGTGGAGGCGTCCGAACATGCTGTCCCTGCTCCTGCTGCCCGTCCCGCTGACCCTGGCTACGACCTGGCCGGCCGACGATGCCTGGACCCCGATCACCGTGGCCGGAGCGGTGCCCGAGGAGCCCCAGGACGACCACGTCGGCGGCGACCCCGTGGACCTGGTCGGCGACACCCTGTTCCCGGTCGGCCACTGGACCGCCGACGACGAGACGGTCTTCCTGCGCGTGCGCCTGCGCGAGGACCCCTGGCAGAGCAGCAGCCAGGACTACCTGCAGGCCGGCTCCTGGGCCGCCGTGCTCGATCTGGACGGGGACCCGAGTGCCCTGGACGTGGCCGTGGTGCTCACGGGGCCTTCTCCCAGTGTCTTCCTGTACGGACCCACCAGTGGCGAGGGCCTGGACGCCATCCTCGGCCTCAGCTCGGCCCTCACCCCCGCCATGGAGGACATCTTCCGGCTCAGCGAGGCCGAGGTGGGCTTCGGCGGCAACGCCGACTGGCACCTGGACTTCGCTCTGCCTCGCACGGACCTGGAGGGCCTGGTCGGGCTCTCGGCCGACACGGTCTTCCAGGTCGCCTTCGCCACCGGCCAGTACTCCGGGGCCACCACCCTGGACAGTGACCTGGCGGGCCTGGACGGGCTCAGGGAGCTCGGGGACGCCCTGTCCGACGAGCTGACCATCGACGCCGACGGCGACGGCCTCACGGACCCGGAAGAGATCGCCGCGGGCACCGACCCCACCGACTCCGACACCGACGACGACGGCCTCGCGGACAGCGACGAGGTCCTGGTCTATGGCAGCGACCCCGCCGCCTGCGACGGCGACACCGACGGCCTGCTCGACAGCATCGAGGTCGGCGCCGAGGTGCCCTGGGACGACGGCGAGGCCGACGTCTGCTTCACCGCCGACGCCGACCCGACCACCACGACGGATCCCCTGGGCGAGGACACCGACGCCGGGGGGGTGCCCGACGGCGTGGAGGACCGCGACCTGGACGGCGCCGTGGGGGACTGGGAGATCGACCCCGAAGACCCCACCGACGACCTCGACACCGACGGCGACGGCATCTGGGACGCCCTGGAGGCCCGCTGCACCCTG
>CAYFPX010000273.1:0-9064 GCA_964344945.1 uncultured Enterobacterales bacterium
CCCGCCCATCATCACCCAGGCCTCGGGCACCGGTTCGCCGTCCTGGTCCAGGACCACGGCCTCGATGACCTCCCGGTGAGCCTGGATGCCGGCGTCCGCCTCGGCCCGCGGTCCGTCGCCCAGCGCCAGGAGCACGCTCGCGGAGCCTTCGGTGTCCCGATCCGGGGCGACCTGGAGCACCTCGTCCAGGGTCACGCTCCCGTCTTCGCTCCGGCCGAGCCGCCCGAACACCCGGCCAGACCGCAAGGCCCAGGACCAGTGCCACTCGACCACCAGCACGTCCCGGCCGGCCAGGCGGCCCTCGAAGACCACCGCGGTCCAGGTCACGCTGGGCGCCAGGGCGTCTCGGCGGCTTCTGGCCTCTCTCAAGGCGGCGAGCTCGCTCCCCTCGATGGGGGAGAACTCCGGGATCGCCGTCTGGCCCGGTGCGATGAGGGTCGGGGTCAGGCGCTGGCTGGCCAGCTTCACCCAGGCCCCGTGGCGCAAGGCGAAGCCGGCGAGGGTCAGCGGGGTGGCGAACATGGACTCGGACCTTGCCACAGGGCGGGCGATCAGGTCAGCACGCTGCCCACCGTGCTGGTCGTGTAGCCCTCGTCGGCGCCGAAGCTGCTCATCGCCACCCCGGCGCCGTGCACGGCCGTCAGCACGCCGTCGCTCGCGTTCCGGTTGCCGGTCGCCCGCTCGTGGAAGCCGCCCTTGAGCCGGCCGTCACCCTTGCCGGCGATCAGGATCGGGTACTCGTCGTTGGCGTGCTCGTAGCCGTCGCTGAGCTCCGAGGTGCACAGGATCGAGCAGCGGTCCAGCAGGTTGCCGTCGCCCTCGGGGGTGGCCGCCAGGGTGTCCAGGAACACCGCCAGGTTCTCCATGGTGAACACCGTCGCGGCGTGCACCGTGGGCTGGGGGGCGGCCTCGTCGTGGCTGGTCTGGTGCAGGCTGTCGGTGGCGCCGACCTGCCAGATCACCACCGAGCTGCCGGCGGTGGACCACTGGACCGAGAACACCCGGGTCAGGTCACAGGAGAGCGCGAGCGCGGTCAGCTCGCTCATGATCGCGTTCTTCTCCTCGATCTGCTCCTGGCCGTTGTCGTCGGGGATCGCCTGGGGCTCCTCGTCGAGCACGGTGCAGCTGCCGTGCTCGCTCGCCAGGCGGGTCTCCAGGGTCCGGATCGAGTCCTGGACCTGCTCCAGGCGCACCTGGTCCGCGCTCCCGAGCCGGTTGTGCAGGGACTTCGTCTGGTCGAGCACGGCGTCGAGCACGCTCTGTCGGGCCAGGTCGAGCTGCACGTCCGAGCTCACCCCGAACAGGCGCCGGTAGAGCGCCCCTGGGTCGTACTCGCAGGGGTTCGGGTTGTTGGGCCCGTTGTGGCTCAGGTGCTCGAAGGTGCTGCCCTCGTCGGTGCCGTGGAACTTCGTGACCCCGATCTCCAGGGAGCGGAAGGGGGTCTGGCCGGCCCAGGCGTCTGCGACGAGCTGGTCCACCGATGGTCCGGCGAAGGTCGAGCTGATGGTGTCCCGGATGTCGTCGAGCTTCTGGTACTTCATGCCGGTGAAGATCCCGGCCATGCCCGAGTGGTGGGGGTGGTCGTCGGTCTTGACCTCGCAGCCGGAGATCACGGACACATAGGGCACCAGGTGGCCCAGGGGCGCCAGCTCGGAGCTGGGGGCCCAGCTGTTGCCGGTGGACAGGGGCACCCACTCGTCGGGCTTGGTGCCGTTGCCCCAGAACCAGATCCCGAAGCGGGTGGGCAGGTCGTCGCCGTTGGCCCAGGCCGTGCCGTTGCTGTTCAGGAGCCCGTCGAAGAGCGGCAGGGGCACGGTCACGGCCGCGCCGCCGAGCAGGCCGCGCAGGAAGAGGCGTCGGTTCGGTCGCCAGAGGCTCATCCGTCGGCCTCCGGGTGGGTGCCGACACAGGCCACGTGGGCGATGTCCTCGGAATTCTCCAGGGGGCCGTAGCCGCTGACGTAGCCGTGCTGGCGGCAGAAGCGGTGGATCGCTTCGTTGCAGGGCTCGTCGTCCCGGTAGGTGGACCCGTCGCAGGCGGGCTCGTGGATGGACAGGGAGCTGTAGGTGGTGTCGATGTAGGCGGCGTGCGGGGTGCAGGCGACCCAGAGGTCGTCGCCGCTGTTCTCCAGGGGGCCGAAGCCCGTGGTCAGGCCCTCGCCGCTGCAGAAGCGGCTGATCGCCGCGTTGCAGTCCCGGCCCAGCCGGGAGTCGCTGTTGCACCCGCCGTGGATGCTCGCCAGGTGGCTGTAGGTGGTCGCGACGGTCACGCCCTCGGTGGCGTCGAGGCAGAGCAGGGCGGAGCGCTCGGTGGCGTCGTCGACCACCACCGGGCCCCAGCCCGTGGCCGTGCAGCCGGAACTGCCACAGGTGCGGTGGGTCGCGGCGTAGCAGGCGCCGGACTGGGTCTCGTCGCTGCTGCAGTCCCCGTGGGCGCTGGTCAGGGTGTCCCAGCCAACCGCCACCACGTCGACGGCCAGGCCCTCGTCCACGACCCCATCGGCGTCTTCGTCGCTCCCGTCACAGGTCTCCCAGGCCGCCGGCGGTCCGGCGCACGCACTCCAGGAGCCGCTGGCGCAGACCCGGGTGCCCAGGCCATGCTCGGCGGCGCAGGCCTGCTCCAAGGACTCGTCGATCTGGCCGTCGCCGTCGTCGTCCTGGGCGTCGCAGTGGGCCTCGTCGGGTGGGGCCGCACCGCTGTCCGTGGCGGTGCGGAAGACCTGGTCTGTCACCAGGTCCAGCAGCAGCTCCCGGAAGCTCCCGCCGCTGTCCAGCAGGCCGTCGGTCAGGGCGTCGATGGCGTCGTGCTCGCCGCCTCGCGGCAGGGCACCCTGGGCGTGGCGGTAGACCTGCTGCACCAGGCAGTTCGGCAGCGCCGAGTGCGCCGCCAGGGCCTCGCCGAGCTCGGCCGCGCCGTCGAAGGGCGTGCCATCCAGATCCCCGGTGGCGTCGATGGGCTGGCCGTTGTCCAGCTCCCGGCGCTGGCCGATGGGATCGAAGTACTCGAGGCCGAAGCCGATCGGGTCCATCAGCTCGTGACAGCCACCGCAGCTCGGGTCGGTCATGTGCTGCTCGAGCTCGTCCCTCAGGGTGCCGCCTTCGACGGTCTCCAGGGTGGTGTCCAGACCGGCGGGCGGCGGCGGGATGTCCTGGCAGAGCAGGGTGTCCCGCACGAAGCGGCCGCGGTGGGTCGGCGAGTTCACCGTGGCGTGGGCGTTCAGGAAGAGGAAGGCCGCCCGGCCCAGCAGGCCGCCTCGCTCCTCGCTCGTCAGCCGGACCCGCTGCAGGGCGTCACCGCTCATGGTGGTGCCGTAGAGTGGTGCGGTCTGGGCGTTGACCCAGGCCAGGTCCGTCGTCCACAGGTCCAGGATCGACAGGTCCCCGAAGGCGTGGTCGTCGAACAGCAGCCGGACCTCCTCCGCCAGCGCGGTGCGCATCGCGTCGTCGACCTGGGGGTAGAGCGTCGCGTCCTTGCTGACCGTCGCCAGTCGGTCCAGGTCCATGTACTCGGACCAGAAGTCCGCCAGGGCGCTGCGAGCGCGGGGGTCGTCGAGCAGGCGCTCGGCCTCGGCGCGGATGCCCTCCGGGGTCTCGAGGTCGCCCGCGTCCGCCGCCGCCAGGAGCTCGGCGTCGGGACCGGAGTCCCAGAGCAGGAAGCTGAGCCGCGCCGCCGCTTCGTGCCCGGTGAAGCACACCCGGCCGGGCACCGCCGGGTCCGGCACCCCCCGATCCACCCGAAAGACGAAGTGGGGGCTCACCAGCAGGGCGGCCAGGCCCGCCTGGGCCCCGAGGGTGCCGCTGCCGGAGGTGTCCATCACCTCTTCCACCAGCCCCACGAGCGTGTCGAGCTCCAGGGCGGTCACCGGGCGTCGCCAGGCTCTCAGCCCCGTGTCCGCCAGCCAGCCCCGCAGGCAGGCCTCGGCGTCCAGGGCCCGGTCCTCCTCGCCGAGGGGCGGGTCCACGGCGCAGCCCAGAGTGGTGGTTCCGTCCTCGACCGCGGCCACGGCCACGGCCCAGGCCGCCGCTTCGTACAGCTCCAGGTCCGTCGGCGCGATCGTCACCTCGGACCCGCCCACCGCGGCGTAGCCCTGGATCACGTAGTCCCCGGGCAGCTCCCCGGTGAACCGCACCCCCGTCACGTCCTCCGCCGCGTTGCGCCACTGCCGGTCGCTCAGCCTGTGCAGGGTCGCTTCGGGGGGCAGGATCGCGTCGCCGGCGCCCGACGCGCCGGAGTCGTCCTGGAAGCCCAGGCTGCAAGCGGTGAGGAGGAGGAACAAGCAGGCGCTGCGGTGCCGAGGCAGAGTAGCGCGGGAGACGTGGGCTGGATGTCACGGCTCACGTCCCGATCGTCCTGTGCTGCCGGACACGGACCTTCGGGCAATTCGACTTCTCGGGACGGCAGGTCCTGTTGCAGAGTGGCCCGACCCCGGAGGAACCCATGCGCCTGACCGCCTGCCTGCTGCTGCTCGCCACCGCCTGCGGCGATGACACGACGCCCTCGGACTCGGGCACCGCCACCAGCGACTCCGGCACCACCTCAGGCGCGGATCTGGCCAACGGCCAGTCGATCTACGAGGGCACCTGCGCCAGTGGCTACTGCCACGGCGGCGACACCACGATCCAGGACCGCGTGCCGGACATGAGCGACTCGGAGCTGGAGACCCAGATCACCGAAGGCGGCAACGGCATGCCGTCCCAGGACTCGCTGTCCGCGGACGATGTGACCGACGTGGTGGCCTACCTGCGGGGCGAATTCGGCTGAGAGTTGGGCCTCGGAACCGGGCCGGGACAACACCGGGGTGACGCTCCGCCGGTGTCTCCGGCCAGTCGTCCCAGCGCGCCCGTGGCTGGTGATGTCAGCACCCCACCCCGAATGCGACGGTGGTGTCAGCACCCCCCCTCGGGTGCGACTGTCTCGGGCCATGGAGGCCATCCAAGGCCCGAATCCCCGCCGCTGAGTGCCAGATTGGCCCTCGGAGGAGCCGAAGTGTCGCACCCGGGTGGGGGTGCTGACACCGGTGTCGCACTCGGCTGGGGGTGCGCGCAGGAGGGCCCGATGACGACGGGACAGACTGACGGTCCAGGTTGGGGTGGAGGTGGCGGAGGAGAGCGGGCGGCGGCCCAGGGTTCGTCTCGGCGCCGGGTGCCGCCCGTCGTCACAGGTCCCGGCTGAGCGCACCTCCCAGTTGGTCTGCGGAAGTCTCCTGTCTGTAGCGCTCCACGAGCAGCGCCACCGCCTCTCGGACCTCCTGGCGGCTGTGGATGAAGCGGCAGCCGAGCTTCATCGGCTTGCCTGGCGGGCAGCTCAGGTGCACGACCTCCACCTTGGCCTTGGTGATGCGGTTGCCGCGCTGGAGCAGGCGGCAGGCGAGGCGCGTGCCGATGCTCGGCGGCAGCTCCATGGCGTCGAAGCGCAGGGCCACACCGCCCATGCTGATGTCCACCACGCCGACCTCGATCACCGCGCCGCTGTCGTCGGCCAGCTCCGCCGTGATGTCGGCGCTGCCGGGCACCGGCACCCGGGCGTCCTCGCGGGTGGCGAGGTCCGCCAGCTGCTCCGGCACCGCCAGTCGCCAGGTGGTGCCCTCCACGGCCAGCGCACGGGTGGAGAAGCCCCGGGTGCCGTCCGGGGTCTCATAGGTGGCCCGCAGGGTGGTGTCGGTCTCGGGGATCCCGCCGGCTTCGGGGCGGTAGCGCAGCTCTTCGCCCACACGGCGCAGCAGACATCCCTGGCTGCCCTGGCCGGGCCAGCTCAGCCGCACCAGCACCTTCATGTCCGCCAGGTCGTCGAGCACCTGGAGCAGCCCGGTGCTGTACGAGTCGGTTGCCAGCCCGATCGAGGCTCGCGCCCCCCCGCCGACCCAAGAGCCCTTGTTCTGTGCCAAGTCCCAGCTCCGTCCTGGAGGATGCATTCTCGCACCTCCCGGTTGGGCGACCCAAGGACTTCCGTCAGAGGGCGTCGACCAGAGCTGCCAGGGCCGCGTCGATCCGCAGGTCGCAGGAGCCGGAGTCCTGCTCGTCGGTCAGGGTCTCGTAGGGCAGACCGCTGGCCTCGGCGATCGCGCGGTACCGGGCCGCCGCCCAGGACGGGGTGGTGACGTCGGCGCAGCGGACCGAGCCGTCGCCGTCGTCGATCTCGGGGCCGATCGCGGTGGCGAGCACGGGCTCGGCGAAGGCCGCGAACAGGTCGGCGTAGACCGTGGCCTCGCCCTCCCCGAGAGCGATCCGACGGGAGAAGTCGCCCTCGTCGGTCAGCACGATCGCCACGTGGGTCACGCCCTCACGCCACAGATCCAGGCTGGTGTCGGCCTCGACCGGGGTGAGGGCCGAGTCGTTGTCGAAGCAGGCGTCTGGGACCTCGCCGCCCGCGCGGCAGCTGGCTTCGAAGATGGTCTCCAGGCCTTCCTCGCTGCCGCTGCCCGCGGTGCCCACGCTCTCGACCAGGTCCTCGAGCTCGCCCAGGGCACCGGTGGCGTCGAGGTTCACACCGCCCAGGTGGGCGCCGGCCCACGTGGCCACGTCGATGCTGGCGACGTGGGCCTGGGCATCGCGACCAGCCAGGCCGTCGACCAGGGTGCCCAGGCCGTCGACGAAGGCACCGACCTCTTCGCTCATGCTCGGGGAGTCGTCGATGACCAGGAGCAGGTCGACGGGATCCCCAGCCCAGGTGCCGGAGTCGCCGGAGTCGATGGTGGTGTCGGTGCCGTCGGTGCAGGCGAGGAGCGAGAGCAGGATCATCGGGGTCATCGGGGGCTTCCGAGTGGGGTGAGAAAGGCCGTGTAGCCCCTCGACAGACGTCGCAGCCACCGGGGATGTTCACCCGCCCGCCGGACCTACAAAGGGCGCCGGCCGAAGCCGACGCCCTTTCCCCCTCCCGGGGGGGCAGCCTCCTCAGAGGCCGCCGTAGATCATGCAGGCCTGGCCGCTGTCCGAGCCGCCCGTGTTGGCGCCCGGCACACCGACGATCAGGTCGTCGATGCCGTCGCTGTTCAGGTCGCCTACAGCATGCACCGAGTTGCCGACCTCGTCACCCGAGATCGTGCCGGTGAAGACGTTGCTGCTCGGCGCCAGGCTCAGGTCGTAGGTCCCGAGCAACGAGCCGCCGGCGACCAGGGTGACCTGACCCACGTTGGTGCCACCGCCGTCCACGCCGATCTGGCTGATCACCACGTCGTCGCGGCCGTCGTCGTCGAGGTCCAGCTCACCCGCCAGGGCGTAACCGGCGTAGTCGTCGGTGGTGACGCCGTGCAGGATCAGGTCGGCCAGGGTCAGGCTCTGGGTGCCTGTGGTGCCCCCGAACACGACATAGGCCGCGCCGGCGTTGGTGCCGCCATCCTCGATGGCGCCGTCGTCGTTCAGCGGTGCGCCGACGATGGCGTCGTCGAGGCCGTCGCCGTTGAAGTCGCCGGCGGGGCTCACGGCCCAGCCCGCGGCGTCGCCGGCGCTCTCGCCGGTCCACTTTGCGTCGGCGCCGGACAGCGGGATGGTCCCGCTCATCGGGGCCAGGACCAGGTAGGCCGCGCCGGCGTCGGCACCGCCGGCGTCCTCGTTGGGTGCGCCGAGCAGCACGTCGGCCAGGCCATCGCCGTCGAAGTCGCCCGCCGAGCTGACGGACCAGCCCGCCCAGTCCCCGCTGCTCTCTCCAGTGATGGCGGCGTCGGTGCTGCCCGTGCTGCTGGAGGGATCCAGGAGCAGGTAGGCTCGCCCGCTGCTGCTGCTGTGGCCGTAGGCGCCGACGATCAGGTCGGCGATGCCGGAGCCGTCGGTGTCGCCGGCGCGGGCCACGCTGGTGCCCAGGTAGCCGCTGGCCGTGGTGCCACTGATGGTCAGGGCGGCGTCGGAGCCCACGTCGAGGGTGCCGGTGGTCGGTCCGTAGAAGAGGTAGGCCTGGCCGCCGTCTGTGGCGCCGTCGTCGTTCAGGGGACCGCCCACGACGAAGTCGTCGTAGCCGTCCCCGTTCAGGTCACCGAGGCCGTCGAGGCTGGTGCCCAGCCGGTCGTCGGCGTGGTCGCCCACGATTTTGACCTCGGCGAGGTTCAGGCTCGTGGAGCCGCTCGGCAGCGCGCCAAAGGAGACATAGGCCGCGCCGGCGTTGGTGCCGCCTGCGTCCTCTCGCCAGGCCCCCACCAGGATGTCCGCCACGCCGTCGCCGTTGTAGTCGCCAGCGTCCGCCACGCTCATGCCCGCCTCGTCCCCGGCGTTCTGGCCGATGAGCTCGGTGTCGAACATGGACATGTCGCCGCAGGCGCCGCCTTCGTCGACCTCGCCGTCGCCGTCTTCGTCGGTGCCGTCACAGGTCTCCTCGGTGCCGTTGGGGCAGATCGCGATGTCGTCGATGCCGAAGTCGCCATAGGCGTCGATCATCATGCCGCCGATGTCGCAGACGTCGAAGCTCAGGGTCTCGACGCTGTTGTCCCCGAGGGCCGCCATGTCGGCCTCGTAGATGAGACTGCCGGAGGTGTCGTAGAGGTAGACGATCGCCTGGCGCTCGCTCTCTTCCACGTCGATGACCTTGAGTTCGTGCAGGCACACCGGGTCGGTGAACAGGATCACGATCCAGGCGCCGCTGTCCTCGGGATCGGGGTTGTCGCAGACCCCGTCGCCGTCGGCGTCGGTGAGGTCTTCGGTGGACACGCCGATGTTGTTCAGGGCGGTGTCGTTGGACTCGCCTTCTGAGCCCACGCCGGGTCCGCCGTAGGCGCTGTGCGGGGTGCCGTGGTCGGTCTCGCCGGCCGAGGGGTTGCTGGAGTCGAAGGCTGTGACCTTGCCGACCGTGGTCATGGCCAGGTCCCGCCACACGGAGATGTAGACACCCCAGTCGCCGTAGGTCGCGTAGGTGTCCTCGCCCGGGGCGATCGGGTTGCCGTCGGGGTCGCTGTCGAAGTCGATGACCTTCACGCACTCCTGGCAGTCCGGGGTGCCGTCGCCGTCGCTGTCGAAGCCCTCGTCGACCACGCCGTCTCCGTCGTTGTCGACCTCGTCGCACTCCTCGGTGTCGAAGCAGTCGGCTGTGCCGTCGCCGTCGGCGTCGAAGCCTTCGTCGGTGTCGCCGTCGCCGTCGTTGT
>CAYFPX010000274.1:0-7302 GCA_964344945.1 uncultured Enterobacterales bacterium
TGAAGCGACGACCGCCCTTCACGACCTTCGCGACGCGGTTGATGTTGATGACCTTGTCGGTCAGCCCGTCATCGGGCTCCTGCTTCCGGCCGCGGCGACCACGGTGGTTGCGAGACATAAACGCTCCGTGTCCTTGCTAGAACTTGAGACCGCCCTTGCGGGCGGCGTCAGCGAGGGCCTTGATGCGGCCGTGGTAGAGGAAGCCGTTCCGGTCGAAGACGACCGACTCGACGTTGCAGCCCTTGGCCTTCTCCGCGAGCAGGGTGCCGACAGCGGCAGCGGCCTTCCGGTTGCCCCGGTGGCCCTCGTGGTCGGAGAGCTCCTTGGACTTCGTGGAGGCGGCGGCCAGCGTGGTGCCCGACTCGTCGTCGATCAGCTGGGCGTAGATGTGGTTGCTGCTGCGGAACACGCTGAGCCGGGGACGGTCGGCGGTGCCGCGCACCTTCTTGCGGATGGACGCCTGGCGGCGCTTCCGGGCGACAGCGGTGGGGTTGGTCTTGGCCATGATGGACTCCCGATCAGGCCTTGCCGGCCTTGCCGGCCTTGAGGCGGATGTGTTCGCCGGCGTAGCGCACGCCCTTGCCCTTGTAGGAGTCGGGAGCGCGGTAGCCACGGATGACGGCGGCGTGCTGGCCGACGACCTCCTTGTCGATGCCCGAGACGCTGATCTTGTTGCCCTTGTCGACGGCGATCTTGAGGCCGTCGGGGATGGCGTGGTGGATCGGGTGGCTGTAGCCCAGGTTGAGCACCAGCTCCTTGCCCTTCACCTCGGCCTTGTAGCCGACACCGACGATCTCGAGCTTCTTCTCGAAGCCCGTGGTCACGCCGAGGACCATGTTGTTGATCAGCGCCCGCATCAAGCCGTGGGCGGACTTGTGGGTGCGGTGGTCGCTCTCGCGGGTCACGGTGACGACGCCGTCGTTCTGCGCGACGTCGACACCGGCGACCTTGGGCCGGGAGAGCTGGCCCTTGGGGCCCTTGACCGTGATCGTGTCGCCGAGGGTCACGGTGACCCCAGACGGCACGGGGATGGGGAGACGTCCGATGCGGGACATGGGCGTGTCCTCCTGCCTACCAGGCGTGGCAGATGACCTCACCGCCCACGCCCGCGGTCCGGGCCTGACGGTCGGTCAGGACCCCACGGGGGGTGGTGAGGATGGCGACACCCAGGCCGTTGCGCACGCGGGGGACGTCGTCCTTGCCCACGTAGAGGCGGCGGCTGGGCTTCGAGATGCGCTCCAGGCCCCGGAGGATCTGGGTCCCTTCGGCGTCGTAGCGCAGGAAGACCTTGATCTTGCCCTGCGGCACCTCGGGGATGTCGATGTAGCCCTCGAGGAAGCCCTGGTCCTTGAGGACGCGGACGATCTCGAGCTTGATCTTGCTGCGCGGGATGAAGGTGCTGACGTGGCCGGCCCGACTGGCGTTCCGGATACGGGTCAGCATGTCCGCGATGGGATCGGTCATGGACATGGGGTTCTCCTGCGACCTACCAGCTGGCCTTGGTCACGCCCGGCAGCTGCCCGGCGAGAGCGAGGTCACGGAAACAGATTCGGCAGAGGTCGAACTCGCGGTAGAAGGCTCGGGGCCGGCCGCAGTTCTTGCAACGGTTGACCTGGCGCACCTTGAACTTGGGGGTGCGCTTGGACTTCACGATCATCGAGGTCTTGGCCACGTGGGGTCTCCTCTCAGGTCCGGAAGGGCATGCCGAGGGACCGCAGCAGGGCGCGGCCTGCCTCGTCGGTCTCGGCGGTCGTCACGAAGGTGACGTTGAAGCCGATGATGCGAGCGACCTTGTCGTACTCGATCTCAGGGAACAGCAGCTGCTCTGTGAGGCCCATCGAGTAGTTGCCACGGCCGTCGAATGCCTTGGGCGAGAGCCCACGGAAGTCGCGGATCCGCGGGATCGCGTAGCTGATGAGTCGGTCGAGGAAGAACCACATCCGGTCGCCCCGCAGGGTGACCTTGGCGCCGATGGGCATGCCCTCGCGAAGCTTGAAGTTCGCGATGGACCGCCGGGCGCGGCGGATGACGGCCTTCTGACCGGTGATGATCGCCAGATCGCCTGCAGCAGCGTCCAGGATCTTGGGGGTGGTGATGGCGTCCTTCAGCGACGTGTTGACCACGATCTTGGTGAGTCGCGGCACCTGCATCACGTTCTCGAAGCCGAGCTCTTCGAGGAGCTTGGCCCTGAGTTCGCTGTTGTAGCGCTCCTTGAGACGGGGCTTCATGGGTGTTCCTCCGCGACCGCTAGTCGATGCGGGACTGGGTCTTCTTGTCGATGCGGACCTTCTTCCGCTTGCCGTCCTCCTCCACGTACGACCAGGACGCCTTCACGCGACGGCCTTCCTCTGCGTTCCACAGAGCGACGTTGGAGATGTGGAGCGACGCTTCCTTCTCGACGACGCGGCCGGCGCTCTCGCCCGTGGCCTTCACGTGGCGCTTCACCACGTTCACGCCCTCGACCAGGATGCGCTCCTTGGCCGGCAGGACCTTGAGCACCTTGCCGGTGCGGCCCCTGTTCTTGCCGCTGATGACGACGACCGTGTCGTCGCGCTTGATCTTGTAGTTCGCCATGGCCGGACCCTCAGAGGACCTCGGGGGCCAGCGACACGATCTTCATGTACTGCTTGGCCCGCAGCTCGCGGGCGACAGGACCGAAGATGCGCGTGCCGATGGGCTCGCCCTGGTTGTCGATGAGCACCGCGCTGTTGATGTCGAACCGGATGTAGGTCCCGTCCCGACGGCGGAGCTCCTTGGCGGTGCGCACGATGACGGCCCGCGCCACGTCGCCCTTCTTGACCTTGCCGTTGGGCATGGCCTCGCGCACGGAGACCACGACCACGTCGCCCACCGAGGCGTAGCGGCGCTTGGAGCCGCCCAGCACCTTGATGACGTTGAGCTTCTTGGCGCCGCTGTTGTCGGCGACGTCGAGGACCGATGCGTTCTGGATCATCGGAGGCCCCTAGGCGCTGGCGCCGGCGCGACCGATGACGCGCCACCGCTTGTGACGGCTCAGCGGACGAGACTCCTGGATCGTGACGACGTCGCCGACCTGGCACTCGTTGTTCTCGTCGTGCGCCTTGTAGGTGTTGGAGCGGTTCAGGTACTTCTGGTACCGCGGGTGCTTGACGCGACGGGTGACCTCGACGACCACCGTCTTGTCCATCTTGTTGGACACCACGCGGCCCGAGAGCTCGCGCCGGGATGTGGACTTCTGCTCAGAAGACATGGTCCTGCTCGCGATGGAGTGGGAGCTGCGACACCAGGTCGCAAGGTGGCTGGGAATCCCTCCGGGTCTCCCGCAAGCAGGACTCCGGGTGGAGGCTCCGTGCCGACAGCCCCGGTCAGCCAGCTCCGGGGTGTCTGGGCCCGGATCGAAGATCCGGACCAGAAGGCGCCGCTACTTAGTCGGCGCCGGAGATCTTGTCAACGATGCCCTTGAGGAAGCCCTTGCCGCCATCCTCACCGCCCTTGGCGGTGCCGTCGGGGGAGAAAGAGCCGCGGTGCTTGTTCCGCAGGGTGTTCTTGGTCAGGCCCTGCTCGGTCTCCCGGACCCGCGCAGCGGTCTGGAGCCGCGCGATGTCCTTGCGGAGCTTCTTCAGGGTGGAGGTGTCCTCGAGCTGGTTGGTGGCCAGGCGGATGCGGGCCGCGATGAGCTCGCGCTCCAGCGCCAGCTCGGTGTGGACCAGCTTCTCGTCGGACAGCTCGGTGATCTCGGAGTACTGCATCAGAAGAGCTCCTCCCGCTTGAGGAAGCGGGTCTTGACCGGCAGCTTGTGGCCGGCGAGCCGGAAGGCCTCCTTGGCGATGTCCTCGGGCACGCCCTCGAGCTCGTAGAGCACGCGACCGGGCTTGACCACGGCGACCCAGAACTCCGGGTTGCCCTTGCCCTTACCCATCCGGGTCTCGGCGGGCTTCTTGGAGACCGGCTTGTCGGGGAAGACGCGAATCCAGACCTTGCCGCCACGCTTGACGTGACGGGTCAGGGCGACACGAGCCGCCTCGATCTGACGGGCGGTGATGCGGCCACAGCTGGTGGCCTGGAGCGCGTAGGTGCCGAAGCTGACGTCGCAGCCTCGACGGGCGAGGCCCGACATCCGGCCCTTGTGGCTCTTGCGGTACTTGATCCGCTTGGGGGAAAGCATCTCGATTCTCCTGCGCGATCAGGCCTGGACGGCCGCTTCGCCGGGCACGATCTCGCCCTTGAAGATCCAGACCTTGACCCCGATGACGCCGTAGGAGGCCTTGGCCTCGGCGAAGCCGTAGTCGATGTCGGCCCGGATGGTGTGCAGGGGCACGCGGCCCTCGCGATAGAACTCGGTGCGGCTCATCTCGGATCCGCCGAGACGGCCGGAGCACATGACCTTCACGCCCTTGGCGCCCGCGCGCATGGCCTGGGTCATGGCCTTCTTCATGGCCCGGCGGAAGCTCACCCGCTTGACCAGCTGGGCCGCGATGTTCTCCGCGACGAGCTGGGCGTCGGTCTCGACCTTCCGGACCTCGATGACCTTGGGGAAGATCTCGGCGGTGCCGGTGATCTTCGCCAGGTTGATCCGCAGGTCCTCGAGACCCGCCGCCCGCTTGCCGAGGATGACCCCGGGCTTGGCGGCGTGGATGTGCACCTTGGCCTTGTTGGCGGCCCGCTCGATCTGAATCGTGCTGACGCCAGCGTGGTAGTACTTCTTCTTGATGTGCTTCCGGATCGCGAGATCCTCGTGCACGAACCGGCGGTACTCCTTGGCGGAGAACCACTGGGACTCCCAGGGCCGGACGATGCCGACGCGGAAGCCGACCGGATTGACCTTCTGACCCATGACTACTCCTCGCCCAGGGTGCCGAGGACGACGGTGATGTGGCTGGTGGGCTTGCGGACGGGGGTGGCCCGCCCCATGGCCCGGGGGCGGTAGCGGCGCAGGTAAGGACCGCGACCGACCTGGATGGACTTGACGAACAGAGCGTCGACGTCGAGCTCCTCGCCGGAGTTCTTGGCCTTCTGCTCGGCGTTCGCCACGGCGGACTCGACGAGCTTCTTGACGATGCCCGCGGACTTCTTGCGCGTGAAGGTCAGCATCTCCAGGGCCTGGTCGACGTCGCGACCGCGGACCAGGGCCGCGACCAGCTCGGCCTTCCGGGGAGAGACCCGGGCCATGCGCAGCTTGGCAGTGGATTCCATGAGGTTCTCCGATCAGCCGCGACGGGACTTACGGTCACTGGCGTGGCCGTAGTAGGTCCGAGTCGGGGAGAACTCGCCGAACTTGTGCCCGACCATGTTCTCGGTGACGTAGACCGGGATGAACTTCTTGCCGTTGTGCACGGCGAAGGTCAGCCCGATGAACTGGGGCATGATGGTGGAGCGACGCGACCAGGTCTTGATGACCTTGCTGCCGGTGCCGTCGCGGGCGGCGTCGGCCTTGGCCATGAGGCTCTGGGCGACGTAGGGGCCCTTCTTGATGGAGCGTGCCATGTGTCCTACTTCCCGGTCTTGCGACGCTTCACGATGAACTTGGAGCTGGGCTTCTTGCGGGCCCGAGTCTTGTAGCCCTTGGTGGGCTTGCCCCACGGGGTCACCGGGTGGCGCCCCCCGGAGGAGCGTCCCTCACCGCCACCGTGAGGGTGGTCGATCGGGTTCATGGCGGCGCCACGGACCTTGGGACGGCGTCCGAGCCAGCGGGTCTTGCCCGCCTTGCCGACCGACTGGTTGGAGTGGTCGGTGTTGCCGACCTGGCCCACGGTGGCCCGGCAGTTCCGGTGCACGTTCCGCAGCTCGCCGCTGGGCAGACGCAGCAGGACGTAGTCGCCCTCCTTCGCCATGACCTGGGCGTAGCTGCCGGCGCTCCGGCACATCTGGCCGCCACGACCGAGGGTGAGCTCGATGTTGTGGACCCAGGTACCCAGCGGCAGGACCGCCAGCCGCATGCTGTTGCCGGGCTGGATGTCGGCCCTGTCCGACGCGATGATCGTGTCACCGACCTTGAGGTTCAGGGGGTGCAGGATGTACCGCTTCTCGCCGTCCACGTAGTGGATCGGTTCGGGTCGTACTCGAAGGTCGCGACCTTGCCCGGCACCTCCAGCTTGTCCCGCCGGAAGTCGATGATGCGGTACCGACGCTTGTGGCCACCACCCCGGTGACGCGCGGTGATGCGGCCCCGGTTGTTGCGACCGCCCTTCTTGGTGAGGGGGGCCAGGAGCGAGCGCTCCGGCTGGTCGGTGGTGACTTCGGCGAAGTCGGAGATCCGCATGAAGCGGCGCCCATCACTGGTGGGCTTGAAGCGCTTGATTCCCATGGTGGATCAGCCCTCGTAGAAGTTGAGGGTGTCGCCCTCGGCCAGGGTCACGAACGCCTTCTTCCAGGCCGAGGTGCGGCCCCAGTGCCGGCCGAAGCGCTTGGGCTTGCCGGGCATGCGAGCGGTCCGGACGCGGGAGACCCGCACGCCGAAGACCTGCTCGACCGCTTCCTTGATCTGGATCTTGTTGGCGTGGTCGCCGACCTGGAAGACGTAGGTGTTCTCGGAGGCGTTGAGCCGAGCGGTCTTCTCGGTGATGACCGGCTTCAGCAGGATGTCGTGGAGCTCGGCCATGTTCAGCTCCCCAGACGGGCGACGATGCCGTCGACCGCGTCGCGAGTGACCGCCAGGTTCTTGTGGCGGAGGATGTCGTAGACGTTGAGGCCCTCGACCGGCAGCACGGTCACGCCCGGCACGTTGCGGGCGGACCTCGAGACGGTCTCGTCCTTGCTCGAGAGCACCAGGAGGAGGTCGTCGAAGCCGAAGGTGTCCATGACACCGACGAAGTTCCTGGTCTTGATCTCGGGCAGGGTGAACGCGTCGAAGACGGTCAGGGCGCCCTCTTCTGTCCTGCGGGAGAGCGCGCTCTTGAGCGCGGCCCGACGGACCTTCTTGTTCACCTTGTGGCCGTGGTCGCGGGGGGTCGGACCGAAGGCGCGGCCGCCGCCGCGCCAGTGCACGGCCCGGGTGGTGCCGGCGCGGGCGCGACCGGTGCCCTTCTGGCGGAACGGCTTCTTGCCGCCGCCGGCCACGTCGGCCCGACGCTTCACAGCGTGAGTGCCCTGGCGAGTACGCGCCCGCTGATACCGAACCGCTTCGTGGAGGAGATGCTCGCGCACCTCGACGCCGAAAACTGCAGGATCAAGCGCGATTTCGCCGACCTTCTCTTTCGAGATGTTGTAGATGTCGATGCTGGACATGGTGAGTTCCGTCAGGAGAGCTTGATGTCGACGTGAACGCCGGCAGCGAGGTCGAGCTTCATGAGAGCCTCGACGGTCTGCTGCGTGGGCTCGAGAATG
>CAYFPX010000274.1:7483-8015 GCA_964344945.1 uncultured Enterobacterales bacterium
GGCGGCTTCCACGATTTCGTGGGCCGACTTGTCGAGCAGCCGATGGTCGTACGCCTTGAGGCGGATGCGGATCTTGTCGCTGGTAGACATGGAAACCTCTTTACGCCACTACCAGCGGTAGTGAGCGAACGCCTTGTTGGCGTCGGCCATACGGTGAACCTCTTCACGACGGCGCATGGCACCACCGCGCTTGTGAGACGCCTCGATGAGCTCATTGGCGAGCTTCTCGCGCATGCTCTTGCCGCTCCGCTTGCGAGCGAACTGAATCAGCCAACGAATGGCCAGAGCCGTACGCCGGCTCGGTCGGACTTCGACCGGCACCTGGTAGGTGGATCCACCGACGCGGCGAGATTTCACCTCGACGAACGGCTCCACGTTCTCCAGCGCCGCGTGGAACACGGTCACTGGATCCTCTCGGGTGCGCTCGTGGATCAGCTCGAATGCACCGTAGATGATGCGTTCGGCCACAGCCTTCTTGCCATCGCGCATGAGCACGTTGGTGAATCGGGTGACGAGCTGGTCTCCAAACCGG
>CAYFPX010000274.1:8163-9043 GCA_964344945.1 uncultured Enterobacterales bacterium
CACGACCGCCACGAATCAGCACAGAGCTGTGCTCCTGCAGGTTGTGACCCTCACCGGGGATGTACGAGGTCACTTCCATACCGTTCGTGAGACGAACACGAGCCACCTTACGGAGGGCGGAGTTCGGCTTCTTCGGCGTGGTGGCGTAAACGCGGGTGCACACGCCGCGCTTTTGCGGACAGCTACGGAGAGCGGGGGCCGAAGACTTCTTCGGGGTCCGCTTGCGTCCGTGTCGCACGAGCTGGTTGATGGTTGGCATGGATTCCTCTTTCAATCGCGTCAACAGGCAGGGCCACTCGGCCTCGCCGGTTTCAGATTCGACGGTCGTCCCGGGCCCTCATCGACGTATCGTCGAAACCCCGGGTCGCGGTCAGGCGCAAACGTTTCCCTTCGCGCCGGGCGTCTTTATAAACGAAGGGGCGCCCTGTCAAGAGGACGCCCCGATCGAAATTTCGCAACAGCCGATCGTCACAAGACTTCGGCTTCGGCCTCGGACTGATCATCGAAGCTCATTCCGAGCTTCTGGTATGCCGCAAAGCCCGTACCAGCCGGGATCAAGCGGCCCATGATCACGTTCTCCTTGCAGCCGCGGAGCCCATCGACCTTGCCGTTGATGGCGGCTTCGGTCAACACGCGCGTCGTCTCCTGGAAGGAGGCGGCGGACAAGAACGAATCTGTCGAAAGGGAGGCCTTGGTGATTCCGAGGAGGATCGGTTCGGCGCGGCTTGGGAGACCACCCATCGCCATAATCTGACGATTGACCTCTTCGAACCGGTGTTTCTCGACCACTTCATCGACCAGGAAGTCGGTGTCGCCCACTTCCCGAACCTTCACGCGCCGCAGCATCTGCCGGACGATGACCTCGATGTGCTTGTCGTTG
>CAYFPX010000275.1:0-3866 GCA_964344945.1 uncultured Enterobacterales bacterium
GCACATCCGCGACGTGGTGGCCCGGGCCCTGGCCGACGCCGACCTGGTCCTGTGCACCGGCGGCCTCGGCCCGACCGACGACGACCTGACCGCAGTGGCGGTGGCCGCGGCCGTGGGGGCGGACTTCGACCTGAACCCGGCGGCCCTGGCCTCGATGGAGCGCCTCTTCGCCCAGCACGGCTACCGGCTGTCCGCGGTGAACCGCAAGCAGGCCTTCCAGCCCATCGGTGCGCGGGTGCTCGAGAACCACTGGGGCACCGCCCCGGGCTTCGCCATCGACCACGCGGGCGCCGTGGGCTTCTTCCTGCCCGGCGTCCCCCGGGAGATGCGTGCCTTCTGGGAGCACCACCTGGCCCCCTGGGTCCGGGAGCGCCTGGACACCTCTCCTCCGCGGCTGGTCACCTTCCGCTGCATGGGCGTGGCCGAGTCGCGCGCCCAGGAGAAGCTCCAGGACCTCCCCCTGCCCCCAGGCGTCTCCCTCGGCTTCCGCAGCCTGGACCCCGAGATCCAGGTCCGCCTCCGGGTGCCCGTCGGACTCGACCCCGAGCCGCAGATCGCCGCGGTGCGGGAGCGCTTGGGCAGGGCCGTGTTCACCGTCGACGGCGGGTCCTGCCCCGAAGTGGTCGGCGCACTGCTCCGCGAGCGAGGCGAGACCCTGGCGACCGCCGAGTCCTGCACCGGGGGCCAGATCTCCGCCATGGTGACCAGCGTGGCCGGCTCCTCGGGCTGGTTCGTCGAAGGCGCCTGCGTCTACGCCAACGCCGCGAAGGTCCGCACCTGCGGTGTCGATCCGGAGCTGCTGGCGCGCCACGGCGCCGTCAGCGAGCCCGTCGCGCGGGCCATGGCCGAGGGCATCCGCGCCCGAGCCGACACCACCTACGGCCTGGGCACCACGGGCATCGCCGGCCCCGATGGCGGCACCCAGGCCAAGCCGGTAGGCACCGTGCACCTGGCGCTGTCGACTCCCGCTGGCACCTGGCATCGCCACATCCGCGTCCCGGGCGACCGGGCCCGGGTCACCCGGCGGGCGGCCGCGGCCGGCCTCGATCTCCTCCGCAGGCACCTCCAGGGTGTGCTGCCCCCCCTCTCCTCAGACTGACCCCGGAGCTCTCATGCCTCTCGACAAGGACCGCAGCAAGGCCATCGACGCCGCCATCGCCTCCATCGAACGCCAGTTCGGCAAGGGCGCCATCATGCGCCTCGGCGACGACGAGCGCCCCCAGGTAGAGGCCGTGTCCACCGGCTCCATCGGGCTCGATGTCGCCCTCGGCGTGGGCGGCGTGCCCGTGGGCCGGGTCATCGAGATCTACGGCCCGGAAGCCAGCGGCAAGACCACCCTCACCCTGCACGTCATCGCCGAAGCCCAGCGCCAGGGCAAGGTCGCGGCCTTCATCGACGCCGAGCACGCCCTGGACGTGAACTACGCCGCGGCCCTCGGCGTCAAGGTCGACGAGCTGCTCATCTCCCAGCCGGACCACGGCGAGCAGGCCCTGGAGATCGCCGAGACCCTGGTGCGGTCTGGCGCTGTCGGCATCGTGGTCATCGACTCCGTGGCGGCCCTGGTGCCCCGGGCCGAGCTCGAAGGCGACATGGGCGACATCCAGCCCGGCCTGCAGGCCCGCCTGATGAGCAAGGCCCTGCGCAAGCTCACCGGGACCATCCACAAGTCCGACTGCTCGATGGTCTTCATCAACCAGGTCCGCCACAAGATCGGCGTGATGTTCGGCAGCCCGGAGACCACGTCCGGTGGCAACGCGCTCAAGTTCTACGCCTCGGTCCGCCTGGACATCCGCCGGATCGGCTCCCTGAAGAAGGGCGACGAGGTGCTGGGCAACCGCACCCGGGTCAAGGTCGTCAAGGCGGAATTCGACATCCGCTACGGCCGCGGCATCAGCCTGAGCGGTGAGCTGCTGGACATGGGCGTGGACATGGGACTCGTGCGCAAGAGCGGCTCCTGGTACTCCCTGGGCGACGAGCGCATCGGCCAGGGCCGGGAGAACGCCCGGAACTTCCTGGAGACCCACCCGGAGCAGCTGGTGGCGCTGCGCCAGGCCGTGCTCGAAGAGCACGGCATCGCCACGGCGGAGCCCGCCGAGGGAAAGTGACGCCGGGGGATCGCTGAGGGCGGTCCCCCACACACCTCCGGGGGGGTGAGGTTGATAGACTTCCACCGCCCTGGAGTGATCTGTGGATCTCACCGCCATCGCCAAGTGGGCCGTGAAGAACGGCGCCTCGGACATCCACATCAAGGTCGGCATGCCGCCGATGGTGCGCGTCAACGGCGACGTGCGGGCCATCCCCAAGGCGCCGAAGGTCTCCCAGGAGCTGGCCGGTCAGATGGCCTGGTCGATCATGAACGGCGGCCAGCGCGAGAAGTTCAAGGCCTCCAGCGACCTGGACATGGCCTGGGCCGCCCCGAGTGTCGGCCGCTTCCGGGTCAATGTCTTCCGCCAGCGCTCCAAGATCGGCATGGTCCTGCGGGTGATCCCGACCAAGGTCTTCACCATCGAAGAGCTGAACCTGCCGAACGCGATCCGGGAGATGAGCCTGGAGCCCCGGGGGCTGCTGCTCGTCACCGGGGTCACCGGCTCGGGCAAGAGCACCACCCTGGCGGCGATGATCGAGGAGATCAACCGCAACAAGCCCCACCACATCCTCACCATCGAGGACCCGATCGAGTTCACCTTCCAGGACCGGACCTCGATCATCAACCAGCGGGAGGTCGGCCAGGACAGCGAGTCCTTCCACTCGGCCCTGCGAGCCGCCCTGCGCCAGGACCCGGACGTCATCCTGGTCGGCGAGCTCCGGGACAAGGAGACCATGGAGATCGCGCTCTCCGCGGCGGAGACCGGTCACCTGGTCATGGGCACCCTGCACACCCTCAATGCGTCCCAGGCGATCAGCCGCATCGTGGACTTCTTCGAGCCCCACCACCAGAACATGATCCGCCACCAGATCGCCGGCAGCCTGGTCGGCATCGTCAGCCAGCGGCTGGTGCCCCGGAAGGGCGGCGGGCGCATCGCCGCGGTCGAGGTCATGGTCAACAAGGGCGCCGTCACCGAGTGCATCACGGACCCGTCGCGCATCAAGGAGATCACGGACCTGTTGTCCAGAGGCACGGCGCAGTACGGGACGCAGACCTTCGATCAGTGCCTGTACTGGCACTACGGCGACGGGAACATCACGAAGGACGACGCCCTGGGCTACGCGAGCAACCCGGAGGACCTGACGCTCAGGATGTCGGGGATTGCCTCAGAAGAGTGGAACAAACCGCTCGCTGATCAGTAGGTCCGACGCTCGGCGCTGCTCGGCGCTACGGTCCGGGCTGGTCGGCTCCGCGCGGCGCTTCCCGGGGCCGCTTCGGGGGCCTGTCCGGGGCCCCCTCGCCAAGGTCGGAATCGCCTCCGGCCGTCCCGGCCTCCCGGCTCTCCTCCATTGCCCCGGGAAGCGCCGCGCTCCGCCTGCGCCCTCCCCTGCGCTCGAGTTGCAGAGGGCCGCGCCAGAGGCCACGGCGGGGAGTCACCAAGCCTCGGTCGGTCCGAGTGAGCGGCAGGTCCCCTCCCCCGCGAGCGTTTGATGCAGTGTCCGGCAGGGGTGGCGGGTTAGGTCCGGCGGCCTGTTCGCGGGAGATCCCCATGACCTCTGCAGAAGTCCGTCAGCGCTTCCTGGATGCTTTTGAGAAGCGCGGCCACACCGTCGTCTCCAGCTCGCCGCTCGTGCCCCAGAACGACCCGACCCTGTTCTTCGTGAACGCGGGCATGGTGCAGTTCAAGGACACCTTCACCGGCGCTGAGCAGCGGGACTACTCGCGGGCCACGAGCGTGCAGAAGTGCCTGCGGGTGTCCGGCAAGCACAACGATCTGGAG
>CAYFPX010000275.1:3876-4878 GCA_964344945.1 uncultured Enterobacterales bacterium
CGTTCTTCGAGATGCTCGGGAACTTCTCCTTCGGGGACTACTTCAAGACCGACGCCATCCGGTTCGCCTGGGACCTGCTCACCCGTGACCTGGGGCTGGACGCCGAGCGGCTGTGGGTGACGGTGTTCGAGGAGGACGACGAGGCCTACCGGATCTGGACCGAGGAGCTGGGCGTGCCTGCGAAGCGGGTCCAGCGCATGGGCGCCAAGGACAACTTCTGGTCCATGGGGCCGGTGGGGCCCTGTGGGCCCTGCTCCGAGATCCACTGGGACCGGGGGCCACACATCAGCGACGAGCTGGGCGGCCCGGCGACCGAAGACGACAGGTACATGGAGATCTGGAACCTGGTCTTCATGCAGTACGAGCAGCACGAAGACGGCACCCGCACGGAGCTGCCCTCCCCCTCCATCGACACCGGCATGGGCTTCGAGCGCATCTGCGCGGTGCTCCAGGGAGCGGACAGCAACTACGACACCGACGTCTTCAGCGGACTCATCCAGCGCGGCGCCGAGCTGGCGGGGGTCACCTACGGTGAGGACGAGGAGTCCGACACGGCCCTCAGGGTCATCGCCGACCACGCCCGGGCCACGGCGTTCCTCATCGGAGACGGCGTGATGCCGTCGAACGAGGACCGGGGCTACGTGCTGCGCCGGATCATGCGGCGGGCCATCCGCTTCGGCGTGAAGCTGGAGCTGTCCCGGAGCTGGCCGAGCGCCGAGGCTACATCCGCGAGGTCGTGGAGTCCGAGGAGCGGCGCTTCGCCGAGACCCTGCACCGGGGCCTCCAGCTGCTCGAGCAGGCCGTGGCGGCGCTCGGCGAGGACAAGACCATCCCCGGCGACGTGGCGTTCAAGCTCTACGACACCTACGGCTTCCCCGTCGACCTGACACGCCAGGTGGCCGAAGAGCGGGGCATCGGCGTCGACGAGGCCGGCTTCCACACGGCGATGGAGGCCCAGCGGGCCCGAGGCCGGGCGGCCTGGAAGGGCTCCGGCGAAGCGGC
>CAYFPX010000275.1:4952-8931 GCA_964344945.1 uncultured Enterobacterales bacterium
GACGGCGTGCTCGGTCAGTCCCAGGTCCTGGCGCTGGTCAGGGGCGGCGCCGGCGTGCCCTCCCTGGGAACCGGCGAGGCGGGCATCCTGATCGTGGCCGAGTCGCCGTTCTACGCCGAGAGCGGCGGACAGGTGGGCGACGTGGGCCGGGCGGTCGGCCCCCACGGGACCTTCGCCGTGACCGACGTGCAGAAGGGCCACGGCGGCCTCTTCTTCCACCACGGCACCGTGACGAGCGGACAGCTCAGCCTGGGCGAGGGCGTGGACCTGGCGGTCGATGGGGCCCGCCGTGACGCCATTCGGCTGAACCACACCGCGACCCACCTGCTGCACAGCGCCCTGCGCAACGTCCTGGGCGAGCACGTGCAGCAGAAGGGCTCGTTGGTGGGCCCCGAGCGGCTGCGGTTCGACTTCTCCCACCACAAGGGCGTCACCGCGGACCAGCTTCGGGCCATCGAGGACATGGTCTACGGCGAGATCCTGGGCAACACGGCTCTGGAGACCCAGCTGATGGACCTGGAGGCCGCCCGGGGGGCGGGCGCGATGGCGCTGTTCGGCGAGAAGTACGACGACGAGGTCCGGGTGGTCCGCATCGGCGACACCAGCTGCGAGCTCTGTGGCGGCACCCACGTCCAGCGCACCGGCGACATCGGCCTGTTCCGGCTGGTCAGCGAGTCGGGCATCGCCGCGGGCGTGCGGCGGGTCGAGGCCTTGACCGGGCTCGGCGCGATGGGCCATGCCCGGGAGCGGGACGCGGCGGCCTCGACGGCCGCGGCGCGCTTCCGCACCCCGGTCTCGGACCTGGTCGACGCCATCGACCGCAGCACGGCGGAGCGCAAGCGGCTGGAGAAAGAGCTCGAGGGGCTGCGCCGGGAGCTGGCGCGGGCCGCCAGCGGGGACCTGACCGAGCAGGCCAAGGATGTCGGCGGCATCCCCGTCGTGGCGGCCGAAGTGCCCGGCGACGCCGGCACCCTGCGGGACGAGGCGGACCGCATCCGCGACACCCTCGGCACCGCCGTGGTCGTGCTGGGCAGCCGCGAGGGCGGCAAGGTGCTGCTGGTGGCCACCGCGAGCAAGGACCTCGCCGGCAAGCGCGTGCACGCGGGCAACCTGGTCCGGGACGTGGCGAAGCTGGTCGGCGGCGGGGGCGGTGGGCGGCCGGACATGGCCCAGGCCGGCGGGCGCAACGCCGACGCCCTGCCGGGCGCACTGGCCCAGGTCTACGACCTCGTCGGTGCGCAGCTGTAGACCCTCCCGGTGCGAAGAGCGCCTCGCACTGCGAAGCGCGTTGCGCACCCAGAGTGCCGGTTAGAACAGTGATCTCCGCCACTTGGCGGCGGCGCGGACCGTGCATACCCGTTAGGGCATGTCCGTGGACGCCCTCTCCCTCGTGCCCCGCCGGCCCGCGCCCTACGGGGTGGTGCTCAACGCCAACGCCGGCCGGGTGACCCCTCGGCTGGCCCGCCGGATCGAGCGGGTGGTCGGGGCCGATCACGTCTTCCTCTCCGAGAGCGAGGAACACGCCCGGGAGATCCTCCAGACCTGCCTGGAGCGTGGCTACGACACGGTCTTCGCCGGCGGCGGCGACGGCACCATCCTCCAGGCGGTGAACACCCTGCGGGAGCTCGCGGGGGACGCGGCCCCGCCGGTGGGCGTGCTGAGGCTCGGCACCGGCAACGCCCTGGCCCGCCACCTGGGCTCGGGCCTGCCGCTGCTGGAGCTGCTGCGCTGGCAGAGCCCTCGGGTGCCGTTCCACCGCGTGCCGGTCCGGCTGGTGGAGCACGGCGACACCTTGTTCCCCTTCGGCGGGCTGGGCGTCGACGCCGCCGTCCTCAACGACTACGTCGCCCTGCGCAAGAAGCACGGCGGTCCCGGCTGGAGCAAGCTCTTCAGCGGCCTCAGCGGCTACCTGATCGCGGGCTTCGGCGTGACCATCCCCCGCTTCCTCCGGCGGCCGCTGGCCGACGTCGAGGTCCTGAACCTGGGCGGTCCCGCCTACCGCTGCGCCCCGGGCGGCAAGCCCATCGGCGACCCCATTCCCACCGGCGGTGTGCTCTACCGAGGTCCGGCGAGCACCCTGGGCGTCGCGACCACCCCGCTGGTCGGGTACGGCATGCGGCTCTTCCCCTACGCCTGCCGCGTCCCCGACCGCTTCCAGCTCCGGCTGCTGAACTTCACCCCGCTCCAGTGCGCCCGTCACCTCGCCGCGGCCTGGCAGGGGCGGCTGAACCACCCGGAGTGCCACGACTTCTACGTCGAGCGCGTCAAGGTCCGCTCCAGCCGGGCCCTGCCGCTCCAGCTCGGCGGCGATGCCCTGGGTCACACCTTCGACGCCACCTTCGGGCTCGCCGAGCGGCCCGTCACCTTCGTCGGCCGCGTTCGCTGATCTGGCTGCTGGCCGGCGTCCGCTGCCGGCGATATCCACGGGCCCCTCACAGTCCTCAACAGGGAGCCCTCCAATGCAGCTCGACACCGTCAAGGCCCTCGTCACCGGCGGCGCCTCCGGCATGGGCCGGTCCTTCACCCTCGCGCTCGCCCGTGCGGGCGCCGACGTCGCCTTCTGCGATGTGAACGCCGAGGGCATCGCCACGGTGGTCGCCGAAGGCGCCGACCTGCCCGGCAAGGTGGTCGGGTTCGAAGCCAACGTGGCCAGCGAAGACAGCGTCGTCGCGCTGATCAAGGACAGCGCCGAGGCCCTGGGCGGCCTGAACGTGCTGGTCAACAACGCCGGCATCTTCCGCGACGGCCTGCTGGTCAAGAAGGATCGCAAGACCGGCGAGCTCAGGAAGATGTCCCTGAAGAAGTGGCAGACGGTCATCGACGTCGACCTGACCGGTCCCTTCCTCTGCACCCGGGAATTCGCGGCCAACGTCATCGAGTCCGGCACCCGGGACGCCGTGGTCGTGAACATCAGCTCCATCGCCCGCCACGGCAACATGGGCCAGTCCAACTACAGCGCCGCCAAGGCCGGCCTGGTCGCCGACACCAAGCTCTGGGCCGGCGAGCTGGCCCGCTACGGCATCCGGACCGGCGCCGTGGCGCCCGGCTTCGTCGACACCCCGATCCTCCAGGGCATGCGTCCCGAGGTGCTCGAGGCGATGCTCAAGCCCGTGCCTCTCCGTCGCGTCGGCACCACCGACGAGATCTTCGCGGCGGTGAAGTTCATCATCGAGTGCGGCTACTTCACCGGTCGCTGCATCGACGTGGACGGTGGACTGACGCTCTAGTGGGCCGAGCGACTGCGCCCGGCCCTACCAGACCTTGCGCGCCTTGAGCTTGAGCCAGCGATTCCACTGGCTGTCGGCGTGCTCCGTGGCGAGACGGTCTCGCAGGACCTCGGCGGCTTCGACCTCGCCCAGCTGCAGCCGGCAGTGGGCCAGGAGCGCCAGCGCACGGTCGGTGTCGGCGGCGTCCGGGTAGGTGCGCAGCAGAGCTTCGAGCCGCAGGGCCGAGGCCTCCCACTTCTCCCGACCGACGTAGAACTCGGCGATGCGCAGCTCCTTGCGGGCCAGGCGGTCGCGGCTCTTCTGGCGCAGCTCCTGGACCTCGGCGACGTGCTCGCTCTCGGGGAAGCGGCTGTCGAAATTGGTCCAGGTGTTCACCGCCTGGCGGGTCCAGGTCTGGTCCCGGGAGGCCACGCGGCTGGCCTTCTTGTAGGAGGTCATGCCCAGCCGGTAGACGACGTAGTCCATCTTCTCGTGGCGGGGGTGCATGCGCATGAAGTCCTCGTACGCCACGCGAGCGAGGTCGTAGTCGGTCTTCTCGAAGTGCAGGTCGCCGATCGCGAGCTCGGCGAGCACGGCGTAGGGGCTGTCCCGGTAGTAGTTGCGCAGCCGGGTGCAGAGCTCCAGCGCCTTGACGTAGTAGCCGCGCTTGATCTGGCGCTGGCAGTCCTCGTAGAGGCCCTCTGCGGTCGGGTTGGCCCGCTCGGTCAGGGCCGCCGGGGTCCAATTGCGCTGCAGGTTCACCTCGCAGCCCA
>CAYFPX010000276.1:0-5976 GCA_964344945.1 uncultured Enterobacterales bacterium
GGGGGCCGGGGGGGGCCGGGGGGGGGCGGGGGGGGGGGGGGGGGCGGGGGGGGCCGCGGGGGCCGCGCCGTGCCGTGCCGCGGTGTTCGCGTCAGGCCTCCAGCGCGCGTCGCTGGGCCCGGGCCAGGGCGCCGGCGCGGGCTGCCCTCTCGCTCTGCCCTGCGGTCTCACTGGCCGCCGCCGCCGATCCCAGCGCCTCGGCCAGGTCTGGGTCCACCATGCCGGTCCGAGACAGCCCGGTCCGCGCCTTGCGCAGGTGCCGGTCGAAGGCCTTCCAGGCCCCGAGCTCGGCCAGGGGCCAGGTGATGACCGCGTTCAGCCAGGCCTGGATCGCCCCGCGCTCGGGACAGGCCCGCAGGGCGTCCTTGAGCACGCCTCGCGCCTCCAGCGGCTTGTCTCGCAGGGCCAGCACCAGGCCCAGGTTGCAGACCGGGAAGACCGCCGTGCTCGCCTCGGCCCGCTCCAGCCAGATCTGGGACTGGCGATAGGCCTCCTCCGCCACCGCCAGGTCGCCGAGCCGCCGCTGCACGTCGCCCAGGTTGTTCAGGCACTCCCCCTGCCCGGTCCAGGAGCCCTGCTCCCGGAACAGGCCGATGGCCTCCTCCAGCACCTGGGCCGCCTGGACCGGCCGCTCGCTGTTCACCAAGGTGCCCCCCAGCTCCTTGAGGCAGTTCGCCAGCCCGTGCCGGTCCCCCGCCTGGTCGTAGAGGGCACGGGCCCGCTGGAGGTAGCGCAGGCTGCCCGACCAGTCTCCGCGGGTCCGTCGGATGCTGCCCCGGTGCTCCAGGCACGCCGCCTGCTCGCTCACCAGGCCCTGGGACACCGCCAGGGACAGGGCCTCCCGGAGCTCGCCTTCGGCCCGGTCCAGGTCCCCGCGCTTGGCCGCGAGCATGCCCAGGTACCGCCGACACCGGCAGGCCACTCCGGCCCAGCCGTGCTGTCGGGCCAGGCCGACGCCTCGTGCCGCCAGGTCCTCGGCGGCGTCGAATTCCCCCCGCCCGAGCTGCACCCGCACCTGCTCGACCAGGTCCTCGCCTCGGCGCCGGTCGTCGGGCGCCAGGCGAAGGCCCTCCACGGCCCGGCCACGCACCTTCAGCAGCCCCTGGGCCGCGGCGTAGTCCCCGGCCAGCACCGCTCGCTGCACGCCGGCCAGCAGGGGCGCCAGCGCCTGCTCCCGCCGCCCGGCCCGCAGCAGGTGGTGGCCCAGGCGAGCCGGCGCCCGCGTCTCTCGCCCCTGGAGCATCGCCGCACAGGCCGCGTTCGCCGCCTGCCAGCGACCGGCCTCCCGGGCCTCCCGCTCGATGCTCTCCCGCACCATCTCGTGCACGAAGGCCCAGCCGTCGTCCCGGGGCTCGGCGAGGTGGGTGGCCATCAGCCCCTCGACCAGGGTCTCCGGCAGCTCCGAGCCCATCGCCGCGCAGGCCGCCGCCCACTCCTCCGGCGCCACCTGGAGGCCCAGGGCCGCTGCCACCTCGAGGGCCCGTCGTGCCTCGGGCGGCTGGTACGCGAGCACACCATCCACCCAGCCCTTCCAGACCACGTGGATGTCGTCGGGCAGGTCGGCCCGCTCCCCGGCCCGCAGGCGGAAGCCGTCCCGGCCCAGCTCCAGCACCCCCCGCCGGATCCAGTCGTCGACCAGCTCGATCGCGAAGAGCGGGTTGCCCGCGGTGCGAGCGTCGAGCTCCCGGGCCAGGTCGTGGTCCAGAGCGAGCAGGCGCTGGACCAGCTCCCGGCGGTGGCGCACGCCCAGGGGACCCAGGGCCAGCGGGGTCACGTCTCGCCGGGCCTCGAGGGTCTCCAGCGCCCGGGACTCCACCAGGCGGGTGGCCAGGGCCTCGTCGCGGGTCGCCAGCAGCGCCAGCACCGGCAGGCGCCGAGTCCGATCCTGCGCCAGCAGGTGGGCGATGAAGGCGAGGGTGTCGGCCCCCCACTGCACGTCGTCCAGCACCAGCACCACGGGACGGTCCTCGCCGAGGCGCTCCAGGAAGCGCACGAGCAGGGCGTAGCGCTGGGCGGGCTGGAGCGGGCGGGGCCCGTGCCGGGCCCCGGTGTCGCCCAGGAGGTAGCGGGTGAGGGCGTCGCGCTCCTCGTCGTCGCCGATGCCCGGCTCCCCGCCGAGCTGCTCCACCCGGCGCCTGAGCCCGTCGTCGCTGAGCCCGACACAGCGCAGGTGTCGCGCCAGCAGCCGCACGAGGCCGTCGCCGGGGCCGGGCAGGGGGCTGTGGGTGGCCCAGAGCACGTGGGCCGCGCCGACCTCGTAGGCCCGCTCGGCGATCCACCAGGCGAGCCGGCTCTTGCCGATGCCCGCGGGGCCCTTCAGCACCACCGCCCGGGGCCGACCCGTGCGGCTGCAGTTGCGCAGGCTGCGCCAGATCCGGTCCCGCTCGTGGGTCCGACCCACCAGCCCCACCTGGCGCAGCCCGAACAGCCCCAGGCCCGCGCCGAGCAGGTGGGTCGGAGTCAGGTCCGACGCTGGCGAGCGCCAGGTCTCGGGCACCGGCGGCGCCGTGGTGTCGGCGACCTCGGTGTCGGCGAAGCCGGTGGCGAGCAGGTCCGGGTCGTCTCGATCGCTGTCGGCCAGGACCCAGGTGTTCTGGGAGCGAATGACCGGCTGCCGGATCGAGACGGTCCCGCTCACCGCACCCCGTCCCAGGCGCCGGAGGTCCCAGGCGGCGTCGGCCGCGAAGCGGTAGCGGCGCCGGGGGTTCTTCTCCAGCAGGCGACAGAGCCAGGTGTCGAACCCGGGCGGCACCCGGAACAGCGGCACGAAGGTCGGCAGCGGATCCTGGATGTGGGCCCGGGCGATCTGGGTGGGGTCGTCGTGCTGGAAGACCACGGCCCCGGTGGACAGCTGCCAGGCCACCGCACCCACCGCGTAGAGATCGGTCCAGGGCCCCTGCTCCCGCCACCGGGCCAGGGCCTGCTCCGGGGCCATGTACTCGGGGGTGCCGAAGCCCTCGAGCACGTCCTCGGTCAGTGGGTCCCGGACCGCCTGGGCGATGCCGAAGTCCGTGAGCTTGATCCCGGGCCGGAAGTCCTCGATGCCGGCCAGCAGCACGTTCGCCGGCTTGATGTCCCGGTGCAGCACCCCCCTGGCGTGGGCGTGGGCCAGGGCCTCGAGCATCGTCAGCAGGATCGTTCGCAGGGCCGGCCAGCTCACGGTGGTCAGGGCCTCGTCCAGCGCCCCGGCGCTGGCGTACTCCATCGCCAGGTAGGGGCTGCCCGCGACCAGCCGGCCCTCGCTGCCCGCTGCCGCGGTCTCGTCCACCACCCCGTGGTCCAGGACCATCACCACGCCCGGGTGCTCGAGCTTGGCGACCTGCCGGACCTCGTTGTTGAAGGCGGTGATCAGCTTGGTGTGGCGCCGCAGCGCTGACCGCATGACCTTGACCGCCACGGGCAGCGCCGTCGCCCGGTGGTGGCCGGCCCACACCTCGCCCATGCCGCCGGCACCGACACGGCGCTCCAGCACGAAGGGTCCGAGGGGAATGGGCATCGCCGCTGGCTAACGGATTGGCGGGCGGCCAAGGAGGCAGCCGGTGGGGAGCCGGCCCTCGCCCGACGCCGTAGGTTGCCCGCACCGAACCGGAGAGCCCCATGACCCGCCCCTGGCACGACGCCTGCGCCCTCGCCGACCTGCCCGTCGGTGGCGTGAAGACCCTGAGAGCCGGCGCCGACCGCGTGGCGATCTTCCGCCTGGACGAGACCACCCTGCACGCGGTCGACGACCGCTGCCCCCACGAGGGCTACCCCCTGTCCCAGGGCGCCGTCGACGGCTGCACCCTGACCTGCTGCTGGCACAACTGGAAGTTCGACCTGCGCGACGGCGCCTGCTCCAAGGGCGGCGAAGACGTGCGCACCTACCCCCTGCGCCTGGTCGACGGCCGGGTCCAGGTGGACCTGTCCCCGCCGGATCCGGCGGCGGCCCTGCCCAGGCTGTGGGCCAGTCTGGACGAGGGCCTGCAGCGCTTCGAGGGCGGCCGCACCGTGCGAGACGCCGTCCGCCTGCTCCAGGCCGGGGTGTCCCCCGCGGCCCTCGCCGCCTACGCCGCCCGCCACGACGCCCAGCGCGCCGAGTGGGGCGCCACCCACGGCCTGGCGGTGGCCGCCGACGTGCTGCACTGGCTGCCAGAGCACCCGGGGCCCCGAGCCGCGATCCCGCTGGCCCAGGCCTTCGACGTCGCCAGCCACGCCCACGCCCGCAGGCCCCTGCGGCCCGTCGGTGAGCCCCTGGACCCGGGTCCCGACCCGGACACCTGCGGCGCCGCCCTGCGCGACGCCGTCGAGGCCGAGGACCTGCCCCGGGCCGAGGGCCTGCTCCGAGGCGCCCTCGCCGCAGGCTGGCTGCCCCACGTCGAAGCCTGGCTCTTCGCCCTCTGTGCCGACCACTTCCTGAGCTTCGGCCACCGGCTCATCTACCAGGTGAAGGCCTTCGACCTGCTACGGGCCGCGGACTTCGCCCACGCCGAGGAGATCCTGGTGGGGCACCTGGCGGGCATCGTCTACGGCACCCGGGAGGACGTGCTGCCTGCCTGGGCGGCCTTCCGGCGCCGGCTGGAGGCCCTGGACCTCCAGGCGCTGCACCGCGCCCGGGGCCGAGACCCGGGCTGGGCCGACCACGACGCGGTGGTCGATGCCGTGGTCGGTGGGACCCCCGCCCAGGCCTTCGACGCGGTGGTCGACGCCGCCCGGGCCGGCGCCCCCTGGGAGGCCCTGGCCGACTGCCTGTCCCTGGCCGCGGCCGAGCGCATGATCCGCTTCGACGTGGCCATCGACGGCGACCAGGACTGCCAGGACAACTGGCTGAGCGTCACCCACATCCAGACCCACGCCAACGCCGTCCGGCACGCCCTCGCCCGCTGGGACGATCCCCGGGCCTTCCGGCTGCTGCTCTTCGCCGCCCGCTTCGCCCACCACCACCGGGTCCTCGACGGCGCCACCCGGGCGCCGGCTGCCCGCACCGGCTCCCCCGAGGCCCTCTCCGCCGCCATCGCCGGCGGCGACGCCGACACCGCGATGGCCCTCGCCGCCGGCCAGGATCCGGGGGTCCTGCGCCCGGTGTGGATGGCCTCCGCCATCGCTGACACCAGCGGCCGGCCCATCGTCCAGGCCCACCTGATCAAGGGGGTGATCGTGGCCTTCGAGGAGGCCGAGGCCACCGGGGATCCCCGCCCGCTCCAGGCCTGGGCGAAGCTGCTCAGCAGCCCGCTCCAGCAGCGCTGGGTGCAGCGGAGGGCCCTCGAAGCGGTGGCCTTCGTGACCGCGGGGCGCATCCCCCGCCTGCTCGCCCCGTAGCGAGGCGGCAGAAATCGCGCCCGGGCCCTCATCCCCACCGCCGGAGGATCCGTCACAAGAGGCAGTAGGACCCAGGACCCCACCCATGCGCATCACCCTCGCGAGCCAGGTCGCCATCGAAGCCCGTCTGCTCAAGGCCCCGGAAGAGGGCCGCACCGCCCGGGTCAAGGCCGCCGGCGGCGTCCGGCTGACCGGCCAGGTCGGCCCGTGCGACGAGGACATGAACCTGCCGATGGTGCCGGACCAGGTCGAGTTCGGCGGTCTCGGCGTGGGATCCCCGGCCCACGTCACCATCTACGACGGCCACGAGGTCATCGCCTTCTACACCACCGTGCGCGAGGTCACCGCCCGGGGGCACCTGCTGCTGGGGGCCGATCGCGCCGCGCCCGCGACGCGCGCCGTCGCCGAGGGGCTCGGGCGGCTGCTCGCCAGCGGGCTGCCGGGGGTGGATCACGAGGCGACCCAGGCGGTGGCCGCGCTCGCCGCCGATCCCGTGGGCGCCTACCGGGCGGGGGGGGTCATCCACTCCTTCGGGTTGGCGTTTCGCCACGATCTGTAGCTGTGCTGAGGCGCCAGCCGGTTGACGCGCCCCCGCTGACCGCGCAGGATTCGCCGCCATGGGATTCCAGGACGAGATCGACCGGCGGCGGACCTTCGCCATCATCAGCCACCCGGACGCCG
>CAYFPX010000276.1:6018-7402 GCA_964344945.1 uncultured Enterobacterales bacterium
CTGGCCGATGGAGCCGGGGCCGGCGCCGGTGATGAGGGCGGTCTCGCCGGCCCAGGGGCGCGCGGCGGGCGGGGCGGCACGCGGCCAGCGACTTCCTCGAGATGGAGCAGAAGCGCGGCATCTCGGTGAGCACCTCGGTGATGAGCTTCGAGTACGGGCACAAGGCGGTGAACCTGCTGGACACGCCCGGCCACGAGGACTTCAGCGAGGACACCTACCGGGTGCTGACCGCCGTGGACAGCGCGCTGATGGTGCTCGACAACGCCAAGGGGGTGGAGACCCGGACGCGCGCGCTGATGGACGTGTGTCGGCTGCGGGACACGCCGGTGATGACCTTCAGCAACAAGCTGGACCGGGAGGGGCTGGATCCCTTCGAGCTCATCGAGAACGTGGAGGAGACCCTCGGCATCACCTGCGCGCCGGTGACCTGGCCCATCGGGATGGGCCGTCGCTTCGAGGGCGTCTACGACCTGCTCGGCAAGCGCGTGGTGTTCTACGAGGCGGCCGACCGGGGCCGGAAGAACCCGACGGTGGTGCTCGAGGATCTAGCCGACACCCGCCTCGACGACTGGGTGGGCGCGGAGCGCGCCGACAAGCTGCGCGACGACGTGGAGCTGCTCGGGGCGCTGGATCCCTTCGACGTGGAGCTCTATCGGGCCGGCCAGCAGACCCCCGTCTTCTTCGGCAGCGCCATCAACAACTTCGGCGTGCAGGAGCTGCTCGACCACTTCGTGGCGCACGCGCCGGCCCCCCAGCCGCGGGCCACACAGACGCGGGTGGTGGCGCCCAACGAGGAGAAGTTCTCGGGCTTCGTCTTCAAGATCCAGGCGAACCTGGACCGGGCGCACCACGACCGGATGGCCTTCGTGCGCATCAGCTCGGGTCGCTATGAGCGGGGCATGAAGCTCAAGCACGTCCGGGCCAACAAGACCATGGCGGTGAACAACGCCACCACCTTCCTGGCGCGGGACCGGGTGGTGACCCAGCAGGCCTTCCCCGGTGACATCATCGGCATCCACAACCACGGCGGGCTGCGCATCGGGGACACACTGACCGAAGGCGAGGCGCTCAAGTTCACCGGCATCCCCAGCTTCGCGCCGGAGCTCTTCCGCCGCGCCATCCTGCGGGATCCGCTGAAGGCGAAGGCCCTGGTGAAGGGCCTCGAGCAGCTCAGCGAGGAGGGCGCCGCCCAGCTGTTCCGCCCGATGGAGGGCAGCGACTACGTGATCGGCGCCCTGGGCGCGCTGCAGTTCGACGTCATCGCCAGCCGGCTGGAGGCCGAGTACCGGGTGCGGGCCCACTTCGAGCCGCTGAGCCTGCAGGCGGCCCGCTGGATCCGCGCCGAGGACGACGGCCCGGCGGAGTTCTCCTTCGGCGCCTCCGA
>CAYFPX010000276.1:7412-8302 GCA_964344945.1 uncultured Enterobacterales bacterium
ATCCGCGCCGAGGACGAGGACGAGCTGGACCGCTTCGTGAAGGAGAACAAGGCGCGCATCTACCGGGATCTGCACGACAACCTGACCTTCGTGGGCACCAGCTTCGCCATGAGCTACGCCGAGCGGCAGTACCCGAAGGTGCAGTTCCTCTCCACCGTCGAGATCTGAGGGCGATGCTCCCGCAGCCGCCCCCGGACACCGACGATCCCTTCGAGCTGCTGATGGCCTGCCACGCCCGCATCCGCCGCCACGCGGCGCTCGTGCGCCGGCTCGCCCTGGACGCCGACGCCACCACCGCGCACGTGCAGGACGCCGCCGAGCGGGCCCACCGCTACTTCAGCGAGGCGCTCCCGCTGCACGCGGCGGACGAGGACGAGAGCCTGGCCCCCCGGGCGGCCGCCGACCCCGAGCTGCGACAGGGCTTCGAGGCGCTGGCCGAGCAGCACCGGGAGATCCACCGGGCGCTGGCCGACGTTCTCCCAACGCTGGGCCACCTCGCCGAGCACCCCGAGGCGCCCCGCGCGGCGCTCGGCGCTCCCGGACCCCGCCTGGCCGAGCTGCTCGAGGCGCACCTGGCCTTCGAGGAGCGCGCGCTGTTTCCAGGCTTGAGGGCGCTGCTCACGCTCGCCGCGCGGTCGGAGATCGCGCACGAGATGAGAGCGCGACGCGCGCTTCCATAATCACATCAGGAAGCACGACCACGACGGACCCGGCGGAGCAGCTTCTCCGTCACCCGCTTCACCTCCGCGATCCCCACCGCCCAGGCGAGGGCGGCGCACACCCCCCCGCCCACCACGCCGGCGGCGGCGCCTCGGAGGAGCGCTGGCCAGTCGGGGAGCGCGGCCCGCACGAAGTGTCCCGCCGCGAAGCCCGCCGCGCCCGTGACCAGG
>CAYFPX010000276.1:8434-8879 GCA_964344945.1 uncultured Enterobacterales bacterium
GGTGCCGACCAGGGTGGGGAGCCAAGTGTTGCCCGGGGCGTAGAAGCCGCGGGCAAGGAGGGACTGGGCCGACCAGGCCCACAAACCCACGCAGAACACCGCGGTGTACAGGCCGATGGACTGCAGGGCCTCGGGGGTGAAGCGGCGCTCGCCCCAGATCACGGTGGCGACTTCGGTGGCGGCGGGGCTGAGCGCGGCGGCGGCCACGACCGCGAGCACGAGCATCATCCGCAGCGCGCCCACGAGGGTGGCGTACATCTCGCCGGGCTTGCCCTCGGCCCACAGGCGGGTGAGCGTGGGGAAGGCCGCGACGCCCGTGGCCAGGCCGAAGACGCCCATGGGGACCTTCATCAGGGTGCGGGCGTACTGGAGCTGGGCGATGGCCCCCTCCCCCAGGTCCGAGGCGTAGAACTTGACGATCCAGTCGTCCACGGCGACCACCGAG
>CAYFPX010000277.1:0-8851 GCA_964344945.1 uncultured Enterobacterales bacterium
CGAGGCCCACCCCATCATCGCGATGGAGATGAAGCGGGCGGCCCGTGCGGGCAGCAAGCTCATCGTGGCCGATCCCCGCCGGATCTGGCTGGCGGACATCGCGGACGTCTACCTGCAGCTCGCGCCGGGCACCGACGTCGCGCTGCTCACGGCGATGGCCCACGTGATCATCGCCGAGGGCCTGCACGACAGGGCGTTC
Organism: uncultured Enterobacterales bacterium; assembly: GCA_964344945.1. Classification (GTDB taxonomy): domain Bacteria; phylum Myxococcota_A; class UBA796; order UBA796; family CAJQPC01; genus CAYFPX01. Next base: position 200 of record CAYFPX010000277.1, read on the forward strand.
ATCGCCGACCACTGCGAGAATTTCGACGCAGTCGCCGAGGCCGTGGCCGACTGCACGCCCGAGTGGGCGGAGACCATCACCACCGTGCCCGCAGACCTGATCCGCGAGGCCGCACGGCTGTACGCGACCACCGAGAAAGCCGGGGTCTACTACACCCTGGGCATCACCGAGCACAGCCATGGCACGGACAACGTCTACTCGCTGGCGAACCTGGTGCTCATGACCGGTCACCTGGGCAAGCGCTCGGCGGGCATGAACCCCTTGCGAGGGCAGAACAACGTGCAGGGTGCCAACGACGCCGGTGCCAGCCCGGTGTTCTACCCGGGTTATCAGAGAGTCTCGGACCCCGTCGCCCACCGGCACTTCTCCGACGCGTGGGGTGTGGCGCTCTCCCCCGACGACGGCATGAACCTCAACGTGATGATGAAGAATCTCGGGACCCGGATCAAGGGTCTCTACATCATGGGCGAGGACATCGTGCTCAGCGAGCCGAACGCATCGCGGATCGAGCAGGGCCTCAACGAACTCGAGTTCGTGGTCCTCCAGGACATCTTCCTCAACGAGACCGCTCGCTTCGCCGACGTGATCCTGCCCGCCGCGTGCTTCGCGGAGAAAGACGGAGTCTTCACCAACTCCGACCGCCGTGTCCAGCGGGTGCGCAAGGCCGTGGATGCGCCTGGCGAGGCTCGTGCGGACTGGGAGATCGTCTGCGACATCGCTCGGGCGGTGGGCTACCCGATGCCACACTACGCGGGGCCGGCTGAGATCTACGACGAGCTGGCCGCCCTGGCGCCCAGGTTCTCGGGCATCTCCCACTCTCGCATCGAGGTGGAAGGCGGCCTTCAGTGGCCCTGTCCCACGCCGGATCACCGGGGCTCGCCGACCCTGCACATGGACGGTCCCTTGCGCGGCAAGGCTCGCTTCATGCCGGCGCGGTACCGGCCCAGCGACGAGCTAGCGGACCAGGAGTATCCCTTGCTGCTCAGCACGGGTCGCACTCTGTACCACTACAACTGCGGCACCCAGACCCGCCGTGCGAGTGGGGCCCAGGCGCGTCAGCCGGAGAACTTCATCGAGATGCACCGCCGCGACGCGCGACGCCGCGGGCTGGAGCACGGTGACCTGGTGGCGGTGACGAGCCGTCGGGGCACCGTGCATGCTCGGGTCGATGTGAGTGCTCGGATGCGGAAGGGCTGTGTGTGGATGCCGCTGCACTTCCCGGAGCAGAACACGAACTACCTCACCAACGACATGGGGGACACCGTGACGCAGACTGCGGAGTACAAGGTCTGCGCGGTGAAGGTGGAGCGGGTGGGGGTGGCGGCGAAGCAGGCCTGATTGACCGGGTCAATGACGCCCGTCGGCGACCGCGATTCTCCTTCAATGCGAACTCTGCCGATGCCTGAGAGACAGCGAGGACCAGGCCGTGCGCCTTGTGCCAGACCTGAAGCCTCCGAGAGTCCTTCACAGCCACTCCGCTGGGTGTGTTGCTGACCGCTGAGAGCTGACTGCTGAGGGCTCGGCTCGCCGGCTCTGGGGCATCGCGCCCGGACGAAGGGGGAACCAAGAAAGATCAAGTCCACCTGAGGGGAAACAGAGGACAGGCCCCGTGGATGAAGGCGTACTCCTTCCTTCCATGAGGTCCCACATGCTGCTCACCACCCTGCTGCTCGCCACCGCCGAGGCTCGTCCCGTCGAGTCCTCGGAATTCCGCCACACCGGCGCCACGCTGGACAAGGGAACCTGGTCCATGCGTGCGCTGATGCCTGCCGGGTACGGCATCACCGACCGGGTCGAGGCCAAGGTCATGTCCCCGGTCGGCTTCGCCTTCACCCGTGACATCTTCATGGGGGTCGAGGTCGCGTTGGTCGACACCGCGGCCCACGACCTGAGCCTGACCGGCATGGGTCGCTACTCGCTGGACAACGAGTTCGTCGGCTACGAGGCCTCCGCCAGCTACACGTTCACGAGTGGCCGCAGCGCCCTCAGCTTCACCCCCCTCGTCGAGGGCGGCTGGGGCGAGGACGACTACAGCTACACCTGGGTCAACCTGATCGGCTTCTACGACTTCCGGGTCAACGAGCAGCACGGCCTGCGCGTCCGTCTCACCCAGCGTCCCCAGACCTGGGGCACCGGCGTGCCCGCGGGCTCGGCGGCCATCGCCTGGGTCGGCGGCTCCGGCACGGTCCGGGCCCAGATCGGTCTCGGCGTCGCCTATGGCCAGGCCTTGATCGAGGCCTCCGAGTTCGCCGAGTGGTTCGGCATCCACATCCCCAAGGTCATGCCATACCCGGACGTGGCTCTGTGGTGGACCTTCTAGCAGCGTGCGATCTACGGCACCACCTCGAACAAAGCCACCAACGCCTTGTCCCCACCCGGCGTCAGCTTCAGACTCTTCGACGTCCCCAGCGCCTCGTCCGACCACCCCACGAACTCGTACCCCTCCGCCGCCACCGCGGTCACGGGCACCGGCACGTCCAGGAAGTAGGTCCCCACGAACGGCTCGTCGACGGTGATCACCTGGAGCTCGACATGCCCCGCCCCGGGGGGGTCGACGTCGAGGCTCAGATCCCAGGTCCCCTGGAGCCCGAACTCGAACAGGATGTGCTGCTCCACGTACCCCGGCCGGTCGTTGATGTAGTCTCGGACCGCCGTCACGTGGGCGTTCCACTGGGACTCGGTGTACCCCCAACGAGCCTGGTTTGCGGGGATCTCGTTGCGGATCTGGTCGACCATGCCGTCCCAGAGAGGGATCAACTCCCGGGGCTGGAAGCGGGTGTTGAGCAGGTCGGCGTAGGTGTTGATCCAGAGGTCCCGGAACATGGGGGAGTCCAGGGCGTTCCGGAACAGCGAGGTCGACCAGTTCGGATAGGGCCACCAGGTCCGACCCACCACCGTGGCGTGGTGGATCATGTTGTAGTCGGGCCCCACCCAGTTGTTCCAGCCGGCCTCGGTGTCGTAGAGGGTCCAGCGCCACTTTCCGCCGTACTCACGAGGCCGCCAGAACTGGATGTTGTTGCCCGGCCAGTCGTAGTTGCCACCGTGGATCTCGGCGATGGTGTAGAGCGCGTACTCCTGGAGGTCGACCCACTCGGCCAGGGACTCCTCGTTCGCCGGGTCGGACATGTCGTCGTTGACCACGAAGTCGAAGAGATACTGGTAGTCGTCATGCGTGCCCTCGTTGACGGTCCAGCCGTCGTACTCCAGGACGTCGAGGTTCTCCGGGTCCACGCCGTGGTGGTCCTCGAAGTAGAACCGATCCTGCTTCTCCCGGGTGTTGTAGATGCCCCAGTAGATGCCATTGAGGAACAACACCGTGGGCCGCCAGCCCTGGGTGTCCAGGTCCAGTCCCTTCATCATCTCGTGGGTCAGGGCGTCGCGGATCTCGGTGTAGCCCGAGTCGTGACCGCCGGTCCGCAGGATGAGTCGGTCGAACTCGGCGACGGCGCGGTCGGGGAACATGGCGTACTGGAAGGGCGCCTCCCCATAGCCCGAGCGGAAGAGCAGCCGGACGGGCTTCTGGGCATGGGTCCGGGTCGCGCCCCCGTGGGCCTTGAGGCCGGCATCGGTCGCCAGGACCAGGCTGCCGTCGGCCTCGTAGAGCTCGAGGTGGGTGTCGATCTCGATGTTGTCGTAGAGGTTCCTGGGCGAGAAGATGCCCAGGTCCTCGTCCCACAGCTCGGCGTCGGCCGAGACCACGGACCAGACCGGCAGGTCCACTGGACGATCCACCAGGAAGGTACGGGTGGTGATGCGACTGGGCCACAGGCCGTTCACGACGGCGAAGGCACGGACCACGGCTGCGGGACCCCCGGGCAGGTCGAAGGGCTCGGCGTAGATCGGGCCGTCGGTGGTCGGGCGCTCACCGTCTGTTGAGTAATAGACGGTCGCGGCCTCGGAGGCGGCGTTGATCACGATGGTCTGCGGACTCTCCACGAACCCGCCGTCGGGCCCGATCACCGGCGCCTCGGCGAAGCCGGGCCGGCCCTCGGTCAGGTTCTCCTCCCACGGGGTCGGGGACATGTAGAAGAGCAGCTGCCCGGTGTCGGGATCCCGGCCAGCGGACATGTCGAAGTACAGCCGCCCGGTCTCCAGCCGGTCGTGCTCCCGACCATCGGCGCCGGTGAGCACCAGGGTCTCACCCTCGGCCTTGAGCTTGAAGGGCGCGTGCAGCTGACCCGCCTCGCTCTCCTCCCGGCCCGAAGCCCTCACCAGCACGATCTGACCCGGGTCGATGATCAGCTCCGGCAGGGTGAAGAGGAAGGGCTGGTCCGGGTCGTCGGACAGGCCGAAGCCGCTCACGTCGATCGGGTGGTCGTGCGGGTTGCGCAGCTCGATCCAGTCCGGCGACTCCTCGCCCTCCACCAGGGCGTAGCGGTTCGCTGGGCAGACCTCGTTGATCCAGATGGGATCGACCACCGGGGACTCGCCGACCCCCTCGACCGGGTCCTCGCCCACGCCCACGGACTCCAGCTCGGACGTGACCGCCTCGGGGGCCTCGTCGATGGGCGTGACCTCGGACTCGATGACGCAGGCAGGCAGCAACAAGAGGAAGGACATGCCGACTCCGGACCCCGCAACCTACCGCGGATCCGCTCAGTTCAGCGCATCAACCCACAGGTCGAGCTCCTCGGCAGACCGGATCATGCCGTCGATCGCGGTCTGCAGGGCCATGTCCTCGCCCCCGTCGAGCCCCACCACGTCGGCGTCCATCCAGATGGCCTGGACCGCGCGTGTGTCACCCCCGGTCCCGGGGAAGAGCCAGCCGAAGCCGTACTGCTGGTGCACCGCGAGGAAGTCCACGTTGGCGGTGATGTCCGCCGGCGAAGCCCAGCCCCAGGCGATGCCCTCGACGGTGCCGTCGACCACGTGACGCCAGTGCATCTCCGCCGGGTAGGTGATGACCATGTCGAGCACCCCCAGGTCCAGCTCGATGAGGTCGGCGGTCTCGTGGGCCTCGCAGTCCCCGGCCAGGAAGCAGGCGCGGTCGGTCACCTCGACCCGATCCTGGCTGAGGATGCCGGAGAAGATGCTGGCCTGGTCCGGCCACACGAAGCCGAGCCCGACCTCGGCCAGGGCCGAGGTGTAGTCGATGGCGACCATGGCCCCCACCACCGCGGTGTCCTCGGGCTTGTCGAGTCCCCAGGGCGCAAGGTGCGCGGCCCCCAGGTCCGCGATGGTGTAGCCCTCGGAGGCCTGGCCGAAGTGGTCCGCCAGCCAGGGCTCGAGCTTCTCGGCGAGGGACACCAACGAGCCGAGGTCGTCGTCGTGCAGGTGTGCGAAGCCGAAGGCGGGCATGTCCGTCACCGCGTCGGGTGACTCTACGGGACCACACGCCAGCAGCCAGACCAGGAACACTCAGTCTCCCGGCACGGCGGCGCCACTCCCCAGGGCGGCGATGCGGTCCGCGACCTCGGGGCAGGTGGCGGCGTTCTGGAAGATCTCGCACCCGTCGAGCCGCTCGGCCCGGTAGACGGCGTAGTCCGGGTTGTCCCAGTCCATGCGCCAGGCGAGCTCACCGGTGGTGGGCTCGATCTCCATCACGCTGGAGGCATCGTCGCGGCCGGAGGCGCACCAGACGTGGCCGGTGGCGACGAGCACGTTGTCGTTGGCCAGGCGGTCGGCATCGCCCAGGTAGGGGTTGTACCAGTCGGCCTCGGTCCAGCTCCAGACCTCGGTGAGGATCTGGTTGTCCCAGTCGATGTCGAATTCCACGACTCGGGAGTAGTCCGCATCCCCAGGGCGACCCTGGCCGTTGTCGTGCAACAGCACGCTGCCCTCGGCCGTGAACTCCGGGTCGTGCTGGAAGTAGAACCAGTCGTGCTTCTCCATGGGCTGGCCCGCTGCGTCCTGCAGCTGCCAGCCCTGACCATGGCCGATGATGTGGGTGACCTGCTTGGTGTCCCGGTCGATGCGCCAGATCGAGTCCACGGTGACCACGTTGACGTAGAGCGCAGGACCCAGGGCATCGTCCGTCCAGGTCAGGCTGTTGCTGGCCCAGATCTCCGCCCCCTGGGTCTGCACGCCGCCCCCGGTCTCCCAGGTCTCCTCGCTGTCCCAGGACCAGGTGATGGTCTCGGTCTCCGGGTCCCAGACCTCGACGGTCATGCCCACCGCGTAGTTCAGGCCCGAGCCGTGCAGGGCGTAGGTGTGGGTGACGAACTCGCCGGTCTCGAGCCGCTCGGAGTGGTGGTTGAAGCCCTCGCCGAGATCCGGCGCGTCCCGGTGGTGGATGACCTGGTTGCCCAGGTCCACGGTCCGGAACATGCCCCGGTGGGGCGCCCGGGTGTCGAAGGTCCCCCAGCCGCCGACGATGTGGATCCAGCCATCGCCCAGGTAGCGCACGTCGACGTCGCTGGAGACGATCGGGTCCGGGATCTCGTACAGCCAGCGCACGGTGCCCACCGGGTCGACCACCAGGGCGTGCAGGTTGGTGGTGTCGTAGTCCTCGCAGGGCTCGATCTCGGGGAAGAGTGTGTAGGAACCCCAGCGCTCGTGTGCACCCTCGGTCACGGTGAAGGACGACACGTCTTCGGGCAGGGCCGGCGTGGTCCAGCTCGCCGTCCCTTCCGCCCCGTCGACGCAGTCACTGCGCACCGTGCAGGTGTACGCCCGCTCAGGGGCCAGGCCGAACACCCGGAAGCCGTGGGTCTGGCCGCTCTCGACCGACTCGCCCAGGTGCTGCTCGGTCGGGTCGTCGTCGGCCGTGCACACGACCCAGGCGGTGCCCGCCAGGTCCAGCTCGGCGGTGAGCCCCAGTTCCAGGAGCTGGTCCGCGCCCCCGACCACGTCCACGCTCGTCACGCTCGGGCAGGCCGCCGGAGGCTCGGTGTCCCCGGTCTCGCCGGTGGGGGTGCTGGTGTCCCCGGGACCGCTGTCCGTCGCCGCTGTGGTGCCCGAGTCGGCGGGCGCGGTGGTGCCCGAGTCGGCGGCGGCGGTGGTGTCCCCACCGGAGCAGGCGAGGGCCAGGAGCAGGGGCGCGGCAGTCCAGGACATCGAGACCTCCCGTGGCGGGAGTGGGACCTTAGACCCACCACCCAGGCTAGTCACCCGCCGACTGGTGCACGCACTCCAGCTTGTGGCCGTCCGGGTCCCGCACGAAGGCCGCGTAGTAGGTCGGCGAGTAGTGCTCACGCAGCCCCGGCGGGCCCTCGCAGACCCCACCCGCCGCGACCGCCGCAGCGTGGAAGGCGTCGACCGCCGCGGGATCCGGAGCGTCGAAGGCCAGGTGGAAGCGCGGCCCGGCCGCCAGCCGCACCCCGGGCTCGTCCCAGAGGAACAGGTTGACCCGCTCGCCACCGCCAGGCGGGCCGTAGCCGAGGCCCTTGGGGTGGGTCCAGAGCCGCACCCAGCCGAGCGGCGCCATGATCCCGTCCCAGAAGGCCTGGGACCGCCCGAGCTCCGCGACACCGAAGGAGACGTGCCCGAGCATCAGCCGAACCACCAGACCAGCAGGGCCAGCTGCCAGCGCATCAGGATGCCCGAGTGGGCGTAGCCGACGCCCCCCTCGGCATCGACGATGACGGTGGTGGGGATGGTGGAGATGCCGTAGGTCTGGTGGGTCGCCCTGTCGCTCAGCAGCACCGGGTAGGTGATGCCCAGCTCCCGTGCGTGAGCGGCGACCTTCGACCGGGGACCGTCGGTGGCGATGCCGAGCACCGCCACGTCGGGGTTGGCGTCGGCGTAGGCGCTGAAGGCCGGGATCTCGGCACGACAGGGCCCGCACCAGGTGGCCCAGAAGTTCAGCACCACCGGCTGCCCCCGCAGGTCCGCGAGAGCCACGGTCTCGCCACCGAGCGTCGGCAGCGCGAAGTCCGGCGCCTGGTCCGGCAGCGAGGGCGCCCGGAACACCCCCACCGCCATGAAGGCCACCAGGGTCAGCGCCAGCCACAGCACCACCGAGCGCAAGGTGCGCCAGCGGTCGCCGGGCCTGGGGTCCGCGAGGACCGCGTCGAAGTCGTCGGCCACTACCGTGTCCGCAGCTCTCTCTCGATGGCCTTGCGCAGCTTGCCGCCATGGGGATCGACCCGGCTCGAGAAGCGCTCGACCACGTCGCCGTTCTGGCTGACCAGGAACTTCTCGAAGTTCCACCGCACGTCCTTGCCACCGCCGACGTCGCTGCCCACCAGCCACTGGTAGAGGTCGGAACGGTTCGGACCATTCACGTCCTGCTTCGCCAGGATCGGGAAGTTCACGCCATAGTTGATGCGACAGAAAGTGGCGATCTCCTCGGCACTGCCCGGCTCCTGTCCGCCGAACTGGTTGCAGGGCACGCCCACGATCACGAGGCCGTCCGAGGACTTCTCCTCGTGCAGCAGCTGCAGGCCCTCGTACTGGGGCGTGAAGCCGCACTTGCTGGCCACGTTGACGAAGAGCACGACCTTGCCGTCGAGCTGCTTCACGTCGAAGGCGGATCCGTCGAGACGGGTCAGGCTGAGCTGGCCCATCGCACGCTGCTCCAAGGGTGGGGGCTTCTCGGCGAAGGCGTCTGTCGCGAGCCAGCCCGAGCCGGCGAGCAGCAGGGTCAGCATCAGGGTGCGCACAGAGCCTCCGGTCGGGCCTGCGGTATCACGGCCGTCGACTCCGGTGCCGGAGGCCGGGCGCGATCCCTCGAAGACGGTCCAGATCGATGGGCCATCAGCGGTGTCGGGT
>CAYFPX010000278.1:0-8831 GCA_964344945.1 uncultured Enterobacterales bacterium
GAAGGCCATCCTCGTCAACATCTTCGGCGGCATCATGAAGTGCGATGTCATCGCCGCTGGCGTCCTGGCCGCGGTCCAGGAGGTCGGTCTGACCGTGCCCCTGGTGGTCCGCCTCGAGGGCACCAACGTCGAGAAGGGCAAGCAGCTGATCGAAGAGAGCGGCCTGCCCGTCATCACCGCCACCAGCATGGCCGACGCCGCCGAGAAGGCCGTCGAGGCCGCGAAGGGAGCCTGAGTCATGTCCGTGCTCGTCAACAAGGCCACCCGCCTGCTCTGCCAGGGCATCACCGGCGGCGCCGGCAGCTTCCACTGCGGCCAGATGATGGCCTACGGCACCAACCTGGTGGCCGGCTGTACCCCGGGCAAGGGCGGTCAGACCTTCAACGACAGCGTGCCCATCTTCGACACGGTCGCCGAGGCCGTGGCCGCTGGTCGTGCCCATCACCGAGGGCGTGCCTGTCCAGGACATGGTCAGGGTCTGGCGGTACATGGAGGGCAGGTCGGTCACGATGGTCGGCCCGAACTGCCCCGGCGTCATCACCCCGGGGGAGTGCAAGATCGGCATCATGCCGGGCCACATCCACCTGCCCGGTCGGGTAGGCGTCGTGAGCCGCTCCGGCACGCTCACCTACGAGGCCGTCGGTCAGCTGACCGCCTTGGGCCTGGGCCAGAGCACCTGCATCGGCATCGGCGGCGACCCGATCATCGGCACCCGCCACATCGATGCCCTCAAGCTCTTCAACGACGACCCGGACACCGACGTGGTCGTGATGATCGGCGAGATCGGCGGCACCGCCGAAGAAGACGCCTGCGCCTGGGCCAAGGATCACATGACCAAGCCCGTCGTCGGCTTCATCGCTGGCGCCACGGCCCCTCCGGGGCGCCGCATGGGCCACGCCGGCGCCATCATCAGCGGCGGCAAGGGCACCGCCGAGGCCAAGTACGCGGCGATGGAGGAGGCGGGCATCCACATCAGTCGGAACCCGTCGGACATGGGCAAGACGGTCCAGGGACTGCTGTAGGCCTTGCTCCTGCGCTGAAGCGAGCTATACGGGCGCCCCTCTGAACCCACTCATCAGGAGGCGCCGAGATGGCCACCCAGCAGACCCTCAGCATCATCAAGCCCGACGCCGTCGAGCGGAACCTCATCGGCAAGATCGTCGGCCGCTTCGAGGCCGAGGGCCTGCGCATCGCCGCGATGCGCAAGGTCCACCTGTCCAAGAAGGAGGCCGAGGGCTTCTACGCGGTGCACCGCGAGCGCCCCTTCTTCGGCGAGCTGACGGACTTCATGTCCCGCAGCCCCGTGGTGGTCATCGTGCTCGAGGGCGACGACGCGGTCGCCAAGAACCGCGACATCATGGGCGCCACCAACCCGGCCGATGCCGCGCCGAACACCCTGCGCGCGCTCTACGCCGACTCCATCGGCGAGAACAGCGTGCACGGCTCCGACAGCCCGGAGAACGCGGCCATCGAGGTCAGCTACTTCTTCCGGAGCACCGAGCTCAGCTGAGGTCGTCGTCGGGCTCGGGCAGGGCGCAGAGCCAGTCCCCCGAGCCCACCAGCCGGCTCCGCCCAACCGAGAGCTGGTGGGAGAACCAGACCTCCAGCATGCGCTCGTCGGTGGTCGACACGTCCACGCAGTCGACGGTCGGCGGCAGTGGCTTGTCGCAGACCCCGCGCTGGAGGACCAGGCCGAGTGCGAGCGCGCCAGTGGCGCCACACGCCAGCCCCAGGCCGAGAGAGAACATCCGGATCACGAGCACCTCCGCTTCGTGCTCGGACTGGAGAGCAAGTCCCGTGCCGGGCTCCTGGGCCTCGATCCGGCACCCTGGGGCGACAACCTGTCGCTGGACAGACCCCGGGCGCTGATTTGATGTGACAGCCGGTCACTGGCCTCGTCTCCGTCCCCGCGCGGATCGGCGGACCGCTCCGGTAGACTGCCCGGGCCCGGAGGTTCCATGGCCCACGCCCCCAAGCAGATCAGCGACGGCTACCACATGGCCCTGTCCATCGGACGGGCCATGTTCACCGAGCTGCTCTCCGCGAGCCTGCCCGTCACCGTGAAGGAGGGTGAGTTCGACCTGGTGAAGAACGCCAGGGACCTCGCCCGCCAGCTCCAGGTCAAGGAGAAGGTGCGCGGCTTGATCGAAGGTGGCTCGGCGCCCACCGCCCTGGTCAAGGTCAAGGACAAGGCGGGCGATGTCTGGGACAACCGCCGGGACCAGGTCTACGAGCTCATCGACGAGATGCTCTCGGTGGACGGCACCTGGAAGCTCGAGGTGGACCGGGAGGGCAGCGAGTTCATCTACGCGACCCAGGAGATCGGGGCCCAGGCCTTCTTCAAGATGAGCGCCTCGGGCCGCGCCAAGCTGCTCAAGCAGAACCTGGAGATCCCCTTCGACCTCTCCAAGCGGCTGGGCGCCGAGGTGCACCTCAAGGACATCCACTACAACCACGACACGGGCCAGCTCCAGGGCAACCTGAAGGGCGTGACCGTTCGCTTCGGCGACCACCCCCTGTGGAAGTACGTCGACGACGTGGCCCAGAAGCTCATCGACCAGCAGATGGTCCGCTTCAACCCGGTGCCCATCCTGAAGAAGGAGCAGCTGGACGGCATGATGGGCGGCGAGGGCGGCCTGGGGCCGCTGAACATCAAGATGGGCGTGGACGACCTCGCGCTGGAGATCGGCGAGGAGTACATGACCTTGAAGGTGCGCTTCGGCTTCAGCCAGCTGCAGATCCGGGGGCGCTAGTCTTCCGGGCGCGAGGCCGCTCCAGCCCTCCGGGCCTCCGCGGTCGCGCGCGGGCGGTCGCTGCGCTCCCTGCGCTCCTGCGTGCAGGCACTCGCGGCTCCCGCCTGCGGGCCCCGGTCGGCCCTGTCGGGCCTCCGGCCCCACCTGGGCCTGGCCAGGTGGCCCCAATCCCTCACAAGATCACAGTCCCCTTTCGCTATAGCGTTGGTCAGACCTTGCGCGTGGCCTTGTGCTCTTCGAGGGCGTCGAGGCTCCGCGGCCAGTCCTTCTTGAGCAGCTGGCTCAGCGCCCGGTCGGCCAGCAGCTTGCCGCCGGTCTGGCAGGTCGCGCAGTAGTTGGTCTCGTTCTCGGCGTAGACGATGCGCTGGACCGGGTCACCGCAGACGGGGCAGGGCTTCTTGTAGCGGCCGTGCACGGCCATCTCGTCCCGGAAGGCGGTGACCTTCTCGGGGAAGCCGTCGCCGACCTCGTCCCGCAGGCGCTCGGTCCACTCGGTGAGGCAGCTGAGGGTGGCTTCGTAGAGGCGGGTGATCTGGTCCTCAGTCAGCCGCGTGGTCCAGATCAGGGGGGACACCTGGGCCCGGTGGAGGATCTCGTCGCTGTAGGCGTTGCCGATGCCGCTGAACAGCCGGGGATCGGTCAGCGTGCGCTTGATGGTGTGGTTCTCCGACAGCAGCACGCCCTTGAAGCCCTCCCGGTCCAGCGAGAACACCTCCAGCCCGCCCCGGTCGTGAGCCGCCAGGGCGTCTTCACCGCGCACCAGGTGCAGGCTGGCGCGCTTCTTCTTGCTGGCCTCGGTGAGGATCAGGGTGCCGTGGGCGAAGTCGAAGGCCCCGAGGGCCAGGCGGCGGTTGAGCTTCGCTCCGGGGTCCCGCCAGCGCAGTCGCCCGGCGACCATCAGGTGAAGGACCAGGAAGAGCTCGTCGTCGAAGGCGAAGACGATGTGCTTGCCGATGCGGCGGAAGCCGCGCACGGTGAGGCCGTTCACCGTGGAGATGGGCGGGTCGAAGGTCCGCACCACGAAGGGGCTCGCCACGCGCAGGCGCTCGAGCACGTGGCCGGTGACCCTGGCCTCCAGGCGCTCGATGTAGACCGTGACGTCGGGGTACTCGGGCACGAGGAGAGGCTACCCCGGGTCGGTGGGCGTGGGCTTCTCCCACGGGCCGTCGCGGCCGCGCACGGCGACCCGGCGGCGCCAGGCCCCCGGCTCCCCCAGGCGCAGCCAGACCACGCCGTCTACCCGATCCGTCGACACCGCGCCCCACCAGCGGCTGTCGAGGGCCTCGATGCGGTTGTCTCCCAGCAGCCACAGCCGCCCGGGCGGGACCTCCGCGGCCGGCACGTCGTGGTGGTCGCGCAGCAGACGGCGCTGGACCAGGTAGCCGTCGTCCTCGGCGAGGGTCAGGGTGTGCTCGTCGCGTCCCATCTCTCGGATGCGCAGGCGGTCGCCGCCCGCGTCGACCGCGCCCTCCTGGATCCCGATCGTGCTGCCGCCCACCCCGAGGACCCGGCGGAAGACCTGGCGGCCGGGCCAGGCCGGGTCCTCCAGGGCGACCACGCTGCCCAGGGCCGGGCTGCCGGGCCCCACCAGGACCCAGTCGCCCGGCACCATCGTCGGGGCCATCTCGGTGCCGTTGACCGGGACCACCTGGAGGCTGAGGGCGCCCCAGCCAGCCACCCCCAGCACGACCCCCGCAGCGATGGCCCACTTGCGGCCCAAGGGTTCGAGGGTACCGCGGCCGAAGGCAAGCGACCCCGCCCTCCCAGGGGGAGAGCGGGGTCCCGCTCCGGCCAGCGACAGGTCAGCGGCGGCTGCGCTCGTTGTGCCCGTACCGGTAGAGCTTGCGGGTCAGCTCGTCTTCGAGGCGGTCGAGCTGGACCCGCTCGGCGCGGGTGACGCGGCCGTCGGCCTGGGCGATGTCCAGGGCGGTGGCCAGCTCGCGCTGCTCGGCGCGGAGGCGCTTGACCTCGCCCTTGGTGAGCTCGCCGGACTGGACCGCCAGCTCGATGCGGTCGACCCGCTTGTTCTTCGCGGGGGCGGCCTCGGCGGCGGTGCTGAAGGTGGCGGCGGCGGTCAGGGCGATCAGGGTGGCGATGGTCTTCATGGGTCTCTCCAACAGGGTTTGGGTGAAGGCGTCCCGCTCGGGACTCGCAGGCTCCGACGGCGCCTTCCGCCAGCGATTCGGGGGCGAGACATCTGGTGACCCGGCCCTAAGGAATGTTGGGACGGGGTCGCGTGTGCCGGCGGCTCAGACCGGGAGCTGGAGGCGCCTGAGAGGCTCGGCCAGGTCGCTCGGCAGGGGCGCGGAGACCGTCACGCGCTGGCCTGTCACCGGGTGATCGAAGGCCAGGGTGCTGGCGTGCAGGGCCAGCCGCCACAGGCCGCAGCGCTGCCGAAACTCGCGGTTGACCCGGCCGTCGCCCAGGTTCACGTCGCCGATGAGCGGGTGGTCGATGCGGCGGAGGTGGCGGCGGATCTGGCGTCGTCGGCCGGTCTCCGGGGTGACCTCGAGCCAGCTGGCCCGGCGCGCCCGGGCCAGGGTGCGGTAGCGGGTCACGGCCGGGACCTCCTCGCCGCCGTCCCGGGCCATCGGCGAGTCGATGACCCCGTCGTCGGGTGTCCTGCCGCGCACCAGGCAGTGGTAGGTCTTGGTCACCGTGCGGGCCTCGAACTGGGCCATGAGCGTGCGAGCGGTGTCCGGGTCCAGGGCGACCAGCAGGGCGCCGCTGGTGGCCCGGTCCAGGCGGTGCACCAGGTGGACCCGGGTGCCCAGGGCGTCGCGCAGGCGCTGGAGCACGTAGGTCGGGTCCCGGGCGAGGCCCCGGTGCACGGCGAGTCCCGAGGGCTTGGCGACCACGACGAAGCCCGGCCCCTCGAGGAGCAGGGGCAGGGGCACCGTGTGGGGGTCGAGCGGCGCGGGCCCCGGGAACTCAGCTCCCGGTGACGGTGAAGACACCGCTGGTCACCTCGGAGGTGGAGCCGTCGGCCCGGGGCACGCTCACCCGCAGCTGGTAGTCCCCGGCGTCCAGGCTGTGGGCGCCGATGACGGCCTTCTGCACCGGGAGGTGGAAGGTCCAGGAGAAGCGCCGGGAGCTGGCGGTCTCCTCGTCTTCGTAGGTGGGCTCGACGGCGTGGTCGATCCAGAAGCGGTAGCCGTCGGAGACGATGGGGGTGCCGTTGGGCCGCAGGACGGGCTCGCCGTCGGCGGTCTCCAGGGCCGCGGTGGGCGTGCCGAGCCAGGCGTCTTCGCCCAGCACGCTGAAGGTGACGACGTCCTCGCTGCCGACCTGGGTCGCCACGTCCGTGAGCACGGTGGTGGGGTCCTCCGCGGTCTCGACGGCGTAGGGCTCGAAGACCGGGTCGTCGAAGGGCGTGATGGGCGCCGGCTCCTGGCCCATGATGTGGGTCTTCTTGTAGGTGCCGAAGGCCAGCCAGGCCCAGAAGGAGAGGTGCTCGCCCTGGCGGGGGCCCCACAGGGCGCCGCTGGCCTCGTAGCCGCCCTGCCACCAGTCCTCCTCCAGGATCGAGTAGCCCAGGTAGTCCTGGGAGTAGCCGAAGAAGGCGAGGTCCCCGACGTCGTCGTGGGTCTCGCGGAGGTCGGCCATCAGGGCTTCGGCCAGCAGGGTCCCGGGCTCCCCCGGGAAGGTGATGAAGTGGAGGTCGCCGATCTGCCCGGCGGTCACCACGGTCTGGTTCGGGGCCGGGTAGTCCTCGTTGAAGGGAATGCAGCGGCTGTCGAGCTCCTCCTCGACCGTGGAGGTGTCGCAGTCGTCGCCGCCTTCGCAGTAGACGCCGCCGTACTCGTACTCGAACTCGTCGTCGGCGTAGCCGATCATCTCCCGGTCGATGTAGAGGCGGCTGGTGGTCGCGCCCAGGGTGGGGGTGTCCTGGAGGGTGAGACCGGCCAGGGCCTCGGTCACCGACTCGGCCATCACCGCACCGACCGCGTCCATCTTGTCGAAGCCTCCGGGCTGGGCGGCGCCGGCCTGCTGGTCGACGGTGGGGGTGGCGGGGGCCATGTCGGCGCCCCAGCTGTTGAAGAGCAGGGCCTCGACCGGGTGATCGAAGGTGTCCTCGACCGCGCTCTCGATGGCGCCGCTCACGTCCTGGGACAGAAAGAGCTCGTCGATGCCGAGCACGGTCCCGTGCACGGCGTAGGACATCACCAGGGCCTCGATGCGGTCGTTGCGCTCGACGGCGACGATGGGCAGCTCGGGGTTCTCGTAGTCCAGGCCGTCTTCGCAGCGGCGGTCGCTGTGTGCGTCGCTGCAGGCGCCCATCACGTGGCCGACCCGTGCGGGCTGGAGGTCGACGAGGGACGCTTCGATGGTGTCGACCAGGGTGTCGACGAAGGCGGCGTAGAACTCCGGAAAGAAGCGGTCGGCGACCAGGTCGAAGAAGCCCCCGGCGTCGAGCACCCGGCCGGGGCCGGAGTGGGTGTGGGTGGCGCCGACGATCAAGGCGTGGTCGTAGTCCACGCCGGTGCGCTCCTCGAGCTCGAGCACGATGGCCCGGCGGAGCTGCTGGAACATGCCGACCGCGTCGACCCGCACGAAGATCAGCTCGAAGCCTTCGCCTCGGGACAGGGTCACGACCTTGATCTCCGGGTGGCCGTGCAGGTGCTTGGTCGCCGGGTAGATGTCCGCGAACGGGGAGTCGCTGGTGGGGGCGTCGAAGGGGCCGTTGCCCGCGGTGCCGATGCCGACCGGGGCCGGGATGCGAGCGGTGGCGATGCCGGCGGTCAGGGCGCCGGGCTCGGGGGCGGGCGTGGTGTCGCCGCCGGTGCAGGCCGTGAGGGCCGCGAGGAGGAGAGGGGACATCGGAACTGTGTAACGGCGTTACTCGAGGCGCAGGAGGAGCACACCATGGGTGAGCTGGCGGGCAAGGTGGCCTGGATCACGGGCGGCGGCAGCGGCATCGGCCGGGCGCTCGCCCTGGAGTGCGCCCGCCGCGGCGCCCGCGTGGTGGTGTCCGGCCGGCGGGCCGATCGGCTCGAGGAGACCGTGCGGGCCATCGAGGGTGCTGGTGGCGAGGGCCTCGCCGCGCCGGCCGACGTCCAGCAGGCCCGGGACCTCGACGACGCCGTGAAGCTGGCGGTCGACCGCTTCGGCCACCTGGACCTGGTCATCGCCAACGCGGGCTTCGGCCTCGCGGGCAAGGCCCACCAGCAGACGGTGTCGGACTGGCAGCGGCAGCTCGGCGTGAACGTCTTCGGCGCCGTGGGCACCGTGCAGGCCGCGCTGCCCGAGCTGCTCAAGACCGGCGGCCGCATCGGGCTCGTCGGCTCCGTCGCCGCGGTCGTGACCTACCCGACCGGCGCCGCCTACGCGGCGAGCAAGGCCGCCATCGGCAGCTACGGCGAGGGCCTCTACCTGGACCTCAAGGGCACCGGCGTGAGCTGCACCACCCTGCACCCGGGCTTCGTCGAGTCCGAGATCGGCCAGGTCGACAACAAGGGCGTCTTCCACGACGACTGGAAGGACCCCCGCCCCCAGCTGATCATGTGGACCGCCGAGCGGGCCGCCCGGGTGATGATCGACGCCCTGGTCAAGCGCAAGCGGCGCAAGGTCATCACCGGCCACGGCGTGTTCGCCGACTGGCTGATGCGCTGCTGCCCTGGGCTGGTCTACTGGCTGATGCGGACCTTCGGGGTGAAGGCCTGACCTACTTGCTGGCGGCCGCCTGCTCCCCGATGAAGGCGCGGATGCCCTGACGGCACAGGTCGACGATCAGGTCGGCCTCGTCGGAGGTGAGCGCGAACCACGGGGTGAAGCGCAGGCTGTTCTCGCCGCCGTGGATGACGCCCAGGCCGTGCTTGCGCAGCCAGGTCTCGATGCCCTCGAAGCCCACGACCTCGATGCTCGGGGTGAGCGCGAGGGAGCAGAGCAGGCCGGTGCCCTGGACGTTGGTGACCACGCCGGGGAACTCCCGCGCCAGCTGGTTGAAGCCGGCCACGAGCTGGCGGCCCCGGGCCTGGATGTTCTCGCGGATGGCCGGGGTGAGGTTGGCGAGCACCGCGACCCCGACCTCGAGGGCCTTGGGGTTGGTGGTCATGGTGTTGCCGTAGGTGCCGCGCT
>CAYFPX010000279.1:0-5667 GCA_964344945.1 uncultured Enterobacterales bacterium
GGCCGTCCTGGATGTACTTGCGCAGGGTCTTGATGTCGGAGAAGTCGTAGACCAGGCCGATCTTGACCTTGACCTTCCAGCTGGGGATGCCCACGGTCCGGAAGTCCAGGTCTTCGGCGGAGCGACGGGGCTTGCGGGTCCCGGCGGCCGGTGCGGTGACCACCTTGAGGGACGGGCCCCCGCCGCCGCTGGCCACGGCCTTGTTCCGCGCGGTCTCTTCTTCGGCGGCCTCGCCCTTCGCCTGGCCGGAGGGGAAGACGACGAAGACGTGCCGGCAACGCGGGCAGGTGATGCGGGCACCGCGGCCCGTGATCTTGGAGTCGTCGAGTTTGTAGCGAGCGCTGCAGCTCGGGCAGGTGACGATCATTCGAGCCGGTACCAGTCCTGGGTACGGAGACGGGAATCCCGCCCGTGCCAGCCGAAAGCTACCACCCTGGCGGGGGGCGCTCAAGGAGGACACCTCACGGGGCAGGAACCTTCGCGGGCGTGTCACCGACCTCCGACCGCGTGGTGGTGATGTGGGTTCCCACGGGGGTTGTGCAGCGTCAGGCGCGGATCGCGCCCGGTGGACCGGTCGAGAGCGGCGAGCTGAGGGGCCTGGAGGTCCCCTATGATGGCGCCCGAGGCCCCTGCGATGGAGACCCCCATGACCTCGATGCTCCCTCTCCCCACCGCCTGTGGCCCCCAGTCGGAGTCCCAGTCCACCGATGACTACGGCACGTCCAGCCCGCGTGTGGCGCTCCAGAACGACGCCAGCGACACCGTGAAGGTCAGCGTCGCCGCGGCCGACGGCAGCCTGGAGGTCTGGTTCGACGACGTGGCCCCAGGGACCGTGGCGGACCTGGCCGACTTCGACGTGTCCGCGCTGGACGCGGTGATCGTGACCGTGCACGCCGGGTCCGGCAGGAGGTCCAGATGACGGCGTGGCTGCTGCTCGCGTGCACCGGCGGAACGGGGGCGACCGGGGACTCGGACCCGGGCACCACCGGGGACACGGCCCCGACGGTGGAGGACGGGGACTCCGGGACCACGGACGACGCCTGCTCCGACCTGAACTGCGACGGCTACCCCGACCTGGTCTTCGCCCAGACCGACGAAGCCGGGCACTATGCCATCGACAGCATCGTCTACCTGGGCGGGCCCGACGGCTTCAGCGAGGACGCCGTGGTCCGGCTGCCGACCGTCGGTGCGATGGGAGTCGTCGCCGCGGACCTGGACGGCGATGGCACCCAGGACCTGGTCTTCGCGAGCGTCCAGGACGGCGAGCGGCGGGACATCGACAGCTATGTCTTCTACAACGGGCCCGAGGGATTCGACGTCGAGGGCCGGGTCGCGCTGCCGACCGTCGGGTGCGCGGACCCGACCGCCGGCGACCTGGACCAGGACGGCTGGACGGACCTGGTGTTCTCGAACCGCTTCAGCGGCGGCAGCCCGACCCTGGAGGCCTACGAGAACGACTCCTATGTCTACTGGGGCGGGCCCGAGGGGTACTCCGAGGACCGTCGGCTCGGCCTGCCGACGGTCGGAGCGGCCCGGAGTCGGATCGCCGATCTGGACGGCGACGGCCACCGCGACCTGGTCTTCGCCAACGGGGTGATGGACCTCTATGGGGTCCTGCACTCCCCGATCTACTGGGGCTCCGAGGAGGGCTGGTCCGCGGACGACGTGACCGAGCTGCCCTCGAACTTCGCCGAGGGCCTCGCCGTGCACGATCTCACCGGCGACGGCGAGCTGGACCTGCTCTTCAGCACCTGGCTCTGCCTGCTCGAGTGCGACGAGGTGAGCCAGCTCTACGTCGGCGATGGCACTCGGGACCTGGGGCCAGAGCCCGATGAACGCCTCGCGGGCATCGAAGGCGCGGTCGACGTGCAGGTCGCCGACCTGGACGCCGACGGCCACCTGGACCTGGTGCTGGCAAACGGCGGCGTGGACCTGAGCGGGAACTTCGCCGAGGTGTCCTGGATCTGGTGGGGGACCTCCGCGGGTCCCGCGACCGGGGAGCTGCAGGAGCTGCCCACGACCGCGGCCTCGGAGGCCGGTGTGCGCGATCTGGATGGCGATGGCTGGCTCGACGTGGTCTTCGCGAGCCACTACGCGCCGGAAGACGGGGGCCCGGAGGTCTCACAGATCTACTGGGGCAGCGCCGAGGGGTTCAGCGCGGAGCGGGTGACCGAGCTCCCGACGACCCGGGCCGCGGGCATGACGATCGTGGGGCGGCACCTGGGGAGGTGAGGCCTCTGACCGTCAGAGACCACCGCTCTGGAGCAGGTAGAGCTTGGTGTCGTAGCTGCCTGAACCAGGCTCGCCTTGCCGGGCTCGTCGGTGTTGTCCGAGCGGGCGCCGATCACCAGCTCGTCCAGCCCGTCGCCGTCGATGTCCGGCACCAGGGCGACCGACTCGCCGGTCCAGTCGTAGTAGCGGCCGCCACGGAAGACCACGTCTCGATCCTCAGGGACCTCCCCGGACAATCGGGTGGCGGATCCGTAGATCTGCTCCTCCCCAGGTCGCTATCACCGGCTTCGAGCCCGCGGTCTCCTGGGTGCACCGTGCTACGGAACGATCCATGTGGATGCTGTCCCTCACCGTCGCCGTCGCTGCCGAGGAGCCCTGCACGGGGCACGTCTTCGACGAGCGGGTGGACTCCGAGCACTTCTGGGTGGAGTGGGAGGGCGACACCATCACCGAGGCCCAGGGCACCGGCATCGCGACCTACGCCGAGCGGGCTCGAGGCGTGTTCGTGGACGAGCTGGGCTGGCCCCTGACCGACGAGGCGATCGTCTACGCCGTGCGGGACGCCGAGGGCTCGGGCATCGGCGGGCTGGCCCAGACCGAGTCCTGTGACGGCGTCTCGGTGCCCCAGATCGAGCTCTACATGGGGGAGTACAGCGAGACCCGGGCGCTGAACATCGCCGCCCACGAGCTCGGCCACGCCGCCCAGTACGGCTACATGGGCGACTACCTGGACAGCGTGCAGAGCTGGCTCTGGTGGATGGAGGGCACCGCCACCTGGCTCGCCAGCGAGGTCGACGGCGACCCCTACAGCTGGGCCTGGGACGTGGAGCAGTACCTGTCGCACCCCTACATCGGCCTGCACCAGGGGCTGAGCGCCTTCCTCTACCCGGAGCGCAGCAACCACATGTACGGGACCGCGGTGATCGCCAGCTACCTGGCGGAGCACCACGGCGGCGCCGGGATCATCCGGGACACCTGGGCCTTCGGCGGGCCGCTGACCGGCGAGGAGATCGACTTCCGGGATGCCCTGGTGGCTGTCGGGCTGGACTTCGAGGCGGTCTGGGCCGAGTGGGCGGCCCGCATGCCGACGGTGGACCTGGCCTGGGGCTACGCGGTGGAGCACGGGGTCGTGGCGCTGGAGAGCGTGGGGTCCCTGCCGGCCTCTGGAGCGCCGGCCTATGAGCTCGAGCCGCAGGGGCTGGGCTTCAACGCCGTGCACTTCGAGGCCGGGGTGGGGGGCCGGGACCAGGCCCTGAGCGTGGTCTTCGAGGGGGACCCGGAGGTGCCCTGGACCGTGGTGCTGGTGCGGGTCCTGGACACCGCGCCGGGCACGCCCGTCCTGGAGTACGTGCCGCTGGCGGTCGACGGCCAGGGCCGGGCCGAGGGCTGGCTGTCGGCGCTGCACCGGGGCGCTGCGGCCTTCCTGGTGGTGTCGCCTCACGCCATCGACCTGGCGCCCCACGCCTGGTCCTGGTCGGCGGAGTCCATCGACGACCCAGGGCCCATGGACGCCACGGTCGTGCTCAGCGAGGAGCCCGAGGGCTGTGGCTGTGCGGCGGGGTCGCGGCCGGTCGGCACGGTGCCAGCGCTGCTGGTGCTGCTGCTGCTCCGGCGGCGCAGGCCGATGGGATGACCGGGATCATGTGACCCCCGCGGGTCCCGGGGCATCCAGGGCCCGATGCTCGCTCTGCTCGCCACGCTCGCCGCACCGGTGCACGCCGGCGCCTGGACCCAGGAGCAGGGCAGCGCCTACGGCAAGGTGGTCGGCCGCTTCCTGGTGGGCGACGAGGCCTTCGACCTCGAGGGCAACCACATCCAGGTGGCGCCCTACCGCGACGCCAACCTCGCGGTCTACGCCGAGTACGGGGTCACCGGTCGCTGGACCGCCCTGGTCACCTCGACCCCGGTCGGCGCGTGCATCTACGGCAACGCGGCCGGTGCCTACATGGGCCCGGCGGCGGCGGGCCTGCGCTACGGCGTGCACGACGGCCCAACCCGGGTCGCGGTCGAGGGCCGCCTCGGCAAGGCCCAGGCCTTCGACGGTGGTGACCTGGCCCGGGAGAACACCAGCGGCGAGGGCCCGGAGGGGGTGTCCTTCATCCCCGCCATCGCCACCACCTTCCTCGACGGCGAGGTCCAGGTCGGCCGGGGCTGGAGGCGCTTCTGGGGGGTCGGCAGCCTGGGCCTGCGCTGGCACTCCAACCCGGACCTCTCCAGCGTGGTCATCGGCTTCTGGCAGGCGGGGGCGAACCTGCCGGCGAGCTTCGTGGTGGACGTGCACGGCACGGTCTGGCTGCCCACCGAGCCGGTCCGGTCCATCAACGTCTACGGGGTGGGCCAGACCGCCTACCTGGGGGTGGGTCTGGCGGCGTCGTGGTGGTTCACCGAGCGTGTGGGCGTGCACGTGGGTGGGGAGGGGGTGTTCTACGCGGTGGCGAACGCGGCGACCCCGACCCTGATCATCGGCCTCGAGGCCCGCTGAGTCGAGGCCTATGATGCGGGCGTCCTTCCTGGAGAACGCCCATGTGGCTGCGCTACGCCCTGGTGGTCTGCGGCACGGAGTACATCGCGCTTCGTCTGAAGGTGGAGGACTGACCGTGCTGATCTGGATGGCGCTGCTCCCCACCGCCCTCGCCGGCCCCGGAGAGGGCCACTGCCACGGCTCCAGCCTGAGCGGGCTGTTGCCCGAGGTCGTCGAGGACGGGGACCCGATCCCCCACGACGCTCACCCGCTGCTGCTCGCGAACCTCGATCCCTGCGACGACGGCTGGCTCGAGGTGCTGCTCAGCACCGACGGCGAGGTGGTCCAGGCGTGGGAGTTCCGGGAGCTCGGCGGCAGCCCGCAACCCCTGGCGCTGGATGAGCTGCTGGTGCCAGGCACCGAGTACATCCTGCGGGCAGACCTGCACGACGCGGTCTATGAGATCGACCCCGTCGAGGTCGGCTTCCCGGTCAGTGACGCCCTGGTCGAGGAGCTGGATCCGCCTGTGATGGGCGTTGCCGGCTACTCCACGGCCACGGAGGCCGCCGACGGCACCTGGACCCACGCCACCTCGGTGCGCGTGACCTTCGACCTCGGACCCCACGGCCTCAGCTGGGCCCGGGTGCTCGACGAGGACGGCGTGGAGGTCCGGCGGCTGGTGCCCGAGCACGACCCGGAGACCGGCGACATGCTCGTGAGCCTGTGGGTCGAGAGCGGCGCCCTGCAGGAGTCCCTGTGCCTCACGGTGGTCGGAGTGGACGCCGCGGGCCGGGAGTCGGCGCCCAGCGACGAGAAGTGCGTGGAGTTCACCGAGTACGCCTACGACCCGGGGTGCGCCCTGTCCGGGTGCGGCCAGCAGGACCCGGCCGTCGCGCTGGTGCTGCTGCCACTGGTCGGGTGGCGCCGCAACACCAGTCGGGGGTGAATGTCCGGTCTGGGACACCAGTCGGGTT
>CAYFPX010000279.1:5695-8806 GCA_964344945.1 uncultured Enterobacterales bacterium
GGGGCTTCTCGGGCGCTGAATTCGGGCCGAGAGGGCGCAATCCGGCCTCCGATCTGGCCAGGAGCGGACACTGAACCCCGACTGGTGTTGCGAACCGGACATTCGACCCCGACTGGTCGCCCGGTCGCCTACATCACCACCTGCAGGTTCGCGTTCCGGGCCATGAGCGTCATGCGGCCGTGCCGCTGGAAGTGCACGGTGATGCGCTTGTTGCTCGGGGTGCCGGTGACCTGGCGCACAGTGCCGTGGCCGAAGGTCGGGTGCAGCACCTGGGTGCCGGGCCGGAAGGCGCTGATGTCTTCGGGCTCCAAGGTGGTCAGGCCTCTGGTCTCGGAGGCGCTCTCGGGCTTGCCCTTGCCGTGCTGCGCCAGGAAGGCGTCCATGCGGGACCTGGCGCTGTCCGGCACCCCGGACGGGGCCTTCGCCGCCGGACGACGCTGCACGGTGCGCCGTCCGTAGAAGCTGGCCAGCCGCCCGCCGCCCGTGGTGAGGTGGTCCGGGATCTCGTCGAGGAAGCGCGAGCGGGAGACCCGCTCCTCCCGCCCGTACAGGCGACGGACGCGCGGACGGCTCAGCACCAACCGCTCCTCGGCCCGGGTGAAGGCCACGTAGGCCAGGCGCCGCTCCTCCTCGATGTCCTGGACCCGGTTGGCGCTGCGGACGTGGGGGAAGCTGCCCTCGACCATGCCGACCACGTAGACCACCGGGAACTCCAGGCCCTTGGCCAGGTGCGCGGTCAGGAGCGTGATGCGACCGCCGTCCTCGGGCAGCTCGTCGGCCTGACCGGCGAGGGACGCGCGGTCGAGCCAGGCCTGGAGCCGGGAGAGGGGGTCGTCGTTGTCCGGGACCTCGGGCTCCTCCTCGGCGTCCTGGACCAGGGCGTCGATGTTGCTGAGCCGGTCCCGGGCCTCGTCCGTGTCCTCGTTCTGGAGCAGCTCGACGTAGCCGGACTCGGCGGCGATGGTGGTGACCAGCTCGCCTGGGGACTGGTCCAGGGCCTTCTGCTGCCACTCGCGGACCTGGTCGGTGAAGCCCCTCAGGGACTTCGCCCGGCGAGAGCTGCCGGTCGACAGAGCCCGGGCCGCCGCGAGCATCGAGGTGCCCTGAGCCGTGGCCTCGGCCCGCAGGGCCTCGAGGGCCTTCGCGCCCAGCCCGCGACGGGGCACGTTGATGATGCGGGTGAGGGCCATGTCGTCGGCGGGGTTCAGCACCAGGCGCACGTAGGCGAGGATGTCCCGGACCTCGCGCCGCTCGTAGAAGCGGCGGGCGCCGACCACGACGTAGGGCCAGCGGCGCCGCTCGAACGCCCGCTCCAGAGGCCGGGAGCTGGCGTTGGTCCGGTAGATGACCGCCAGGTCCTCGTAGCTGCGGCCGGACCGGATCTGGGTGGCCATGTCGCTGGCGATCAGCGCGGCTTCTTCGGTCTCGTCGTTGGCGACGATGAGCTTGATCGGCTCGCCCTTGTCGCCGTCGGACCACAGGGTCTTGTCCTTGCGGCCGCGGTTGTTCTTCACCACCGCCATCGCCGCGGCCAGGATCTTCTGGCTGGAGCGGTAGTTCTGCTCCAGGCGCACGACGGTGGCGTCGGGGAAGTCGTCCTCGAAGTCGAGGATGTTGCGGATGTCCGCGCCGCGGAAGCTGTAGATCGACTGGTCGTCGTCGCCGACCACGGCCAGGTTGTTCCGCTTCGACGCCAGGGCGCGCACCAGCTCGTACTGGGCGCGGTTGGTGTCCTGGTACTCGTCAACCAGCAGGTAGTGGAACTTGTCCTGCCAGCGCTCGAGCCGCTCCGGGCGGGTGCGGAAGAGCTTGACGACGTGGTTGATCAGGTCGTTGAAGTCGACGGCGTTCGACGCCGCGAGCCGCTCCTCGTAGGCCCGGAAGACCCGGATCGCCGTGGAGCCCGGGGGCTCGCCGCCGTGCTCCAGCAGCTGGTCGGGGCCCCAGAGCTTGTTCTTGGCCCGGTCGATCTTCGCCCGGAAGTTCCGGGGCGGGTGCTGCTTGGGGTCCAGGTTGAGCTCGCGGCAGACCTGCTTGAGCACGCGCAGCTGGTCGTCGTCGTCCCAGACCACGTAGTTGCGGGACAGGCCGATGTGCTCGGCCTCCATGCGCAGGATGCGGGCACAGCTGGAGTGGAAGGTGGAGACCCACAGATCGCCCGCGGCCTCCTCGCCGACCAGCTCCCGGATCCGGCCCTTCATCTCCGAGGCCGCCTTGTTGGTGAACGTCACCGCCAGGATGCGCCAGGGCTTCACGCCCGAGTGCAGCAGGTGGGCGATGCGGCGGGTGAGCACCCTGGTCTTGCCCGAGCCGACGCCGGCGAGGATCAGCCGGGGACCGTCGAGGGACTCGACGGCCTGGCGCTGGGGCGGGTTGAGGCCCTGGAGGTGGTCGGGTTCGGTGGTCACCGCAGGGAGATAGCGGGTCAGGCCTGTCGGTGGGAGTGCTTCACCGCTGAAGCAGCTTCAGGGTGGCGATGTTCACGTAGCCGTAGACCTCGCTGCCACCTCCGGTGCCGTCGTAGAGCGCGTGGTGCTCGAGCCAGGACATGTTGAAGCCCTCGGCCACGGTCACGGTGTAGGTCGCGCCCGCGGTCAGCTCGGCGGCCACGACCGTGGAGTCGGCCCAGGTGTCCCAGGCGGCGGTCTGGGGCATGACCAGGGGGCCCTCGGCGACCAGAGCCCCTCCCCCGTCGGTCACGCTGACCCACTTGGTCGCGGCGGTGATGCCGGTGGAGATCCCACCGCTGCCGTTGCTGTAGACCGCCTGGACCCAGTGCTCACCGTCGGCCTGGGCGACGAAGGTGGCGGTGAGGCTGTGATCGACTGCACCCCAGTCCTGCCAGTGCTCCCGGCCGTGGTTGTCGACCAGGGTGCCGCCGGTGGTGGTGAAGTCCGCGGCCGGGACCTCCTGGATGCGCTCGCCGCTCTGGCCCCACCAGCAGCTCGGGGCCGGGTGCTGGGAGCCCAGGCCGGTGCTCTGGTGGCGGCTGCGCACGGCGTAGCAGGGGCCCTGGTCGTCGGGCATGGATCGGGTGTCGAGCCAGTCGCCGGGCAACAGGGTGTCGGCGGTGAGGCGGCCGTCCTGGTAGACCTCGAGCCACACCTCGCT
>CAYFPX010000280.1:0-5995 GCA_964344945.1 uncultured Enterobacterales bacterium
GATGGGGAGAAGTAGTTGTCGTCAGGGGGGAGAAGTAATTGTCGTTGCGCAGAGGAGGTGGACCTTGGGGAGCACCCCATCGAGCAGCGCCTGGTGGAGCCGATGGCGACGTTGGCCTCAGCGAAGCCCACGAGGGTCTCCTCGTTGCAGGTGGTCGTCACAAGCCCTCTCGCTGCACCAGATGCCCTGTAGGTCCTGTCGTTCTTGTTCACGACGATGCGCTCCCCCGCGAGCAGCAGCCACCGACCGTCGACGCCAAGACGCCGGCCCGCCCGGCCGCGTCGTCCTCCCACCTGGGCCTCGTCGATCTCCACGGTTCCCCGGCTGAGCGAGTAGTCCGGCGACTCCTCAAGGGTAGCCCTGACCTTGTGGAGCAGCAGCCATGCCGTCTTGTAGGACCCGAGACCGGTCTCTCGCTGGAGCTGGAGCGCCGAGACGCTGACCTTGCGGACCGCGATGAGCCAGAGGGCGTAGAGCCAGATCCGCAGCGGCAGCTTGGTCCGGTGCAGCGCCGTGCCCGCGGTGAGCGAGGTCTGGCGGCGGCATGAGCGACACTGCCAGAGTGGCCGAGTCGCCAGGCGGTAGGCCTCCTGGCACCCACAGGAGGGGCAGCGGAAGCCGTCTGGCCACCGCCACTCGGCGAGCCACTGCTCACAGGACGCCTGGTCAGGGAACATGTCCGTGAACTCGAGCCAGGTAGACGGGGATGACGGGGTCGCGGTCATGAGCACCTCCACCCGCATATTCACAGCCTCCAAGGCCAGGATTTGTCCGCATCAGACCCCGGCTGAGACAACGGGAGAACCAGGTCGGCGGAAGAATCGATGAGTTTCCGTCCGGAACTCCACCGCCTGGAGGGTACCCAGCGCGTGGTGGGTGCGAGACCAGCTCTGCTGCGCCTGCAGCTCGACCACCCGCTCGATCAGGAGGGCCAGCACGCACAGCTTCACGTGGGCCTCGATGCGACGCTCCAGGCGGTGGAACATCGGCCGCAGGCGGATCTGCTTGGTCTTCAGGGAGCGGAAGCAGCGCTCGATGATCAGCAGGCTCTTGTACGAGGTCGCGAGGTCCTCCACCGACAGGGAGTCGTCGTTGGTGACCAGCACCCACTTGCCGTCGTGACGGCGGGCACCACGGACCCTGGAGCCGTCGATGGCCAGCTTCCCTCGGCGCACGGCCAGATAGCGTCCATAGCGGCCCGAGGCCCTCACAGCCCACGGCTGGAGTGGACCGAGAGCGGAGACGTGGTCCTGCGCTTCAAGCGGCCCTTGAGTGATGGCACCAGCGGGGTCGTGCTGTCGCCCTCCGAGCTTCTCCAGCGACTGGCTGCACTGGTTCCGCCACCGGGTCGAGCCCGGGGGAGGGGGGCTGCCCCTGACCCGGTGGACCGCTCCGGAGACGAGCCGGCAGTAGACTCCGTGCCACACAGCCCCCCCCAGCGGGGCTGGGAGGCGGACATGCTCGACTTCGACGTGCGGGACTTCGGTGCCGTGGGCGACAACACCGGCGACGACCACCCCGGCATCCAGGCGGCCATCGACGCGGCCACCAGCACCCTGGAGCATCCCATCGGGTGGCCACCTCCCCAGCCGCCCCCGTCGTCCGCCGGCGCGCAGTTCTCCCTGCCCGGCGCGACCGTGCGGCTGCCCCCCGGACGCTACCTGCTGGGCGATCCGCTGCTGCTGCCCGGCGGGCAGAAGGGCTCCAGCCAGAGCGGTCGCAACGTGCACCTGGTGGGGCATCCGGGGGCGACGGTGCTCCGGGCC
This sequence comes from uncultured Enterobacterales bacterium, assembly GCA_964344945.1. GTDB lineage: Bacteria > Myxococcota_A > UBA796 > UBA796 > CAJQPC01 > CAYFPX01. The sequence goes on from CAYFPX010000280.1 coordinate 1,767, forward strand.
GGTCCTGGCTTCCCCGAGCGCCGGGGGCTCATCGAGTGGACCATCGGCCCGCCGCCGGCCAGCGCTGCTGCCGAGCTGTTGTGCTGGATCCAGGGCCGGGTCGACGCGCTCGCCCGCACCCTGCCGGTGCCCCTGGAGGGGACGCCCCTGGATCCCCACCCGCACCCCCTCCCGCCGGGGCCGGTCGCGCTACCGCCGCCCGACCCCTCCCGCAGCCCGGTGTGGAACGGGGTCCAGGAGCTGGTGGCGCTGTTCTCCGCCTGGCTCGAGGAGAGCCTGCGGTTCCTGGACTGGAACTCCCAGACCCGCCTGCAGCGCATCGCCGGCCTGCGGCTCTACCCGTCGGAGCACGGCAACACCTACCTGATCAACCGCCGCTGGCCCTTGTTGGTGGCGGTCCCGGACGCGCTGATCGTCTTGCGCCGCTGGCTGGCCGGCGGCCCGCCGGAGCTCGCGCCGGCCGAGACGGCCCAGGCCCTCGCCGACACCCGGTATGTCTTCGACTTCTGCCGCGGTGCGCTCAACGCCCCCCACCCGGACAGCGGCGTCCTGATCTCGGTCGGTCGGCTCATCGAGGCCTCTCGGGTCGAGCTGCAGCTCGAGGACATCCTCGCGTCCAGCAAGGACGACCACCACACGGCCTCCTTCCGCTTCGACGGGTGCGTGCACCGCTCGCGGTTCCGCAACATCACCGTCGACGCGTCTCCGAACCTGCCGACGGCCACCCGCCGCCTGCCCCTGTTCCTGGAGTCCTCCGAGCCGGCGCTGCACTACACGGAGACCGACACGGTCACCTTCCTCTTCGAGCACCGGACCCCGCGGGGCTGGCCGAGTCAGGACGCCTGCGGCTTCCAGTACGGCGAGATCAGCAACGTGATCGTGGCCAACCGCCAAGGGGGCCACAACTGCTTCGTGCGGGGTCGGCTGCACAGCTCCACCGTGCGCAATGTGTTCCTGAACCGGGCCCTGTTCGGGGCGTCCCTGCACCTGATCCGGGCGTGCGACTCCCGCTTCGAGCACGTGCACAGCGAAGGGGCGACCGCCCACCCCGAGGTCCTGCTGGACGGCTGCATCGGTCTGCGCTTCGACGGCTTCGGGCTGGGCCATGCGGCCCCGGCGGGCTGGCCCACGGAGCCCGCCCGCAGCGCGGGACAGCGACTCAGCGGCGCCATGGTCCTGCGCGACACCCACGACTGCGAGTTCTCCGGCCGCATCCTCTTCCAGGACCAGCCGGACCGGCTGGCGTCGCTGGCCGTCACCCCGGGGTCCGGCACCGTCGCGAGCCCGCAGTTCCCCCCGTGTCTCATCCGCGTCGAGGCGGACTGCCGCCGGAACCGCTTCCGCCAGGTCTTCCTGGTGATCGGCCAGGACTTCAGCAGTGCCCTGGCCAAGGTCTGGACCTCGGGCGGCACGGGCGCCGTGCGAGAGGAGTTCGCCCGGCTGTTGCGGGCGGAGTTCGTGATCCTGAACCCGACCGGGGAGCCTGGCTGGAACACCATCGAAGGCCAGGTGCTGGTCCCGGACCGGCTGCGAACCGGCATGGGGCTGGCGGCCCTCGGGAGCTGGACCGTGGCGCCGGCGGCGGTGCCGTTCCGGCTGGGCAGGGAACCGGAGCCGGTGCAGGTGGACGAGGTGCCGCTGGTGTGGTGGGTCTAGGAGCGTGCGGTGAAACCCTCCCGTCGCCCCGCTGCGCCTCTCACACGTGCCGGCGCCGGACGTGGCCTCCGCGAACGCGGCGTCGGGCGCACCCGTGGCATTCCTCCGGGCCTTCCTGGCGATCTCGGCCTGGGCGCGCCCGCTGCCCCGGGGCTGGTGCGCCGGACCCACCCATCCGACGTCCCAGTCCCGGCTGTCCCGGTCCCGGGTGGGAGCTCGCGCCTGCCCGCGCTGCGTCGCCATCGAGGGCATGGGACACCGTAGCCCGACGCCCGGACAAGGAACAGGCTTGGCCACTTCGGCTCGGTCCCGACCGGGGTGCGGCGGATGCCTGCGCGATCACCGGTTCGGCCCAGGTGACCCGGTCAATCACTCCTCCTCCAGCACATCCTCCCAGCGGCTCCGCCCGGCCCGGCGCGAGGTCAGCACGCCGCCGATGATCAGGGTCACGGCGCCGGCGAGCAGCCCGCCCAGGATGCCCCCGAAGGCGAGCACCCCGCACAGCAGGCCCACGGCGCTCTTGTTCGAGCGCACGTCGCAGGCCCGGGCGGCGTCGACACCCCACCACGCCACGGCGAGGAACAGGGCCAGCGATGCGCCGGCCGTGAGGAGCGAGCCGAGGACCAGCGTGCGCCGGTTCCGCCGGGGCTTCAAGGGTGGACCTCGTCCGACCGTGTGGCGCTCAGCACCCGGAGCCGGGCCGTTGCCGCGGGGAGGCTGATCAGGAAGCCGACCAGGGCCGCTGGCGGGACGAGGAAGACGCAGACGACACACAGCCCGCCGTCGCAGCCCGAGGCGGCTTCGATGCACCACCAGGCGCCCAAGGCCCCGCACACGCCGCCGGCGACCGTCTTCCACAGGACGCCCAGCAACACCCGGGCGTACGACTTCCACCGGGTGCCCATCACTCCCCCTCCCAGGCGTCGGCCCAGGACTTCCGGGTCGACCCCAGGCCGCCCGGGCGCGCCCCTTCGGCCAGGGCCGCGGCGAGCGCGGCGAGGGTGGCGTCCAGGTCCCTGGTCAGGCCCGGTCGTCGGCGTCTCGGAGTGGGGGACATGGGAACGCCTATCGCTGATCGCTGTGGCAGGCTGGCGCTGTGGCTGCGACCGGACATCGGCGGGTCCTCGCCGTCGTCGTGGCGGCTGTGGGGGTGTGTGCCCTCATCGCCCTCGGCGTCACGGTCCAGGAGCTCAACGTCGTCACCCGGGAGGCCTGGGTGGCGGAGGCTGGCGAGCTCGGACGGGGACGACTCCCCCGCGCGGTCATGGCGGCCTACGACAACGACGGCGACGACGCGGTGAGCTGGGAGGAGTTCCCCGGGACGGTGAAGAGCTTCGACACCTTCGACCGGGACGACGACGGGCGCATCTCCCTGGAGGAGCTGCTGCCGGTCAAGTCCGGGGCGGGCTCGGCGGACCGGTCGCGACTCCCCGGGCGCGGCTTCATCAAGCGCCACGACCAGGACGGGGACAAGCGCCTGTCCCGGTCCGAGCTGCCGGAGGGGGGAGCGGCCTTCCACCGCCTGGACGTCGATGGTGACCGGCTGCTCACGGCCCTGGAGGTGGCGTTCCGACCACGGGGAGAGCGGAAGGAACGGCGGGGGTCGCCGTGAGCCACGCCGCACACACCAGGTAGCCGAGGGCCGCGGGCAGCAGCGCCGCGGAGGCCCCGAGGGTCCAGGTCATCGCGTAGAAGCCCACGAAGCCCAGGCAGGTCCCCACCCCGTCCGACAGCAGCGCCAGCGGCCGCAGGGGGGCCGGGGTCCGACCCAGCCCCAGGGGGAAGAACAGCCCACACACCACGCCGACCGGGACCAGGCAGGCCACCGCCGCCGCCCCCCGCACCCAGGACTCCGGGGTGTGGAAGGGCAGCAGGCTGGTGGTCCCGTGCACCCACAGCAGGGCTCCCCCGGTGACGGCCAGCAGGGGACCCCGGCGGCTGGCCAGGGCCACCACCCGCCCCCGCAGGCTCGCCAGGTTGCCGAGGACCGTGCCCCCCAGGAAGCACACGGTCACGGCGGTGATGGTGGCGATGGGGCTGTCGAACAGGTCCCTGAAGCGCGCGACGGCGTAGAGCTGCAGCCCCAGGAACCCGGCGCCGAGGCCGGTGAACGCCACCACCGTGCCCCCGCTCGGTCCGGCCAGGGCGAGCACCCCGGCCAGGCTCAGCACCGCCACCACCGCCAGGAAGAGGGCCCGTCGGACCAGCTGCCCCTGCTGGGCCGACGGCGCGGCGACGGGGCGGTCGTCGGTCAGGGGCGGGGCGTCCTCGAGCGCCAGCACCTGGGGCTTGAAGCCGGCCTCCGCGAAGCCCTGCTCGATGTCGGCCAGCCGGGCCGGGTCGCGACTGGCGTAGAGGTACTTCTTGCGCGCCCGGCCAGGGGGCTGGAAGCGCTTGGAGGAGAGCGCAAGCCAGGGCACCTCCAGGCTGTCCAGCCCCGCCGCGACCCGCTCGATCAGCCAGCGGCGGTCCTGGTAGACGACCAGCACCCCGTCGTCGCCGAGCAGCGACAGGGCGCGGTCCAGGGCCTCGACGGTGAGCAGGCCGTTGCGCAGCTCGGCGAGCTGCCAGAC
>CAYFPX010000280.1:6005-8758 GCA_964344945.1 uncultured Enterobacterales bacterium
GATCACGTCCCAAGGCCCCTCGTCCCGGTCCAGCACGGCCCGGCCGTCGCCAGCGACCACCGTCGTGCGCTCGAAGACGCCGCCGTTGTAGGTCGGGTTCTCCTGTAGGAAGCCGACCACCAGGGGGTCGATCTCGACCAGGGTGGTGTTCGCGGGGGTCACCGGTCGGTCCTCGGGGAGCCGGCCGACCTCCTTGCCCGCCGAGGCCCCCAGGATGAGCACCCGGTCCTCGGGGGCGACGAAGGCGAAGGCCAGCCGCTCGCCGGCGAAGATCTCCTCCTCCCAGCCCCAGATCTGGCGGTGGTCGTAGTAGCCCCGCAGGATCCCCCGGCCCGGGTACCAGTACAGGTCCACCCGGGCATAGGGGGACCAGCCACCGAAGACGGCGTGGGAGCTTCGCGCCTGGCTGTCCGGGTCGATGCGGGCCAGGCGCAGGTCCTCCAGCCGGTCGTCGACGCCCAGCGGACCCAGGACCAGGGCGAGGGCCAGGCCGGCCAGCGCGGCGGGACCCGGTGGGCTCGTGGCCAGCAGGGCGAAGCCGACGATCAACAGGACACAGGCCGCGTTGGCGCCCAGCAGCACCACCAGGGGGCCGCTGACCGCCAGCCCGAGCAGCATGGCGGCGCCGCTGGCCCCGACCACCACCCCGGGGCGTGCGCCGTCGCGCAGCAGCCGGAGCACCAGCCCGCCATAGACCAGGCCGGACAGGGTGAAGAAGGCACAGATGGCCGTCAGGCCCACCCCCACGCTCCACGGGTCGCCGGGGCGCATCAGCACCGTGCCGACCAGGGACAGGCCCCCAGCCCCCGCAGCCCCGAGCAGGGGCCCCCGGACCCGGCGCCCCTGCTGGCGCTCCCCCAGCCAGCACCCGACACCGAAGAACAGGTTGAGGAAGGCGAAGACCACGAACGCGCTGGTGCGCACGGTCGACGTGGCGACCGCGACCTCCCGGACCAGCGCCAGCTCCAGCGCTGCGCTCAGGAGCACTGCGACGCAGAGGACTCCCAGGTCGTGGCGGTGGGCGGTGGACACCGGCAGGCCTGGCCTCCCTCCCCCGAGCAACGTGCCTTCCCGGCCACTCTACTCCGAAGGCGTGAAGCACCGGCCTGCGCGCCGCACCGGCCTGCCCGAGGCAGCCCGCCTCGTCGACCGGGTCACCCAGGTGATCCGGTCGATCAGCGCCGCAGGCGCTTCTCCTCGGGCAGCAGGGCCAGCAGGCCGTCGTGGGCCGACTTCCACAGCTGCCACAGGGCCGCTCGGCTCGCGTCCGGACGGTGCGCCTTCAGCCGGCTGAGGTTCTCCTCGAAGTCCGACACGTGGCCCTTGAAGCGGCGGTTGTCCAGCAGGGGCTCCCAGAAGCGCAGGTCGTGGTGGGCCTTGATCACCGCGGCGGCGCAGTCCGGCTGGGCCGCGCGATCCGCCTCGGGGATCTGGCTGCGCAGCAGCATGTGGACCGCGTCCAGGGCGTCGCCCACCAGGTGGAAGCGGTGGGCCTCGATGCCGTGCAGGCTGACGTCGTTCGCCAGGTCGGCGTGGTTGCCCGGTGGCGTCAGATCGGCCTTGGGCCGACCGCCGTTGAAGGCCACGACACGCTCGGAGGTGACCACCTGCTCCGCGCGCGGATCGTCCTCGTCCTCGTCCTCGATCACCACCGAGCAGGTGTCGTCCTGGTCGGCGTCGTAGATCAGGCAGAGATCCTCGAGGCCCAGCTCCATCGGCTCGGGCCGGGGTTCCTGGGCACCCAGGGCCTGCTCACTCGCTCGCTTGGTCATCAGCGTGCCGACGCGGACCGGCTCGTCGTCCTGGTCCTCGTCGTCGTCTTCGAGCTCGAAGGTCATCACGGGCTCGTCGTCGCCCTGTGGCACCTCCGCGGGGGCTTCCTCCGAGGGGGCAGCCTCTGCGACGGTCGCGGAGGCCGCGTCGTCCACGTCGAAGTCGAGCAGATCGGTGAGATCGATGGCGGGAGCACTCATGTCCCAGTGGTCGGATCACCGGGTGCGGACCTCAACCCCGGGAAAAACCCTCGCGTGCGCAGCTCGATCTACTCCGGAGGTGGGCCGCCTGTGGGGGCGTCGGCGGGCGCACCTTCGGGGGGCGGTCCCTCGGCCCCTTCGGGGGGCGGCCCCTCGGGCGCGCCGTCCGGCGGCGGGCCCTGGGCGCCGTCGGGGGGCAGGAGCTCCCCGCCCTCGGGGGGCGGGCCGCCCTCGATCGGGGGTAGACCGTCGCTGGCGGCGGGCACGGCGTCGACCGGCGGGCCGCCGTCGGGGGCAGCTTCGCCCTCGCCAGCGCCACCGGCGGCGACGGTGTCCATGCGGGGCTCCGGAGCCGGCAGGGGCTTGCTGCAGTCCAGGCTCAGATCGCTCACGTCGCCGGTGAAGGGCACCGGGTTGCCCTGGAGGGGACCGAACTGGGGCTCCTCGAGGGTCGGCAGGCCGTTCTCGTCGATGCCTTCGTAGGCCAGGACCACCAGGGCGTCCCCCTTGGGGGTCTTGAAGGTGAAGGCGCCGGCCTCCTTCACCTCGACGTTGACCAGGGGGCTCGGCGGGCCGGCGGTCTCCTCGCCGGCGTCCGGGCCGCCCAGGTCGGGCGGGGGCACGAAGAGGCGGATCCGGTAGGGGCCTTCGCCGTCGTCGCAGATCAGCGTGCCCTTGGCGGTGACCACGTCGGTGCTGTCCGCCAGCTCCTCCTGGCTGTGCTGGGGGTTCTCCATCTCCGGGTCGAGCTCGGGGGCGGTGCCGCCACCGCCGCCGCCG
>CAYFPX010000281.1:0-8681 GCA_964344945.1 uncultured Enterobacterales bacterium
GGGTCGACCACCACCAGGTCGGCGTCGGAGCCCACGGCGAGCGCGCCCTTCTGGGGGTAGAGCCCCCAGCGACGGGCCGGGTTCTCCGAGGTGATGCGGGCCAGCGTCGCCAGGTCGATCCGGCCCTCCTTCACCCCGTGGGTGTAGAGCAGGGGCAGGCTGTCGATCCACTGGATGTTCAGCCCCGGTCGGGCCCGCCAGAAGGGCTGGGAGGCCTTGTACTTGCTGGTGTAGGGGATGGTGTCGGTCCCGATGACGGTGACCACGCCGTCTGCGATGCCCCGCCACAGCCGCTCGGTGTCCTCGGCGTAGCGGATCGGGGGCTGGATCTTGGCCATGAACCGCATGTCGCGGCTCTCCAGCTCGTGGGCGTTGGTCGCCAGGTAGGACACCAGGGTCTCGGAGATGATCGGGTAGCCCTCGCCTTGGAGCCGCTGGATCAGGTCGACGGTGTGGCCCCGGCTGGTGTGCACGACGTACATCGGCACGTCGAGCTCCTTGGCGATCACGCCGTACTGGTAGACCTGGACGCTCTCGGACCACTCCCGGGAGTGCTCGGCCCAGCAGATCAGGCCCTCCTGGCCCTCGGCCTCGTAGCGCTCGGCCAGCATGCGTCGGACGTGGGGCTCCTCGGCGTGGATCATCAGGTGGGCGTCCACGCCGAGCGCCTTCACCTGCTCGGCCGCCAGCCAGAACATGTCGGGCGGCATGCCCGCCGGGTTCATGCCCATCTTCTCGGCCTGCTCGAAGCAGTAGCCGCAGTACATCTTGAAGCTGGTGGAGCCGCGCTCGACCGCGGCCGGGATCTGGGGCATGTGCTCGTAGGTGGTGAGCACGCTGGAGATCTTGAAGTCGGCGTGGCTGCGGCCGGTGCCGGCGGCGATGGCCCGGTCGACCATGTCGGGCAGCGGATCGCGGCCGAGCACGTGGGTGGTGGCGAGGGTCGTGACCCCACCGATGATGGCGTCCCGGGTGTCCAGGCCGAAGCTCCGGACCAGGCCGTCCTCGTTGCGGTCGTCGCCGGAGCCCAGGTGGCTGTGGGGGTCGAACATGCCGGGCAGGAGCACCTTGCCCGTCAGGTCGTGCTCGGTCCGCGCCGCCCCCAGGGTGCCCGGCTCGCCGATCGCGCCGATGCGCTCCCCGTCGATCGCCACGTCGAGCACGCGCACTTCGGTGGGGGTGACCACCAGCGAGTCGCGCAAGAGCAGGTCCCAGGCCATCTCGCCTCCGCTGTGCCCGGATTGGCGTAACCTGGGCCCCTGGAGGACCGATGCCCCAGGATCTGACCCGACTCCTGACCGACGCGACCCGGGCCCATGTGCAACCTGCGCTGCGCTCCGTGAGTCGGCGGATCGAGGCCCTCGGGGGCATCAACCTGTCCCAGGGCAAGTGCCCCCTGCCCCTGGACCCGCGGGTCCACAGCTGTCTCCAGGAGGCCGCCCGACAGACCGTGCACACCGCCACCCTGCGAGACGGTGATCCGAGGCTCAGGACCGTGCTGGCGGAGCGCTTCGCCAGGGAGACGGGCCTGGAGACCCACCCGGACCAGGTCGTCGTGAGCGGCGGTGCCACGGGGGCCATCGAGTGCATCTGCCGCGCCTTCCTGGAGCCTGGCGACGAGGTGGTGCTCTTCAACCCCGCCTTTCCGTACTACACCCGGATGGTCCGGGGTCAGGGCGCCACCGCCGTCTTCGTCGACACCGACGCCTCCGGGGCCCTGGACCCGGAGCGCCTGGCGGACGCCTTCTCGGCTCGGACCAAGCTGGTCATCTTCTGCAGCCCCCAGAATCCCACGGGGCGGGTCTTCCGCACGGAGGAGCTGAGCGCCGTCGCCGAGCTCTGCCAACGTCACGACGTGGTCGCCGTGTCGGACGAGGTCTACCGCTGGTTCTGCCGGCCGGACCACCCCCACCTGTCGATCGCCACGCTCCCGGGCATGGCCGATCGGACGCTGACCGTGCGCTCGGTCAGCAAGACCCTGCTTGCTACCGGCTGGCGCATCGGCTGGGTCATCGGGCCCGCCGAGGTCATCGAGCCGATCTCGATCAAGAGTGACCAGCTCTTCCTCTGCGCCAGCGCTCCGCTCCAGCTCGCCAGCGCCCTGGCCTTCGAGCGCCTGCCCGACGCCTACTACGACGAGCTGGCGGGCCCCTTCCACCGACGCATGGACCGGCTCGCCGAGGGCCTGGCGGACGCCGGCTTCCAGCCCCTGCCCTCCGAAGGGGGCTACTTCCAGCTCGCCGCCTACGAAGGCCTGGGCTTCGCCGATGACTGGGACGCGACGAACCAGCTGATCGAGCTCTGCGGCATCGGACCGGTGCCCGGCAACAGCTTCGACCCCGACGGGGCCGACATGGGGTTCGTGCGCTTCTCCTGCGCGGTGCCCGACCCCTGGATCGACCAGGCCTGCGAGCAGCTGCTGAGGCTCAGGGACCGCTGAGGGCTGCGGCTTGCTCCTTCAGCCAGGCCGCCACGAAGGCCTCGTCCTCGCCCTCGGGCACCACCGTCGTCTCGTCGAAGGTGTGGCTCTTCCAGGACAGCACCGGTCGCCCGAGCTCACAGGCGAAGGTGACCTCCTGCAGGGTGCCCCAGCCCCCCGGCAGGGCGATCATCACGTCGGCCGCGTGGGCGGTGATGACGTTGCGGGCGTAGCCGATGCTCGTCGGGATCACGATCGAGCTCCAGCGGTTGCCCCAGGTGAAGTCCCCGCTGGGCAGGATGCCCACCGCCAGGCCACCGGCCTCGACGGCGCCCTTCGACGCGGCCTCCATCGTGCCGGAGCCGCCCCCGGTCACCACCACGAAGCCGGCCTCGGCCGCCAGCCGGCCCGCGGTCTCGGCCATCCGGGCGACCTCGGGGGTGAAGCGCTCGTTGCCCTTCGTGCCGACGATGGCGCAATTCCTGCGACGCCCGGGACCCGTCACGGGACCTTTCCGATCGGCTTGTGGCGCACGTACGGGGGCGCCGGCCAGCCCGTGTCCTTCACGTTGCCCTGGTCGTCGCGACGCTGCTCCCGAGCGAAGCCCAGCCGCTCCAGCAGGGCCAGATCGCTGATGCTGTGCACCACGCACGGCGCCCCGTGGGGGTTCTCCCAGCGGTGCCAGGCCCAGCCCGGGATGACCATCACGTCGTTCCGCACGAAGTCCTGGGGCTCGCCGTCCAGCCACAGCCGGCCCGCGCCCTCGACGCAGAGCAGGATGGTCGCCCAGGTGTGGCGGTGCTCTGCGGTCTTCTCCCCCGGACGCAACAGCTGGCTGCAGATGTCCACGGTCGGACCCACGGTGCCGCCGGTCTCCACGTTGCGGAAGCGCAGGAGCACGCCGTCGGTCTCGCTGCAGCGCTGGCCGCTCATCTTGTCCAGCAGCGGGCGCACGTCCTTGTAGGGGAAGTGACCGACCTCCCGGTAGCGACGGGGGTCGTCCAGGTCGAAGCCCGGGGCAGCCCAGGCCTGCTCGAAGGCCCGCATGTGCTCACGCTCGGGGCGCAGAGGGTAGTGGCAGTCGTCGGCGCTGCCTGTCACATCTTCATAGGTGAAGTACCACTCGGACACGCCCAGGTACTGCAACAAGGGGATGTCCAGCACGTCGAGGAACAGGAAGTCCCCGGGCCCCTCGTTGCGGTGGTCGTGCCAGTAGGCCGGACCGCAGTGCACGATGTCGCCGTGGTGCAGGGGGGCCAGGTCTCCGGTCACCGAGGTCCAGCCTTCGCCCTCCATGACGAAGCGGGTGGCGCAGGGGGTGTGCCGGTGGCTGGGGGCGTCCTCGCCCGGGGTCAGGAGCTGGATGTCGGCGAAGAGGGTGGCGGTGGCGGCGTAGGCCCCGCCCAGGCCGGGGTTGCACAGGGACACCACCCGGCGGTCGTAGTTGTCCTCGCCGCGGCCGACCCCCACGACCTCCTTGCCCGCCATGATCGCCGGCCGGACCTGGTCCCAGCGCCACAGGTGGAAGAGGGTGTCGTTCTTGGGCACCAGGGGCCAGTAGGGGCGGGTCTCGAAGACCTCGCCGTCGTAGCTCCAGCCCTCCTTGAGGTGCAGGTCTCTGAGGCGGCGGCCGTGGGCTTCGCGGAGGGCGGCGAGGGCTTGCTTGTCCATGGGGTCTCCTAAGGCGGTGCGGGCAAGGTGGATGCGGTGGGCGACACGGGCGACCGCGCGGCGGACCGAGGCGTCGGTCTCCACGTCGGCCAGGTCCCCCAGGGGGAACCAGCGGGCGTCCTTGGCGTCGGTGGCGGGGGTCAGGTCGAGGGTGCGGGCGCGGAAGGCGAAGCGCACGTCGAAGTGCTGGTGGCCTGGCTCGTTGCGCTTGAGGCCGGCGGGGATGTCGTGCACGTCGACGTCCAGCAGGCCCAGGGCCCAGTCCGGACGATCCAGGTCGGTCAGGCCGGCCTCTTCCTGGAGCTCCCGGCGGGCCGCCGCCAGCACGTCGGCGTCCTCGGGGTCCAGGTGGCCGCCGGGCTGGAGCCAGAAGCCGAAGTCCCGGTGGCTGATCAAGAGCACCCTCGTCTCGTCCGGCGAGACCACCACCGCCGAGGCGGTCACGTGGCCCGGCTCGAAGTGGCTGCGTGCCGCGATCTCCCCCGGAGCCTGCAGGAGGGCCAGGGTGCGGGCGACGCAGTCCCGCTCCTGGTCGTCGAAGGGCGGGTGGTCAGAGAGCCACGTGCGGAGCAGGTCGCGGTCCATGGGGACCTCTATCCGCCCGGCGGGTCCTCGGAGGGCTGCTCGCAGGCCTGGGGCGTGCCGCCGACCCCCACCTCGAGCCCGAACAGCCGCCTGCGGTCCCGGTCGCTGACGTGGAGCATGATTTCCTGGAGTCCGCCGGAGCGAGGGGTCGTGGACGCGGCGGACCTCCCCCATGCCGCCCAGCCCGAGCAGGCCCTCGCCCCGGCAGCGGTCAATGAGTGAGGCCTGCCATGCATGCACGGCCTGAGCCTGGGCACTGGAGCCGGAGGCCCGCCCCCGAACCGGTGAGGGGGCACCGGGCCGGGCCGCGAGGTATACGCCGTGCGCAAGCCTCCCGCACTGGAGCTCCTGTGACCGGCGCCTACCTCCTGCTCCTTCCATTCTTCACCCTCGACACCCACGCCAAGCCGTGCAAGAAGCTGGTGGTCGACGAGACCGATGCGTTCGGTGTGCGCCAGCACGGCGGTGTCGTGTACTGGGATGCGGGGCACTACAGCGCCCTGGGTCTGCGCCTGGACGGCGAACAGCTCCTGCTGGACTCGATGTGGGTGGCCAACGGGGTGGTCGAGACCGTGGTGCCCGTCGGGATCCGCCTGGAGCTCGTGCTGGACGACGGCAGCCGGGTCGCCGGGGCCACCACCCAGCCCTCGGAGCCCGTCTCGAACGCCTCGGGCAGCACCATCTTCACCCAGTGGAAGGTGACGGTGCCGATCACCCTCGCCGACCTGGAGCGTCTGCGGAACCACCAGGTGGTGGGCGTCCGCACGACCATCGGCGAGTGGACGCCGACGTTCGAGCCCCCGAAGAAGCGGGCCGCCGAGTTCCGGGAGCTCGCCGGCTGCCTGTCCCCGTGACCCGGAGGGGCTACTCGTAGGCCTGCGGCGTGCCGCCGACCCCCACCTCGAGCCCGAACAGGCGCCCGCGGTCCCGGTCGCTGACGTAGAGCACGTCTTCTTCGAAGCCGCCCTCGCCCTTGCCCCAGTGCAGGTTGGGGATCCAGGAGCTGTTCAGGTCGGCCACCAGCTCGGCCTGGCCGCCATCAGGGCCGAAGCGCCAGACCTTGCCGGCGATGTACTCGGTCACGTACACGTTGCCGCAGGCGTCTACGTTCAGCCCGTCCAGGTTGCCGCCCCAGCCGCCGCGGCCGGTGATCTTGCCGAAGACATAGGCCTCGCCCCAGGAGCCGTCGTCCTCGCGGTCGAGGGCGTAGACGCTGCCGTCGCCGAAGCTGCAGGCGTAGATGCGCTGGTTGTCGGGACCGACAGCGATGCCGTTGGGGTAGAGCAGATCCTCGGCGATCAGCGTGGTCTCCTCGGTGTCCGGGTCCAGCATGATGATCAGGCCGCGATTGTGCTCGGTCACGTAGGCCATGCCGTCCGGGCCCACGGTCACGCCATTGGGGTAGGCGAAGCCCGTCATGACCGGGACCTTGGCGCCTTCCTGCGTCACCCGGGTCACCTGGCCGCGGCCCGTCTCGGCGATGAGGATGTCGCCGTTGCCCAGGAACTTGGTTCCTGCGGCGCCTGAGATCTGGGTCGCGACCACCGTGGTGGCGCCGTCGATGTCCTGCTTGACCAGGTTGCCGTTCCAGTCGGCGGACCAGATCATGCCCTCCAGGTCGAAGTCGAAGTCCTCGGCCTGGGTGAAGCCCTGGAGCGTGTCGTAGCTGACCGGCAGCTCGGCCAGGGCGTCGCAGTCCCAGGCGGGGGTGGTGTCCGTGTCCGTGTCCGTGTCGGTGTCCGCGTCGGTGTCGGCGTCGGAGTCCGAGTCGGTGTCCGCATCGGAGTCCGTGTCGGTGTCGGAGTCGGTGGGGTCGTCGGTGTCGGTCACCACGGTCCCGGTGTCCGGGAAGGGGTCGTCGACGACCGCACCGCTGCAGCCGAGGGGCAGGAGGATGGCGAGAGGTGTCACGGCGCGACCTTACATCGATGGGGCCTGGGTGCGCCGTCAGGAGCTCGTCGACCGCACGCTCCTAGAGATCCAGCGGCCCTGTAGACCCGTCCCCCCAGGTCCACACGTCGTCCCCCAGGGCCTGGGCCAGGGTCGCGAACAGGTCGCCGTGCCGCCGGTACCCGACGTCGTGGAAGCGCCCGGTCCCGAGGCGCTCGAGCAGGCCCGCGAACTGCGACACCCACCAGCGCCGCTGCTGCAGGAACGCGCTGAACTCCCGGCTGTTCGGATCGTGGCTTGCGCCGTAGTGGCTGGCCTGGTGGGAGCGCATGTCGTAGTCCGGGTCGTACATCTCCGAGCCGGAAAAACGCGACATCAACAGGTCGCTCGTGTGATGGGCACACTGCAGCGTCGTCACCCGGGTGAGGCCGCAGCTGCTGGCCAGGACCGCCAGGTCCAGCTGGGCCTTCAGGATCTCGGGGAAGGTCTCCGGGCTGTACAGGTTGTCGTCGGTGATGGCGTCGGTGTCCAGGCCGGGGTCCTCGCAGGTGCCGTCGGCGCCCTCGAGCCGACCCTGGAGCTCGCTGAGGGCGTCCAGGTGCAGGTCGAGCTTGTCGGCCTCGATGCCTCCGAGGGAGGACCGCAGGTGACTGGTCTGCGCGTGGAGGTGGTCCACGAGCAGCGCCCGCCGGGGGTCGCCGGTGCTCTCGGCCGTGCCGCCGAAGAGTCCCTCGAAGGCCCGCCGCGGATCGTCTTCGGGGGCCAGGCTCGACCCGGCGGACGGGTAGGAGATGTGCTTGTCGCCGCTGGCACCGTTGACGTTGGCCTGGACACCCAGGAGCAGGTGGCGCCAGTAGCGGTCCGCCCCGATGGTGCTCGCCAGGTGCTGGTCGATGGAGCGCCCCTGCCCGTAGTCCACTGCTGTCAGCAGCTTCTGGGCACCGCCGGGGTGGCTGCCGCTGTCGGTTCCGCCCAGGGACAGGCCCCGCAGGAAGAGGCAGCGGTGCTTCCAGGCCTCCAGTCCCTCGAGCTGGTCCGGCAGGGAGAAGTCCCACTCGCTGCCGGACGGGGTCCAGCGCGACGGCTCGCCGTCCTGGCTCTCTCCCACCACGCCGTCGGGGAAGTAGAAGATGAAGAGCCGCTCGGCGTGGCCGGAGGCTTTGGCTCGCCGGGGGATCCCGAGACCGACCACCGAGGCGGCCAGCCCCTGGAGCAGCGCACGGCGGCTGAACGCAGTCACTGGACCACCTCGCGGTTCGTGAAGCTCGGGGTCGTGACCAGGGCGACCAGCAGGGTCTGCACGTCGTGCTCACCGTCCTCGAAGGCCTGCGCCAGCGCGTCGAGCTCGCAGTCCACGTCGCCCTCTTCCGCCAGGCCCAGGGCCCAGCGCCGGGCCTGCCGGGTGAAGCAGCCCGGCGCAGAACGGCTGTCCAGCAGGACCTCGGCCAGTCCCGGCAGGGTGTCGAAGGGGCTGTTCGTGCCCGCCCTGAGGACCTCCACATCCACCACGTCCCCGCTGCTGTCCACCGGCTGGCCGCTGTCGGTGTCCCGCCACGTGCCCACCGGGTCGTAGTGCTCGAAGCCGAATCCGATGGGGTCGATGAAGTCGTGGCAGCTGGCGCAGAAGGGATCCGCCGTGTGTTGCTCGAAGCGCTCCCGGGTCGTGGCACTGGTGTCCACCACCGGAACCGAGGCGGCGTCGGGGGGTGGCACGCCCAGGTCGTGGCAGAGCAGGTCTTCGCGCACCCACAGGCCTCGTCGGATCGGGCTGGTCTGGTCGGAGTGGGCCTGGACCGCGAGCACCGCCGGCAGACCGAGCACGCCCGCGCGATCCGCTGGCAGGGGGATCTCCCGCAGCTGGTCACCGGCCACGCCCTCCACCCCGTAGAGCGCGGCCGTGGCGCCGTTGGCCAGGGTGGTCGGCGTGGTGAAGAGCTCGTCCCAGGTGCCGCCGCCGCTGAGCACCACGCTCGAGACCATGCGCCCCGCCTCTTCGTGGAGGGCCTGGCGGGCCGCGGCGTCCAGCTCGACGTTCTTGTCCACGGTGGTGATCGCCTCGACGCTGCGCAACGACAATTACTTCTCCCCCCTGACGACAACTACTTCTCCCCATCTT
>CAYFPX010000282.1:0-8417 GCA_964344945.1 uncultured Enterobacterales bacterium
TCCGCGAGGGTGGTCGGACCGTGGGCGCCGGCGTCGTGGCCGACATCATCGAGTAGCGTCAAGCGACGGACTACCGGCAGCCGGTCAGGGGTCACCCTGGCCGGCCGCCGTGCTTTCTGGGTCGTCGAACCGGCGTCTCGGGATCACCTTCCACCCCGCGGCACACTTCCTGCAGTCCTTTCCCTTGATCCCGGGGAGAGGTGGTGATAAAGCCCGCCGGCTGTCCGGGACCCATCCCGCGAACCGGCTTGTAGAGAGCATCCATCGTGACCGTCCAGCGCTACCTCGTGCTCGCCTTCCTCTGCGGTGCCGCCTGTCTGGCGGTGACTGTCCGCAGTGCGGTGGTGAACATCTTCGGCCTGGCCGGCGTGCCCGATCAGCTGATGGGCCCGATCCCGCTCTCTGCGCTGCTCGCGGTGGCGACCTTCTTCATCACCTTCTTTGCTCTCATGCGGCACAAGAAGGCCGTGACCTTCAGCACCCAGACCATTCGCGAGATGTACAAGGTCACCTGGCCCGACCGGGAGGAGACGATGCGGTCCACGACCGTCGTCTGCCTCTCCGCCATCGGCTCGGCGGCATTCCTGGCTCTCTGCGACTACTTCTGGGCGCAGGTCACCGACATCCTCATCTTCGGCTAGCCCACGCTGGCCACCTGGCGGTCACCGCCACTGGAGAACGCGCCCATGGCCATGGCCTGGTACGTCGTGCACTGCTACTCGGGATACGAGCAGAAGGCGAAGACTGCGCTCGAGCAGCGGATCGACACCCTCGGGTGCATCGACCGCTTCGGCGAGGTCCTGGTCCCGACCGAGCAGGGCTTCGAGGTCAAGAACGGCAAGAAGCGCGCGGTCACCCGCAAGTTCTACCCGGGGTACATCCTCGTCCAGATGGAGCTCGACAACGAGACCTGGCACGTGGTGAAGAACACCCCCAAGATCACCGGCTTCGTCGGTGGCAGCCGGAACCCGCCTCCCGTCCCCGACTTCGAGATCCGCCGGATCACGAACCAGCTCGAAGAGGAGGACGAGGCCGCGCCGAAGCCCCTCGTCGACTTCGAGAAGGGCGAGGAGGTGCGCGTCATCGGCGGTGCCTTCGCCAACATGAAGGGCCACGTCGAAGAGGTGAACGCCGGCCGCGGCAAGCTCCGCGTGATGGTCAACATCTTCGGGCGTCCCACGCCCCTCGAGCTCGACTTCACCGAGGTCGAGAAGCTCTCCTAGCCCCCGCTCCCACACCCCTTGAAGGCGCCGCCGCGGCACACGGCGGGCCGGCGCCTCGGAGACAGCACCATGGCCAAGAAGGTCGTCAACCAGATCAAGCTGCAGATCCTCGCTGGCCGGGCGAACCCGTCGCCGCCGGTCGGCCCGGCGCTCGGCGCCGCGGGTGTGAACATCCCGATGTTCTGCAAGGAGTTCAACGCCCGGACCCAGGCCCAGGCCGCGGACGGCCTGCTGATTCCGGTGGTGATCACGGTCTACGCCGACCGCACCTTCATCTTCGTCTGCAAGACCCCCCCGGCCGCCGGCCTCATCCTGAAGGCCGCCGGACTCGAGAAGGGCTCCGGTGAGCCCAACAAGAACAAGGTGGGCAAGCTCACCGCTGCGCAGGTCGAGCAGATCGCGCAGCAGAAGCTCCCGGACCTGAACACCAACGATCTCGCGGCGGCTTCTCGCACGATCGCTGGCACGGCCAGGTCCATGGGAGTCGTCGTCACGGGCTGAGAGGCCCGTTCCAACAACCCGCATCCAAGCACCTGTCGGGAAGGGGAGTCGCCGCCCCGGTGACCGGACAGGGCGCCTGTCGCGAGAGCGGCGGGCACAGGAGGAAGCATGGCAAAGCGAAGCAAGCGCTGGAACGAAGGTCGGTCGAAGGTCGACTCCCTGCAGCGCTATGGAGTGGAACAGGCGGTTGATCTCGTGCTCGAGACAGCCAACGCCAAGTTCGACGAGTCGATCGACATGGCGGTCCGCCTGGGTGTCGATCCGCGTCACGCCGACCAGATGGTCCGTGGCGCGGTGAGCCTCCCCAACGGCACCGGCAAGTCGGTCAAGGTGTTGGTGTTCGCCCAGGGCGATGCCGCCAAGGCTGCCGAAGAGGCCGGCGCCGAGTACGTCGGCGTCGACGAGCTCGTCCAGAAGATCCAGGGCGGCTGGCTCGACTTCGACAAGGCCGTCGCTACCCGCGACCTGATGGGCAAGGTCGGCCGGCTCGGTCGCATCCTCGGCCCCCGCGGTCTGATGCCGAACCCCAAGGTCGGCACGGTGGTGGCCCCGGACCAGGTGGCCACCACGGTCAAGGCCCTCAAGCTCGGGCGCATCGACTTTCGGGTCGAGCGGGCGGGCATCGTGCACAGCCCTGTCGGCCGCAAGTCGATGACCAAGGAGCAGCTCACCGAGAACGTGGTGGCGCTGTACCAGGAGCTCATGCGACTCAAGCCGTCCACGGCCAAGGGCACCTACGTCAAGGGCGTAGCGTTGTCCGCGACCATGGGCGTCGGCATCCGGATCGACGTCAACGACCTCGCCCGTGCGGCGAGCTAGGAGCGACGCCATGAACCGCACCCAGAAGGCCGAGTTCGTCGAGAACTTCAGCGCCCAGATCGGCAACGCCCCGCTGGTGGTGCTCGCGGACTACCGCGGCGCCTCCGTCGAGCAGACCAACGCGCTCCGTCGCAGCCTGGAGAAGAAGGGCGTCGGCTGGCACGTCGTCAAGAACACCCTCGCCAAGCGTGCCCTCGCCGGCACGCGGCTCGAGTCCCTCAGCGAGCACTTCGTCGGCATGACCGCCGTCGCCTTCGGTGGCGACGATCCGGTCGGCGCCGCCAAGGCGCTCAAGGAAGCGCTGGATCCCAAGGGCCCGATCAAGGTCAAGGCCGGCTTCTTCGACGGCGAGCTGCTCGACGAGAACGCCGTCAAGCTCGTGGCCGCGCTTCCCAGCCGCGAAGAGCTGCTGGTCATGCTGCTTCGGACCATCCAGGAGCCGGGCCGTCAGGTCCTCGGTGTCCTGCAGGCTCCGGCCCGCGACCTGCTCTACCTGCTGAAGAACTACGAGTCCAAGCTTGCCGAGGGCGAGTCCGGCGAATAAACGCCGCCCGCTCTGGCTTCCACACCCTTTCCGACAGATACACCCGAGGACGGAACAATGTCTCTCTCGCAGACCGACGTGGTCGACTACATCAAGAACCTGAAGCTCTCCGAGGTCAAGGCGCTCATCGAGACCCTCGAGGAGGAGCTCGGTGTCGAAGCCTCTGCTCCCGTGATGGCCGTTGCGGCCGGCCCCGGCGGCGCCGCAGCCGAGCCCGAGGAGGAGAAGACCGAGTTCGACGTGGTGCTCGCCGAGGTGGGCCCCAACAAGATCAAGGTCATCAAGGCCGTGCGCTCCCTCACCGGTCTGGGCCTCAAGGAGGCCAAGGAGGCCGTCGAGAGCGCCCCCACCGTGGTCAAGGAGGCCGTCGACAAGGACGCCGCCGAGGCCGCCAAGAAGGACCTCGAAGAGGTCGGCGCCAAGGTCGAGATCAAGTAGAGAGGCTCCAGGGCCCCTCTACCGGGGGCGGGAGCGCCAGGCGCCCGCCCCTGTACCCACAGAGCACCCCCAGCGGCCAAGGCCGCTGGGGGCTGTGATCCGCCTGGACCCCGGAGCCCGATCGGCTCCAAGCCTGCCTGTGGCAGGACCCCACCCACATCGCTGGATGGTTCTTCTGGAACGGGACGCGTGCGGCGCATGGCCACGGTCGACGGATCGACTGCTTCGGGCCCGTGCGCGCGTCATCCAGAACCCCATTCGGTGGCCCGCCCGCCGACCCGCGCCTGTCTCTCTGACGAGCGAACCCCCTCCTGAAGGTCGAGGACTCCATGTCTGATCTGCTTGCGAACAACTACCGGCACCGCCGCACCTTCTCCCAGGCCAAGCCGGCCATCGAGATCCACAACCTGATCTCGATCCAGAAGGAGTCCTACGAGCAGTTCCTGCAGAGCCTGGTGCACGCAGAGGACCGCGAGGACATCGGCCTCCAGCAGGTGTTCAAGTCCGTCTTCCCGATCCAGGACTTCTCGAACAAGGCGTCGCTCCAGTACGTCGCCTACGACCTGGACACCCCGAAGTACGACACCGAGGAGTGCCGCGAGCGCGGCATGACCTACTCGGCGCCGCTCAAGGTCACCGTCCGCCTGGTGGTCTGGGACGTGGACCCCGAGACCGAGACCCGGACCGTCTCCAACATCAAGGAGCAGGAGGTCTACTTCGGTGAGATCCCGCTCATGACCGAGAACGGGACCTTCATCGTCAACGGCACCGAGCGGGTCGTCGTGTCCCAGCTGCACCGCAGCCCGGGCATCTTCTTCGACCAGCACCAGGCCAAGACCGGTGTCGGCAAGACCATCTTCTCCGCGCGGATCATCCCCAACCGCGGGTCCTGGATCGACTTCGAGTTCGACACCAAGGACATCCTCTACGTGCGCATCGACCGGCGCCGCAAGCTGCCGGCCACCGTGCTGCTCCGGGCGCTGGGCTACGACTCCGAGGAGCTGCTGAACTACTTCTACGACCGCGAGACCCTCAACTTCGCCGATGGCGCCTGGACCAAGCAGACCACCACCGACCTGCTGTCCATCCAGTCGGCCACGGTCGACCTGGTCCACGACGGCGCGGTGCTGGCCCGGGCCGGCAAGAAGTTCCTGAAGAACACCATCCGCAAAATGAAGAAGGCCGGCCTCATCACCGACGAGACCCGGGTCGTCGAGGACCGCGAGGTCAAGGTCGGCCTGGTCGACATCCCCGTCACCGACGAGTCGGTCTACGGCATGGTCTCGGCCTTCGACATCGTCGACATGGCCACCGGCGAGATCCTCATCGAGTGCAACGAGGAGCTCACCGAGGAGAACGTCCAGGCGACCATCGACCGCGGCATCACGAGCTTCGAGGTCATCTACATCGACAACGTGATGGTCGGCTCCTTCCTGCGGGACACCCTGCTGCTGGACAAGATCGGCTCCCCGGACGAGGCCATCCTCGAGATCTACCGGCGCCTGCGTCCCGGCGACCCGCCGACCTTCGACCAGGCGAAGAACCACTTCAACAACCTGTTCTTCAACGCCGAGCGCTACGACCTCTCCAAGGTCGGCCGGCTCAAGATCAACCACCGCCTCGGCCTGGAGCTCCCCCTGGAGCAGACCACGCTGACCCGCGACGACATCCTGCGCGTCGTCAAGTACCTGATCGACCTGAAGAACAACAAGGGCGACGTCGACGACATCGACCACCTGGGCAACCGGCGGATCCGCGCCGTGGGCGAGCTGCTGGAGAACCAGTACCGCATCGGCCTGGTCCGCATGGAGAAGGCCATCAAGGAGCGCATGAGCCTGGGTGAGATCGAGGCGCTGATGCCCCACGACCTCATCAACGCCAAGCCCGTCTCCGCGGTGGTCAAGGAGTTCTTCGGCTCCTCCCAGCTGTCCCAGTTCATGGACCAGACCAACCCGCTGAGCGAGGTCACCCACAAGCGGCGCCTCTCCGCCCTGGGCCCGGGCGGTCTGACCCGCGAGCGTGCCGGCTTCGACGTGCGCGACGTGCACCCCACCCACTACGGCCGCATCTGCCCGGTCGAGACCCCGGAAGGCCCGAACATCGGCCTCATCGCGAGCCTGTCCACCTTCGCGCGGGTCAACGAGTTCGGCTTCATCGAGACGCCCTACCAGCGCATCGAGGACGGCAAGCTCACCGGCCAGGTCGACTACTACACGGCTCTGCGGGAGGAGAACCACGTCATCTCCCAGGCCAACATCGACACCGACGAGACCGGCCAGATCCTCATCGACTCCATCCCCGCCCGGAACAAGGGTGAGTTCGGCATGGTCCCCCGGGAGCAGGTCACGCTGATGGACGTCGCGCCGAACCAGCTGGTGTCGGTCGCCGCCTCGCTGATTCCCTTCCTGGAGAACGACGACGCCAACCGGGCGCTCATGGGCTCCAACATGCAGCGCCAGGCCGTCCCGGTCATCCGGACCGAGGCGCCCCTGGTCGGCACCGGCATCGAGCGGGTCGTGGCCCGGGACTCCGGTGTCACCACGACCGCCCTGCGCACTGGCGTGGTGGAGAGCATCGACGCCTCCCGCATCGTGGTGAAGACCGACGAGCTGGACGAGGACGGCGAGATCGGCGGCGACGTCGACATCTACAACCTCACCAAGTTCACCCGGTCCAACCAGAACACCTGCATGAACCAGCGTCCGGTCGTCCGGCTCGGCGATCGGGTCACCGCCGGCGACGTCATCGCCGACGGCCCTGCGACCGACATGGGCGAGCTCGCCCTCGGCCAGAACGTGGTCGTCGCGTTCATGCCCTGGCAGGGCTACAACTTCGAGGACTCCATCCTCATCTCCGAGCGCCTGCTCCGCGAGGACTACTACACGACGGTCCACATCGAGGAGTTCGAGGTCGCCGCCCGGGACACCAAGCTGGGCAAGGAGGAGATCACCCGGGACATCCCCAACGTGGGTGAGGAGGCCCTGCACAACCTCGACGAGTCGGGGATCGTGAAGATCGGCGCCTATGTCCGCCAGGGCGACATCCTGGTCGGCAAGATCACGCCGAAGGGCGAGACCCAGCTCTCCCCCGAAGAGAAGCTGCTGAGGGCCATCTTCGGCGAGAAGGCCGGTGACGTCCGCGACACCTCCCTGCGGGTGCCCCCCGGCGTCGAGGGCACGGTCATCAGCGCCCAGGTCTTCGCCCGCGAGGGCGTCGAGAAGGACGCCCGGGCCCTGGAGATCGAGGCCGAGTCCATCGTCAAGATCGAGCGCGACCGCAACGAGCAGCTCCGGACCATCCGGGACTCGGCGCACCGCCAGCTCGTGCAGCTGCTGAACGGCCAGAAGGCCGGCAGCCGCATCCTCGACGACGAGACCGGCGAGGAGCTCATCGCCCGCGGCGAGACCTACTCCGAGGACGTGCTCCGCCGGATCCGGTTCGAGCAGTACGAGAAGATCACCGTCGAGGACGGCACCGAGTACGAGGACAAGGTCTGGAACCTGGTGGACAAGGTCCGCGAGAAGGAAGACCAGATCCGCGAGCGCTTCGCCGCCAAGACCGAGCGCCTCCAGAAGGGCGACGACCTGCCCCCCGGCGTCATCAAGATGGTCAAGATCTACATGGCCATCAAGCGCAAGCTGAGCGTCGGCGACAAGATGGCCGGCCGCCACGGCAACAAGGGCGTGGTCTCCAAGCTGCTGCCGGTCGAGGACATGCCGTACCTCGAGGACGGCACCCCGGTGGACATCTGCCTGAACCCGCTCGGCGTGCCCTCGCGCATGAACGTCGGCCAGATCCTCGAAGTCCACCTCGGCTGGGCCGCCAAGCGCATGGGCATGCGGATCACCGAGATGCTCGAGGCCAGCGTCGACGCCGAGGAGCTCCGGACCTTCCTGAGTGACTGCTATGGCGGCGACATGGTGCTCGGCGCGTTCATCGCCAAGGCCGACAAGGACGAGCTGCTCACCTTCGCTCGCAAGTACCAGCGCGGCCTGACCGTCGCTTCCCCGGTGTTCGCCGGCGCCAACGAGGGCGAGATCAAGCAAGCCCTGGAGGTGGCGGGTGAGGCCTCGGACGGCCAGTCGACTCTGATCGACGGACGCACCGGCGAGGTCTTCGACCGCAAGGTCACCGTCGGCATCATGTACATGCTCAAGCTGCACCACCTGGTCGACGACAAGATCCACGCCCGCAGCATCGGCCCGTACTCGCTGGTGACCCAGCAGCCCCTCGGCGGCAAGGCCCAGTTCGGTGGCCAGCGCCTCGGCGAGATGGAGGTCTGGGCGCTCGAGGCCTACGGCGCCGCCTACAACCTCCAGGAGTTCCTGACGGTGAAGTCCGACGACGTCGCCGGCCGCACCCGGATGTACGAGTCCATCGTCAAGGGCGAGAACATCCTCGAGGCCGGCCTGCCGGAGTCCTTCAACGTGCTGGTGAAGGAGCTCCAGGCCCTGGCGCTGGACGTCGAGCTCATCGAGGACAAGGAGGTCCTGCGCCACTGATCGCGCAGGGCCACCCGCCCCCCCACACGCATCCCCTCATCTCTCTCCCCTCCTCTGGGTTCCCCCCCAGAACTCTCGCTTCCCGGAGTCCGTCGTGAAGGACATCTACAACATGTTCGAGAAGCCCAAGAACCCCCTCAACTACGTGGCGGTTCGCATCAGCCTGGCTTCTCCCGAGAAGATCCGGAGCTGGTCGCACGGCGAGGTCAAGAAGCCCGAGACCATCAACTACCGGACCTTCAAGCCCGAAAAAGACGGTCTCTTCTGCGCCAAGATCTTCGGTCCCATCAAGGACTACGAGTGCCTGTGCGGCAAGTACAAGCGCATGAAGCACCGCGGCATCACCTGTGAGAAGTGCGGTGTCGAGGTCATCCAGTCCAAGGTCCGCCG
>CAYFPX010000282.1:8461-8679 GCA_964344945.1 uncultured Enterobacterales bacterium
TGGTTCCTGAAGAGCCTGCCGAGCCGGATCGCGAACCTGCTCGACGTCTCCCTGAAGGACCTGGAGCGGGTGCTGTACTGCGAGTCCTACATCGTCACCGGCCCCGGTGAGTCCACGCTGAAGGAGGGAGAGATCCTGGCGGAAGAGGACTACCAGGAGGCCATCGCGACCTTCGGCTACGGCAGCTTCGAGGTCGGCATGGGCGGCGAGGTCGTCAA
>CAYFPX010000283.1:0-1424 GCA_964344945.1 uncultured Enterobacterales bacterium
CGCAGACGGCGTCTGAGCGGACGAACGTCCGGAGTACGGACGTTCGTCCGCGGGGGGGGGGCCTCGTGCTACCGTCGCCCGATGCCTGGCGTCATGCTGCTGCCTGCGTTGTTGGCCTGCAACACCGACTCCGGGCTCTCGACCCACAACGACCCGCCCCAGGTCGCCCTCGCGTCGCCAGCGGACGCGTCCGCCTGGCCCGCGGGCACCCCGCTGGTCTTCGTGGCGGCGGTGAGCGACGACTCCACCGCCCTGGCCGAGCTGGCGATCACCTTCGCCTCGGACCCCCAGGGCGGGCTGGAGGGGGAGCTGGAGCTGCTCGACGGCCGGGTGCGCTTCACCTCGGAGCCGCTCGATGTCTCGATCCACACGATCACGATGCGGGTCACCGACGCCGACGCCGCGGTCGGCGAGGACAGCCTGAACCTCGAAGTCCTGCCGAACACGCCGCCGACCGTGAGCATCACCTCCCCCGCGGCGGGCAGCGCTCTGGAGGAGGGCAGCGACATCACCGTCGAGGTGCAGGTCACCGACACCACCGAGGAGGACCTGACCGACCTGGTGCTCACCTGGGTGGTCGACGGCGAGCCCCTGCCAGACCCGGACTCCCCGGACGCAGACGGGATCTCGGCCCTGCGCATCGTGGGCGCGGAGCTGGGCAGCCACACCGTGCAGGTCACGGTCACGGACACCCCCGGCGACAGCGCCACCGACACCACCGAGGTCGAGCTCATCCCCGCCGACCAGGACGGCGACGGCTTCATCAGCGATCGTCTGGGTGGCGACGACTGCGACGACGACGACGGCGCCATCCACCCAGACGCCGACGAGGTCTGCGACGACGCCGACACCGACGAGGACTGCGATGGCCTGGCCGACGACGCCGACGACTCCGTCACCGACCCGGTCGCCGCGTACCCCGACGCCGATGGCGACGGCTTCGGCGACCCCGACGCCCTCTACTGGACCTGCGAGCCCGAGTCCGGCGTCGACGACGACCGGGACTGCAACGACGCCGACGCCGCGGTGAACCCCGACGCCACCGAGGTCTGCGACGACGGCCTGGACAACGACTGCGACGGCGCCTGGGCCGGCTGCCGCTACAGCGGCGAGCTCGACCCCTACAGCGGCGACGCGATGGTCTACGGCCCGGGCGACTACGCCAAGTCCGGCACCGCTCTGAGCGCCACCGACACCGACGGCGACGGCCTGGGCGACCTGGTCCTGGGCGTGCCCCAGGACTCCTCGGCGGGCACCTATGCCGGGGCCCTGCGGATCGTGCTCGGCCCCCACCTGGGCGAGACCGTGCTCGGTGGCTCGGAGCCCGCGTGGACCGGCGAGCTGGACCGGGCCCTGGCCGGTGCGGCCGTGGCGGTCCTCGGCGACATCGACGGCGACGGCTGGGACGACCTGGCCGTGGGCGC
>CAYFPX010000283.1:1434-8520 GCA_964344945.1 uncultured Enterobacterales bacterium
ACAGGCTAGCTTGACAAGCCAGGCCAGCTGGGCCGCCGGGGCAGTCGGGCTGGCCAGGCCAGCTTGACCAGCCAGGCAGGCTGGGCCAGCTGGACCGACCTGGCCGTGGGCGCCCCCGACGACGACTCCGCCGGCACCCTGGCCGGGCGAGCCTACCTGCTCCACGGCCCCGTCACCACCAGCGGCAGCCTGGGCTCGCTGGACCACTGGAGCGGCAGCGCGGGCGCGGAGCTCGGCACCCACCTCGCCTCCGCCGGCGACGTCGACGGCGACGGCCTGGCGGACGTGGTGATCGGCGCCCCCCAGGACAGCTCGCTCTACAGCGACGGCGGCGCCGCCTACCTGCTCCTGGGTCCAGCCAGCACCGGTGGCAGCGTGGACGACCAGTACGACGCCCGCTTCCGCCCCGAGGACACCAAGGACGAGCTGGGCACCACCGTGGCCTCGGCGGGCGACGTCGACGGCGACGGTCTCGACGACCTGCTCCTGGGCGCCCCGAAGCGCAACGACCTGGAGACCGACTCCGGCGTGGTCTACCTGGTGCTTGGACACGCGACCCGCTTCAACGGCGTCTCCCTGCGCCTGAACGGCGCCGACGCCCGCCTGAGGGGCCACGAGCGCGACGGCCGGCTGGGCACGGCCCTGGTCGGCGCCGGCGATCTCGACGGCGACGGCTTCGGCGAGGTCCTGCTGGGTGCCGAGTCCCAGTCCGGGCCCGGCGCCGCCTACCTGCTGCGCGGGCCCCTGGTCGGCGATGTCGCCACCGACCTGGCCGACGTGCGCTTCGAAGGCGACATCAACGGCGCCCACCACGGGGCCGCCGCGGCCCTGGGCGACATCGACGGCGACGGGGAGGTGGACCTGGCCCTGGGCGCCCCCGAGCACAGCAGCGGCACCGCCAGGGGCCGGGTCAGCCTGCTCCACGGCCCGCTGCTCGCCCTGGCTCCCAGCGTGGACCTGACGACCGGCGCGGACGCCACCTGGGGCGGCCCCGGCAACAACGACCGGGTGGGCCAGGCCGTGGGCCTGCACGACCTGGACGGCGACGGCAAGGACGAGCTGATCCTCGGCGCGATCGGTGACGACAGCGAGGGCGCCGACGCCGGCGCGGTCTTCGTCTTCGAGGGCCGCGGCCTGTGACCCTCCTGCTCTGGCTGGCCTGCACCCCCGACGACGTGGTCGTGCACAACGACCCACCGGAGCTCGCCATCGTCACCCCCGTGGACCTGGACAGCTTCACCGAGGGCTTCGCGGTGACCTTCGAGGTCATCGTCGACGACGACCAGACCCCCCTGGAGGACCTGACCACCTTCTGGGTGAGCGACCGGGACGGCGAGCTGGCCGGCGAGACCTCGCTGGGCGAGCGCCTGTTCTTCGAGACCACGGCGCTGTCCCAGGGCGAGCAGCGGATCACGCTCTACGCCACCGATGCCAGCGGGGGGGTCGGGGAGACCAGCGTGCTGCTCACGATCCGGGACAACACCGCACCCGTGCTCACGGTGCTCGAGCCCGACGACGGCTCCGCCGTGGCCGAGGGCGGCGAGGTCCTGATGACCGTGCGCGTCGAGGACGAGACCGAGCCCGACCTGTCCGTGATGGCGCTGACCTGGTGGCTCGACGGGGTCCCACTGGAGGAGGCGCCGAAGAAGGTCGGCGGCGACGGCACCGCCACCCACCCCTTCACGGACCTGGCCCTGGGAGACCACGACCTGTGGGTCGAGGTGGTCGACACCCCCGGTCTGTCCGCCTTCGAGGCCCGCACGGTCAGCGTGCTGGAGCCCGACGCCGATGGCGACGGCCACACCACCGATCGACTGGGCGGCGGCGACTGCGACGACGACGACGCCGCGGTGAACCCCGACGCGGTCGAGGTCTGCGACGACCAGGACACCGACGAGGACTGCAGCGGAGCTGCCGACGACGCCGATCCCGGCGTGACCGACCCGGCGCTGCGCTACTTCGACGGCGACGGCGACGGCTATGGCGACGCCGAGCTGTGGACCTGCGAGGAGGCAGCGGACGCCGGGGGTGACTGCGACGACACGGACCCGGCCGTGAACCCCTCGGCCGAGGAGATCTGCGGCGACGGCGTCGACAACGACTGCGACGGCTCCAGCAGCGGCTGCCGGCTCGAGGGGGACCTGGGGCTCTACGCCGCGGACCTGCTCTACTACGGCTCCCAGGACAACGGCGAGGTGGGCCACGCCCTCGATGTGGGAGACCTGGACGGCGACGGCCTCGCAGACCTCGCTCTGGGTGCACACCTCCACGACGGGGGCGACAACAACTCCGGCGCGGTCTGGATCGCCCACGCCGGCGGCTACGGCGAGCTCTTCCTGGACGAGGTCGGCGTGCTCTTCGAAGGCACCGACGCCAGCGACAACGCCGGCGCCGCGGTGGCCGTGATCGGAGACCAGGACGGCGACGGTTCTGGCGAGGTGCTCGTGGGCGCCCCCGAGAGCGACCTGAGCGGCACCGCCTCGGGCGTGGTCTACCTGCTGATGGGCCCCGCCACGGCCGGGGCTTCGCTGGCGGCGGCCGATGCCCTGCTCACCGCCGAGGACGGCGGCGACGAGCTCGGCACCGCCGTGGCCGACGCCGGCGACGTCGACGGCGACGGGGTGCGGGACCTGCTGCTCGGCGCTCCCTACGAGGCCAGCGCCCACAGCCAGGGCGGCGCCGGCTACCTGCTCCTGGGTCCGGTGACCGGCGACCTCGACCTCTCCCTCGCCGACGGCAAGTTCCGGGCCGAGGACAGCGCCGACCACCTGGGCAGCGCGGTCGCCGGCGTCGGGGACCTCGACGCCGACGGCTACGACGACCTGCTCCTGGGCGCCCCGGACGAGGACACCGCGGGCTCCGCCGCCGGCGCCGCCTACGTGGTGCTCGGGGCCCCCACCAGCACCTGGAACCAGCTCTCGCTGCGCATGTCCTCCGCCGACGCCAAGCTGGTCGGCGACGAGAGCCAGGCCGGCGCCGGGGCGGCCCTGCACGGACCGGGGGACCTGGACGGCGACGGCTACGCCGAGGTCCTGATCGGCGCCTGGGACGCCGACACCGACACCGGCCGGCTGCACCTGGTCCACGGCCCCCTCACCGGGTCCTTCGACCTGGGTGCCGACAGCACCGCCACCTGGGCGGGCAGCCGGACCGACGAGAGGCTCGGCTTCGCCCTGGCCACCGGCGATCTCGACGCCGACGGCCTGCCGGACCTGGTCGCCGGTGCCCCCGAGCGCGACGCGACCGCCAGCGACAGCGGGGCCGCCTGGCTGCTCTTCGGCCCCTGGGGCACCGGCCTCATGACCATGGAGACCGAGGCCCAGGGCCACCTGGACGGCGTCGGCAGCGGCACCCACACCGGGTACGCCGTGGGTGTGGGCGACGTCGACGGCGACGGCAAGGACGACGTGGTGGTGGGCTCACCGAAGGAGGACACGAACGGGGCGAACAGCGGGACGGTGACGGTGACGTTGGGGCGGGGGCTGTAGGAGGCGACGGTGCCATCGACGCGGATGCCGGCAAGACCCTCAGCCTCCGCACGTCGCCGAAGCTCCTCGTGCAGGGATGCTGGGACAGCTTGGCGTGCGGGCTGACGTGATCGCGCTAAGATGTACATGATTGATGTACATGAGGTTCGCCGTGTCCAAGAGATACTCCATTGCCGAAGCCAGGGGTCAGCTCCCGCGGCTGCTGTATGCGGTCGAAGCCGGAGAGCGGGTCGAGATCACTCGCAGGGGGAAGCCCGTTGCGGTGGTGCTGTCGATCGAGGACTACAAGCGGCTCACCGGCCCGACACGGACCTTCGCTGAGGCCTACGAGGCCTGGCTGGCCACGGTAGAGGACGCGGATCGTGAGTTGCCGGCGGAGTACTGGGACGAGCTCCGCGATCGCTCGGAAGGTCGGGAAGTGGCGCTGTGAGCTTGAAGTACCTGCTCGACACGAATGTGGTGTCGCGGCCGTTCAGACCAGATCCGCCGCCAGTCCTGATGGAGAAGCTGCTCGGTCTGGCAGGCCAGGTTGGAGTCCCGACCGTGGTGTGGCACGAGCTCACGTACGGGGTGTCGAAGATGGAGTCCGGCCGCAGGAAGTCGGCCTTGCGCCGCTATCTGAACGAGGTGGTGCTGCCAGGCTATCCGCAGATTCCATACGACCAGGCCGCGGCCCACTGGCACGGCGTGGAGCGAGCTCGACTGAGGCGAGCAGGGCGGCCCGCGCCGCTGCTTGACGGCCAGATAGCCGCCATCGCGGTCACCAACTCGCTGACGCTGGTGACCAACAACACCCGGGACTTCGGGTCCTTCAAGGGCCTGGAGCTCGAGGACTGGCTGTCGCCGTAGTCGGGAGTCGGACGTCGCCTGACGCCCACTCGGTAGACGACGTGCCGGCCAACGGCCGGCATGTGGTGGAGTCCGCCCCAAGCATGCGCATCGCTCTGGTCTGCATCAACCTGCCGGAGACCGAGCGCAGCGAGCGCATATCGGCAGTGATGCGACAGAGGCGGAGGGTGCTGAGCAGGGCACACCGGTAGGAGCCCGGCCAAACAACGAGGACTTGCAGGCCAGCACGCCGGGTTGTACAGTTTTGTGTACAGGAGATTGAGATGAAGCGACCCGCTCTGGGAGAGGACTTGGTTCCGATCAGCGAGTTCAGGGCAGATCTTGCCCGGTGGCTGCAGCACGTGGAGGAGACCGGAAGACCCGTTGTGGTGACGCAGCGCGGGCGTGCAACCGGTGTCCTGGTGACGCCTGAGGCGCTGGACGAGCTCGAGGAGAGTCGCGAAGTCATCAGCAAGGTTCTACGGGGCCTGCGAGAAGCGGAGGCCGGGGCACTCTTGGACGATGAAGAGGTCTGGTCCGCGGTAGACGAAGTGATTGCAGCAGCGGAGGGCAGCCGTGCCGGTGAGGTGGACGACCGGAGCGCGTGAGGACCTCGTCGAGCTGGTTCAAGTCATAGCCCTGGACAATCCGGGCGCCGCCCGACGGATGGCCGCAAGGCTCCGGAAGCGGTCAAGGAGCCTGAACAAGTTCCCGGGCATGGGGAGGATGGTCCCCGAGATCGGCGATGAGGCCATCCGCGAGCTGGTGACGCCGCCCTATCGGCTGATCTACAGAGACCTCGGTCATCGGGTCGAGATCTTGGCAGTCGTCCACAGCAGGCAAGACCTGACGGCAACCAGGCTCTTCGCCGACGGATGACCCGCGGCGCCACCGTCGTGCCCTGCCACCCCCAGCCGGGGCTCCGCGAAACTGCCCGAAACATGATACGATGTTTGGCTCGACAAGGAGAGGACCGATGGCCAGCTTCAAGATCAGCGAAGATCTGCGACCACTCACCGAGCTCAAGACACGGCCTGCCGACGTGGTCACGCAGGCGGAGGAGACCGGACGTCCGGTCGTGCTGACGCGGTATGGCAAGGGCGTGGCGGTACTGCTGTCGGTCAAGGCCTACGAGGAGCTCGAGCTCGCCGCGGCCAAGCTCAAGCTCTTCACCGCGCTGAAGGAAGCAGACGACTCCTTTGAGCGAGGCGAGGGAGTGCCCCACGCTGAGGTGAAGGAGCTGGTTCGCAGCTGGCGGACGAAGCGGGGCAAGGCGACCGCATAGTCGCGATTCCGGAGTAGATGGTGGGCAAGAGGCAGAAGGCGAGTTGGTCGCAGCAGGCGATCAGCGACTTGGCGGATCTCCATGACCAGATCGCCGTCCACGACGGCGTGGCAGCGGACAAGTACCTGGCCCAGGTCATCGAAGCCGTGGAGGTAATCGAGCGCCATCCCGAGAGCGGAATGAAGCTGCCAGGGGTCCTGTTGACGGGCGAGTTCCGGAGTGCCGTGATTCGCAATCACAGGGTGGTGTACAGACTCCTGAAGGGTGCGCCGCGGATCTACCGGGTCTGGGACTGCCGACAGGATCCGGACGGGCTCTGGCCGAGTCTCATGGACACCGAGTAGCGGTCTAGTCTATGGAATCAGCCCGCAGGCCGGACGTCGGACGTCGGACGCCCGAAATCGGACGTCAGGCCGCCATCTGGGCCGAGCGCGACCGCAAGCTCGAAGAAGCCCGGGAGCGCCGAGCAGGGGCCCGCCAGGCGGCTCGCAGGCAGCAGCAGGCTGTGGCGTGCTGAGCCAGCTCTACGACCACCTCGTGTCGGGCAACCTTGTCCGTTACGAGATCACCCCAGAGTCAGGTTCACGCTGGACCAGTACAAACCCCCGGGCGGTGAAGCACCAGAAGACCTGCGGCCCAGAGTGTCGTCGAGAGCTGCACCGCCGTCGGTGCTGTGAGTGGCGTGCCCGGAACCCGGACGCGGGGAAGAAGAGACGGCTGGGGGAGAAGCTCCGGGGTGGGGAGCCTGCGAGGGCTCCGCTGCAGCCCCTTCCGGAAGTCCTTCTCTCGGCGGCGCGAGACGCAGTCAGCGTGGAAGTCCTGGTTGTAATAGAGGAATCCTCCCGAGTCCTCCGCCGGAAGTCGCGAGACGCAGTCCAGCGGGTAAGCAAGCTTGAAAGGACGGAATCGAGGAAAGTCCTCCCTCCGGCTGCGCGAGACGCAGTCGGCAGTGCAGGGCTTCCGCCATAGCCACACCCTCCCCCCCAGCGGAGCGGGGGGGCTTCGGCCTTCGTCCTCGTTCCCAAGGGGGACGGGAGCCCGATGACCGAGACCACCGCCACCGACGTCGCCTTGGACGCCCTCGACGAGCGGTACGCACGCCTGCGCGGGAGTTGACTTTGATCCAGGCGCCCCCGTGACCTGCACTGACATGATCATGCAGGCGGAGAAGAGAATGGCCTCATGCGGTGGCGATGCCGAGAGGTTGGCAATGGACATCGAGGCGCTGTACCTGGGACTTTGCGCCGGCGTTAAGCACCTGCTCACCTACTCAACGCGCTATGGTCAGGGCCGCTCTGTTTCCCACACCAAGCTATTCGAGTGGATGTCGGAACAGATGCGGAATGACCAGAGTGTATATTCCGCCTACCCCGAGGATGTGAAGTGACCTGGGTCTTGGCCCCACTGATGGCAGCGCTATCTTGCTCCGGCCCGTCTTCCGCAGCAGTAGTCACACGACGTCGTCTGCAGCCCCGATGACAGCGT
>CAYFPX010000284.1:0-8520 GCA_964344945.1 uncultured Enterobacterales bacterium
GGCGGTGACCGACGCCGTCGCCAAGATCGAGCGGGGCGAGGCCGAGGTGGTCATCGCCGGGGGAGGGGACTCCACCTCCAACGCCGCCCTGGCCATGCCGCCGACCCTGATCCGCAAGGTGGGCCCGGTGGCGATGAGCAGCAAGAGCGGGCCGGGGGACTGGTTCAAGCTCCTGTTCAAGCTCTCCTTCAAGAAGGACCTGCTGCCCAAGCAGCCCGAGATCGCCGAGCGCAGCACCGGCGAGCTGATGGGCGAGGCCGCCGAGAAGATGAGCCAGCGCAACGGCGTCACCCGCGAGGAGCAGGACGCGTACGCGGTGGCCAGCCACCACAAGACCGCGGCAGCGGTCGCGGCGGGCCGCTTCGACGACGAGATCATCGCCGTCGAGGCCCGGGGCAGGACCGTCGACGAGGACACCATGGTCCGGGGCGACACCAGCACCGAGAAGCTGGCCAGGCTGCGAGCCGCCTTCATGAAGGACGGCACCCTGACCGCCGGCAACTCCACCGGCCTCACCGACGGCGCCGCCTGCGTGCTGATCATGAGCGAGGAGAAGGCCAAGGCCCTCGGGCTGCGGCCTCTCGCGGCGTTCAAGAGCTGGGCCTATGTCGGCGTCGATCCCGCGGACCAGCTGTTGATGGGCCCGGCCCTGGCGATGCCCAAGGCCCTGGACCGGGCTGGCATGGCGCTCGGCGAGGTGGACGTGGTCGACATCCACGAGGCCTTCGCCGGCCAGGTCCTGAGCGTGCTGAAGATGCTCGAGAGCGACGCCTTCGCCCAGGAGCGGCTGGGCAAGGACGCCGCGGTCGGCGCCGTGGATCCCGACAAGCTCAACGTGCACGGCGGGTCCCTGGCCATCGGCCACCCCTTCGCCGCCACCGGCGCCCGCATGGTCATGACCATGGCCCACGAGCTGGCGGACACCGACGCGAAGACGGCGCTCTTGGGGATCTGCGCAGCCGGCGGCCTCGGCGCCGCCGCCGTCATGGAGGCTCTCTGACCCCCCGCCCCGCGGACGAAGGTCCGTACTCCGGACGTTCGTCGGCGTAGACGGCGTGTAGGCGGACGAACGTCCGAAGTACGGACGTTCGTCCGCGCGTGGCCCACGGGGTGGTGGTGACATCCAGACGCTGGCTCAAGCCCGCCCTCGCCGCCTTCGGCGTCTTGTTGGGCTTCCACCTCTGGCTGCACTTCGCGGTCACCCGCTGCCTCAACTGCAGCGGGGCCGAGCTCTCGCCGCCCACCGCCGGCCCCTTCCCGGTGGCGATCGTCCCAGGCTGCCCCTCGATGCCCGACGGCGGCGTCTCGGGTTGCCAGTGGCGGCGCGTGCTCTGGGCCCAGCACCTCTACGAGTCCGGGCAGGTGGCGCAGCTCATCACCTCCGGCTCCGCGGCCTACAACCCCTACGTCGAGGCCGACGCCCTCCGGGCAGGACTGGCTTCGCTCGGCGTGCCCCTCGACGCCATCCACACCGAGACCCGCGCCCTGCACACCGACGAGAACCTGGCGTTCTCCCTGCCGATCCTCGCCGCCCTGGGCCACGACCAGGTCGCGGTCGCCAGCGACGGCCCCCAGGTGATCATCGCCTGCGCCATGCTGCGGTACTGGGGCACCGACTGCCTGCCGCTGCCCGTCGACGAAGCCCTGGTCGACGCCCGCCTGGCCGTGGGCGTGCCCCTGGTGCGCACGCGACCCGTGCCCGAGAGCGAGTGGGTCGACCTCGGCAAGCGCGAGGACCTCCGGGCCGACGCCCGCGGCGCCTGGTTCAGCCGACCGCCCTCTCCGCTGGTCTATGTCTGGGGCGTGCTGAAGGGCGTCGCCGGCCACGCCCACCCCCCGCCGCTACCCCCCGAGGGCCTCTGACTGGCCGGTGAGTCGAGTGTCCG
The DNA here is from genome assembly GCA_964344945.1 of uncultured Enterobacterales bacterium. Lineage (GTDB taxonomy): Bacteria > Myxococcota_A > UBA796 > UBA796 > CAJQPC01 > CAYFPX01. Next base: position 1,887 of record CAYFPX010000284.1, read on the forward strand.
ACTTGCGGACACTCGACCGCCGCAGGGTGGTCTGCGGGCCCTGGATGTCCGCGACTCGGACACCCGCCCCAGGCTCAGGGGTCGGCGGTGCCCTCGGCGACCGCCACGCCGGGCACGCGGACGACGGCGCCGCAGCCCCAGATCTCCGGCGCGTCCAGCCGCGGGCAGGCATTGTCGAGGACCCAGCGGGCTTCGTGCAGTCGCCCGGCCTCGACCAGCCCCTTCGCCAGAGTCGCCTGGGCCTTGGGGTCCACCGCGGGATCGAAGGCGAGCACGTAGGCCTCGTCCCACTGGCCGGTGTCGGCCAACAGCATCAGCTGGAGAGTGCGCCCGACCGACTGCTGGTGGGGCTCGAGCCAGCCCAGGGGCGCCAGCAGCGCCAGGGCCGCTTCGGGCTCGCCCGCCTGGCGCTTGAGCCAGGCGTGGTGGATGTCCAGCGCCCCCCGGGGCGCGTACCAGGGGCCCAGCAGCGTCCGGTACGCGTCGGCGCGACCCAGGTCGCTGGCGACCACGGCGCAGGTGTACCCGAGATCCAGCCAGGCCTCGGGGGACTCGGAGATCACGGGGTCTTCGGGCAGCCCGGCCAGGCAGCCGGCGGCGTCACCGGCGTTCAGCGCCGCGGCCGCTTCGTTCCAGGAGACCTGCCACGGCGACAGGGTCGCTGCGGCGGCGGTGGAGAGCATCAGCAGGGTCATGGCCACGTGGACGGCTCCTCGGCGTCTCCCCTTCAGACACCAGCCCCACCGGGATGTGTGACCTCTGGGACCCCAAGCCTTCAGCGACGCCGGTCCAGCTCCCCCAGCCGCGCCCGCACGGCCTTGGCCTGGTCCGGCTGGCCCAGGGCCTCCCAGTGCTGGGCGGCGAAGCCCCAGACCTCGCGGGTGCGGGCCTTGCTGCCGTTCTTCAGGGTCACCTCGCCCGCGGTCAGCGCGAGCCGCGCCAGGTCGACGTCCTTGATGCCCGTCTCTGCCAGGATCTGACGAGCGCTCTCGAAGTGCACGTCCCAGGCCGTCCAGTCGCGGAAGTGGCCCAGGCACGGCAGCAGCGCCAGGTGCACGCCCCCGATCATCGGCTGGCGGCCCAGGCGCTTCAGGCTGGCCAGGGACTCCTCGAGCCGCTTGCGGGCCTCGCGGTAGCGGCCCTTCTCCAGGTGCACCTTGGCCAGGTTGACCCGGGGGTAGGACTCGTCGGGGGAGCCGATGGCCTTGAGGCGGTCGAGGGCCTGCCGATAGGTCTGCTCCGCCCGCTTCAGGTCTCCCTGGTAGCGCAGGATCTCGCCCAGGGCGTTCAGGGACATGCCCTCGCCCCAGCGGTGGCCCTCCCGGTGGTCGGCGGAGCGGGCCTGGGTCAGCAGCTTGCGGGCTTCGCCGAGGTCCTGGGCCTGGCGGGCGGTCTCCCCGAGGCCCCGCAGGCAGCCGGCGGCGCCCACGCCGTCGTCGGTGGCCAGGAAGTCCGCCATCGCCTGCTTGAAGGTGATGGTCGCCTGGTTGAGGCGCCCGAGCCGGCGGAAGCAAAATTCGCCGCCTCCTGGCGGCAGCGGGCCTGCAGGGAGCGGTCCTGGCCGGCCATCGCCAGGCCTTCGCCCCGGCGGAAGAGGCGCAACGCTCGCTCGAATTCGCCCTGCTCCCAGTTCACCAGGCCCAGGGCCAGGAAGGCGGTGGACTGGAGGCAGTCGTCGCGGCTGACGGCGCCGCAGTCGACGGCGCGGCGGGCGTGGGCGTCGGCGTCGTCGTACTCACCGCGCAGGCGGCAGAGGCGGCTCCACTCGGTCCAGGCCCAGCCGCGGTCGGCGCAGCGCTCGGGCCGCCCGGCGGCCTGGAGGGTGACGTCGAGCTCGCTCAGCAGCACCGCACCCAGGCGCAGCTGGCCCTGGCTGAGGCGGGTGCGCACGCCGTCGAGCAGCAGGGGGAGTGCGGCTTCGTGCTCGCTGGCGGCCACCAGGTGGCGTCCCCGTCGCTCGGGCACCGAGCGCCCCCGCTTGCCCTCCAGCACCGCCGCGCACTCCCGGTGCAGCTGGGCGAGTCGGCCGTTGTCCCGGGCCTGCAGGGTCAGGGTCTCCCGCAGCATGCCGTGCACGAAGCCGAAGCCCGCCTGGGGGCCCTCGTCGCTGGTGCGGATCAGCTGCTCCCGCAGCAGGCCCTCCAGCAGGGCCGGGTCCGGGTCGGCGCCCACGCGCTCGCAGGCCTCCCGCCACTCGGGCCCGTTGACCTCCTGGCCGAGCACCGCCGCCAGCACGAGGGCCAGCACCTGGGCCTCGGTGCAGTCCCGGAGCAGGTGCTCGACCCGGTCGCCCCAGACCTGCTGCAGGCTGTCGGGCAGGTCCAGGCTCGCGCCGGCCCGCAGCTCGAAGCCCTGCTCCGACGGCACCAGCAGGCCCCGCTCGATCCAATCGCCGACGAGCTGCACCGCGAACAGGGGGTTGCCGCCGGTGCGCTCCTCGATCCGGGTCGCCAGTCGGCCCTCGAGCCCGACCAGCTCCCGCACCAGCTCGTGGCGCTGGGCCTTGGGCAAGGGTCCGACCTGGATCCGCTGGGCGCCGGGTGACTGCAGGATCTCCTCGAGCACCATCGACTCGGCCCGGCGCTTGGCCAGGTCGGTGGTCTGCACGGTCATCACCACCAGCAGGGGCAGCGGGGCGGACTCTTGTGTCTCCAGGATGTACTGCACCGCCTCCAGGGAGCTGAGCCCCCACTGGACGTCGTCGAGCCAGAGCACCACCGGCCGGGCCGCGCCGGTGGGGCCGGCGGGGCCTCGCGCCGCCCGCTCCAGGTACCGCTTCACGACCTCGTACTGCTCGGTCGCGCTGCCGAAGCGGATGGTCGCCGACCCCGGTGAGATCAGCTCCGCCAGCGCGTGCCACTCCTGGCTCTCCGCGACTCCCTGGGCCGTCAGGAAGGTGGCCAGCCGCTCGATCAGCGCCGCTCGCTCCAGCCCGCCGCAGACCAGGCTGCGGGCGACCATCGGGCCGAGCCCGTCGGAGCTGCCGCGGATGGGGCTGTGCACCGCGTGCTCGAAGGTCGCGGCACCGACCTCGTGGGCCCGCTCGCAGAGCCACTGGGCGAGGCGGGTCTTGCCGACGCCCTGGCTGCCCTCCAGGGTCACGACCCGGGCCTGGCCCTCCCGGTCCACCTCGCCCAGAGCCTTCCAGAGTCCGTCCCGCTGCTTCTCGCGACCGACCAGCGGGATCGAGCGCAGGCCGTAGAGGTTGAGGCCCGCGCCGAGCAGGGCCGGGGAGCGGTCCAGCCGAGGGCGTCGCCACTCCTTGGCCGGCGGCGGGCGCGTGGCCAGGGGCATGCGCGGGTCCCGGCGCCCGCCCAGCCGGATCGGCATGGTGGCGTCGTCGCCTTCGTCCCACTTCGAGATCGGCTCGGTCTCCTGCTCCGCGGCCCAGTTCCGGGTGGGCAGGGCGATGGTGTCGTCGTTGTCCTCGTCGGCGGCGGCGTAGAGCGCGGCCGAGGCCAGCATGGCCTCCCGGCTCATCTTCTGGAATTGCACGGTCGGCGCGTGGTCGTCCTGCTCCGGCGGCTCCAGGTGCATCAAGGCCCAGGCGGCGTCGGCGGCCCGGGTGAAGCGCTCGCCGATGGGCTTGGCCAGCAGCTGCATGAGCCAGCCCTCGAAGTCCGGGGGCACCGGGTTCGCGGGGTCCAGGGGCGGAGGCGGCTCGTAGACCTGGGCCGTGAGCACCGTGCTCGGGTCCTTCGAGCCGAAGGGCGGGGCCCCGGTGGACAGGGCTAAGCCCAGGCAGCCCACCGCGTAGAGGTCGGTCCAGGGGCCCTGATCCCGCCACTTCCCGCTGGCCTGCTCCGGCGCCATGTAGGCCGGGGTGCCCACCGCCTCGCCCTCGTCGTGGAAGGGCGAGTCGCCGGTGAAGTGGGCGAGCCCGAAGTCCGTGAGCCGCACCGCGCCTGTCATGCCGTCGAGCAGCACATTCCCGGGCTTCAGGTCCCGGTGGATGACACCCCGGGCGTGGGCGTGGGCCAGGGCGTCGAGCAGCTGGACCAGCACCCGGCGCATGACCCGCCAGTCCAGGTTGCCCTTGTGCTGGCTCAGGCTGCCGCCCTCGACCAGCTCCATCGCCAGCCAGGGGCTGCCGGCCACCAGCCGGGTGTTGGCGGCCTCGGCCTCCTCGGTGACCTCGCCGTAGTCCAGGACCGGCACGATGTTCGGGTGGTCCAGGCCCGCGCTGGAGCGCACCTCGGTCTTGAACGAGTCCAGGTACCAGGGATCCCGGGCGAACTTCTTGGTGAGCACCTTGACCGCGACCTTCTGGCCGCTGGCGGGGTGCACACCGGACCAGACCTCGCCCATGCCGCCCCGGCCGAGGAGCCGGTCGAGCTGGAACGGGCCGAGGGGGATGGACGTGATGGACAAGGACCGCCTCTCGATCCGAGTCTACTCTCCCCGCGGCTGGCACGTCGGGCACCACCAGGTCCCTCGGAGGTGCTCGCCGAGACGCTGGCTGCGCACGGCCGTGCGGCAGCGCAGGCAGGGACGCCCGGCCCGACCGTAGACCCACAGGCGCGAGGCTGGGTGAGGGTGGCCGTCTGCGCCCCTCGTGGTGGTGCGATTCGGCTGGAGCCGGTTGGCGATGAGCAGCCGCCGGGCCATAGCGGCTCAGTCGCAGCGGTCCTGGCCGCAGGCCCGCGACCGCCCGTCCACGTCGCACACGCACGCACAGCCGTCTCCGTCGGTCCCGGTCACCTCGCCGACGGCCGACCAGTCACCCGTGCCGTGGTCGCAGCCGACCTCCCACTGCAGGACCAGCTCGCCGTTGCTGCCCGTCCAGGGGGTCTCCGTGGCGAAGCGCACGGCCTGGCCGTCCTGCACGAGGTCCGAGCGCAGGTCGAAGGTGAGCGGTGCGTTCAGCAGGGTCGCCGGGACCCGGCCAAGGTCCATGGTGACGGTCTGGGTCTCTCCGGGCAGCAGCGTGCTCAGGTCGTGGTTGTTGGCCGCAAAGAGCCCGTCGGTCTCCAGCCAGAGGAACAGCGGGTAGTAGAACGGCGCCACCCCGGTCTGGGCGATCTCCAGCGAGACCTGGGCCTCCACCGTGCCGTCCATCAGCCCGGTCGCGGTCAGCACAGCGCCCACCACCTCGAACTGGTACCCCAGGCGCAGCGCGGCCTGCTCAGCCCGCTCCCGCTCGGCCCCGGCGTACCCCACGCCGTCTTCGTTGAAGGCCTGGTAGTCGAGCAGGTAGCTGGCGCGGGTCGCGACGATGCAGGTGTCCAGGTCCTGGGCATAGGTGCCGGTCTGGTAGGCGTCCTCGAAGATCTCCGTCTGCAGCTCTGGGTAGACCTCGCCGCCGATGGCCACCTCCTGCCAGCGGTCCTGGGCCCCGGCGTCCTCCAGCAGAGGCACGAAGAACCAGTCGATGTCGCCGACCGTGGCGTAGGCGAAGGAGTCGTCGTGGTAGCCGATGCGCCGGGAGACCGAGGACTCGCTCGGGTAGCGCATCTGCAAGAGCGTGGTGGCGAAGGCCAGCTCGTAGGCGTCGAGCACGGCGGTCTGGGTCTGCTCGCTGGCGAACCAGTCCTCGTGGGGCCAGGTGTGCCACTCGCCCCAGAAGCCCAGCAGGCCGACCTGTACGTAGCCCAGCCGGGGGTCGGCGTCGGTGCGCTCGCCCAGGGCCTCGATCAGACCGGTCATCGCCGAGACCAGGTCGGGGTCGTCGTAGTCCGGGGAGCAGCCGCCGCCGTGGTTGGTGTAGGTCTGGCAGTCGACCAGCGCCTCGAGGTGGTCCGGAAGCCCGCTCTCCTGGCCGGGGTAGTCGATGTACACCCGCACCACCGCGTGGTGGTCCCGACCCGCCGCCGCCTCCAGGTGGGGCTCCAGGCCGCTGTCCAGGGTCTCGCCGAGCTCGTCCCACAGGTCCTTCATCGGCAGGTAGAAGAACTCCAGCTGGTCGGGGAAGTCGTTGTCCGGTTCGCCCCAGGCGTACGAGGTCATCAGGCCCTTGAGCGGGTTGTCCCGGGTGAGCGAGGGGTCCGGGGTGAAGGCGGTGGCGTCGAAGATGCCCTCGAATTCCGCCGTGGAGGGGGTGTCGCACGGGTCCATGCAGGACCCGGTGGCCGAGTCGGTCGCCGGGGTCGTGGTGGTCTCACCGTTGGTGCAGGCGAGCAGGCCGAGGAGGGTCAGGGCGGTCATGGCGGCAGGGTACGCCGGGCGCGAACCGGCCCCGTACGCCGTGAAGGAGAACACCGTCTCCACCCCCGGGGTCTCCAGGGTCTGGGTCCCGCCGGTGAAGCCGGCGAAGCCGCTGGGCGCGGCGCACGCCAGGGCCGTCGCGCCGGAGGCGCTGCCGTCGCCGTCGGCGTCCTCGTAGAACAGGGTCGCGGTGCTGGTGTCCCGCCGTGTCCGCGGTGTCGACCGTGTCGACCGTGTCGGTCGGGGGGGTGCCGGTCTCGCCGGGGGTCGTGGCCGAGTCGCCGGTGGTGGTGTCGCCGCAGGACCACAGGACGAGGAGCAGGGCGAGACGTATGGGGATTCCTCCGGTCGTGCGGGGCGAATCATCGCATGCAGGCCGGCCGGGTACGAGAAGTGGAGGAAGACCAGGGAATCCAACCCTCACGCCGAAGCGTGGACCCGTGTTCGAGACGGGGTGCAGCAGCAGCTGCCCGATCTTCCAGGGGAAGTG
>CAYFPX010000285.1:0-8481 GCA_964344945.1 uncultured Enterobacterales bacterium
GTTTCGATGTCTACTTCATCTTCCTCCTTCCCAGGCTTGGCCTGGCGCACCAGCGCTCAGCTGTCAGAGCGGCGACCCGAGCGCAGGCGGCGTGTCCCTCGAACCTCGCCGGCGATGCCGAGCGCCGCAGGCGCGAGGCAGACCGCAGGCTGACTGCTGATGGCTGACAGCTGACAGCCCGCCGAGGCGCGTCAGCGCCCGGCGTCGTGGCGCCGAGCCAGTGTCAGCGAGTGCGAAACGCTCAGTCCGGCCGAGCAAGGGAGACGGCGGCCGGCTCGGACCAGTCCGCGCTCGACGCCGTGCCCGGCCAGGTCTGGTCCGCCAGGTCCTCGGCGTCGTCCGCCACCCAGCTGAGGCGGTCCACGCCCGAGCCCGTGGTCCAGGACGCCGTGCCCGACCGCGGCGCCAGCTGGCCGGAATTCCAACCGAGCAGCTCGCCGTCGCTGCTGGGCAGCACCACGCGGATGTCCTCGTCGTCGCCGCCGGTGTCCAGGTCCAGCTCGACCTGGACCCGCGGCGAGGCTGCGCAGTCCTCGACCTCGACCGAGGCCTCGGCGCTGTACTCGCTGCCCGCCGGGTCCCGGAAGCTCACCGAGAAGTCCCGGGTGGGGGTGTCGACCACCACGTCGACCGAGAGCGCCTGGGCACTGTCCAAGGACCCGGTGTAGCTCAGGGTGGTCACCCCGGTCTCGGTGTTCCAGAAGACGCTGCCGGACGCGCCGATCCCCAGGTTCGCAGCGATGTCCGCCGGGGCGTCCAGGGTGGGCACGGCGCTGCCAGTGTCCGGGTCCTGGGCGAGCTCGCGCAGGTCGGTCTGGTCCAAGCTGCAGAGCCAGGCACCGAAGGCGCCGGAGGCGAGGGCCAGGCGCACGCCGGGGGCCGCCTGCACCGCCAGGTCTGCGGCCCGGGCCTCGACCAGGGGCTGCACTGTGGTGGGCGCACCACAGGCGATCAGCAGTGCCCAGATCACGCCGAGGCCTCCCCGCCAGCGAGGCGCCTCAGCAGCTCGGCCTCGTCGATGATCTCGATCTCCAGAGCCTGCGCCTTGGTGAGCTTGCTGCCCGCGGACTCGCCGGCCACCAGGGTGTTGGTCTTCTTGCTCACGCTGCCGGTCACCTTGCCTCCCGCCGCCAGGATGCGCGCCTTTGCCTCGCTTCGCTTCAGAGTCGGGAAGGTCCCGGTCAGCACGAAGACCTGGCCCACGACGCCGGCGACCGTGGTGTCGCCCTCGCCGGTGACCTCGGCTTCGGGGAACTGCACGCCGGCCGCCCGGAGCCGGGCGATCTCCTCTCGGTGGTCAGGGTCACCGAACCAGGCCACGATCGGCCCGGACACGATGGGACCCACACCGTCGACCAGCTCCAAGGCCTCCGGGGTGGCGTCCATGATGGCGTCGATGGTGCCGAAGTGCCGCGCCAGGTCCCGGGCCGTGGTCTCCCCCACGTTCACGATGCCCAGGCTGAAGAGCACGTTGGCCAGGGGCCGGGCCTTGCTCTGCTCCAGGGCGTCGAGCAGGTTCTGGGCGCTCTTGGTGGCCATGCGCTCCAGGGCGGCGACGGGCTCGAGCGCCAGGTGGTACAGGTCGCTGAACCGTCCCACCATGCCCGTCGAGACCAGCTGCTCCACCAGCTTGGTGCCCAGGCCCTCGATGTCCATCGCCAGGCGGCCGCTGAAGTGCTCGATGGCGCCGGTGAGCTGGGGCGGGCAGCTGTCGTGGTTCACGCAGCGGGTGACGACCTCGCCCTCGGCCCGGACCAGGCGGGTCTCGCAGGCAGGGCAGCGCGAGGGGTAGACGACCGCCCGACGACCGGCTCGCTGGCCGTCGTCGACCACGGCCACGACCTTGGGGATCACGTCGCCCGCCCGGTAGATGCGCACCCGATCACCGTGGTGGAGGTCGAGGCGCCGGAGCTCGTCGGCGTTGTGCAGGGTGGCCCGGCTGACCGTGACACCGCCGACCCGCACCGGGCGCAGGTGGGCGACCGGCGTGACGGCGCCGGTGCGGCCCACCGAGAACTCGACGTCGTCGAGCACGGTGGTCGCCTCCTCGGGGGGGTACTTGAAGGCGATGGCCCACTTGGGGGCTCGGGTCACGAAGCCCAGGGTGTCCTGGAGGGCGAAGTCGTCGACCTTCACCACGGCGCCGTCGATCTCGACGTCCAGGGTGTGCCGCAGCTCGCCGAGCTCACGGATGCGCTCGAGCACGGCGTCGATGCCGGTGCACACCCGGTTGAGCCGGTTGACCCGGAAGCCCCAGCCCTCGAACAGCGCGAAGACCTGGTGCAGGGTGGCCGGCCGCGCGACGCCCTCGAGCTCACCGAAGCTGTGGGCGATGAAGTGCAGGGGCCGGCGGGCCGCCAGCTTCGGGTCGAGCTGACGCATGGTCCCCGCCGCGGAATTCCGCGGGTTCTCGAAGGCCTTGTCCCCTCGGGCGACCCGGTCCCGGTTCATCTGCTCGAAGCCCGGCAGGTCGAAGAGGATCTCGCCGCGGACCGAGAGGAAGGTGGGCAGTCCCTGTCCTGAGAGCCGCAGCGGGATCTCCGAGATGGTGCGCACGTTGTGGATGACGTCCTCGCCGGTCTCGCCGTCGCCGCGGGTGATGCCGGCGGTGAGCTCGCCGTCGATGTAGACCAGCTCCATGGCCAGGCCGTCCAGCTTGGGCTCGACGGTGTAGGACAGCACCCGGTCCTCGGGCTGGCCCGCACGGACGAGGTCCCGCAGGATGCCGCCGCGCAGGGCGCCCTTGGCGTCGCGCCGGACCTCCCAGTCCCGCAGGTCGTCCTCGCTCAGGGCGTTGCGCAGCGAGAGCATCGGCACCCGGTGGGCCATGGACCGCAGGCTGTCTACCGGGGCCCCCCCGACCCGGTGGGTCGGAGAGTCCGCGGGCACGTGCTGGGGCCAGGCCTCGGCCAGCAGCTCCAGCTCCCGGAACAGCAGGTCGTACTCCCGGTCGCTGATCTCCGGGGCATCGAGCTCGTGGTAGAGCCGGTTGTGCCGGTTGAGCTCCGTGGCCAGCCACCCCAGGCGCGCCACTGCAGGGGCCTCGGCCAGGGCCTCGACCCGGGCCCGGAGCTGGGCGGGATCCTGCGCGATCATCCGTGTCCTCCGACCGCCCTCCCCTATCCGCGGGATTCGGCCCGGGAAAGCGCTGGAGGGGAGATGGAAGCGCTCCAGTCCGGGCACCGCACGCTGGACCCTGATCGCCTGCCGACCATCCCGGCGGGACTGTTCGCCATCATCAAGGAGGCGGGGGACCCGGAGTCCTCCCTGCAGAAGCTGGCCCAGGTGGTCAGCCAGGAGCCGGGCTTCACCACCCAGCTGCTCAAGATCGTCAACTCGCCCTACTTCGGCTTCGGCAAGGAGGTCCGCCAGGTCCAGCAGGCGACGGTCGCCATCGGAGCCCGGACCGTGCGCAACCTGGCCGTGGCCCACGCGGTCAAGGGCACGACCGAGGACCTGGACCTCGGGGACTTCGACGGCACGCTGTTCTGGGAGGACTCCCTGCGCCGGGCGGCCGTGTGCCGCTACATGGCCGAGCGGGTCCGCTACGAGGACCCCCTCGAGGCCTTCACGGTGGGCCTGGTCCAGGACATCGGCTCGCTCTTCCTCGCCTACCTGGCGCCCGAGTACTCGGCGCAGCTCCAGGGGTTCCGCGAATTGCCCGGCGCCAAGCGTCACCACGAGGAGCGTCACCTGGTGGGCGCCGGCCACACCGACATCTTCGCCCTGACCGCGTCCAGCTGGGGCCTGCCTCAGGACCTCACCGAGGCCATCGTCGGCCACCACAACCCCAGGGCCAAGGCCTCGGGCCGCCGGGGACAGTGGCTGCTCGCCCTGGCCCGGGTCGCGGACGCCGTGAGCGATCTGTTCCAGGCCGGCGCCAGCACCGAGCTCCAGAAGGTCCCAGGGCCTGCTGGATCAGCTGCCCAGCAAGGAGCCGATGGTCCTCGAGGACCTGTGCAACGAGATCCGTCAGGAGCTGGTGGGGACGGGTCGCGAGCTCGACATCAAGGTCGGCAAGCAGCCCACCTGGTCCCAGATGGTCGCCCAGGCCAACAAGTCCCTGGTCTCCATCAACGACAAGTACGAGGAGATCACCCGGGAGCTGGAGCGCAAGAACGCGGAGAACGCGCGGCTGCTCGCCGAGCTGAAGGCCAAGAACGAAGAGCTCCACCGGCTGGCCACCACCGACACCCTCACCCAGGTCTCCAACCGCCGGCACTTCACCGAGATCCTGGAGGCGGCCATCAAGACCGCCCAGGAGGAGGGCCAGGCCCTGAGCATCCTGATGTGCGACGCCGACCACTTCAAGCAGGTCAACGACACCCACGGCCACGCCCACGGCGACGACGTGCTGGTCGAGATCGCGGCCCGGATGGTCAAGGGCGCCCGGGCCGAGGACACGGTGGGCCGGCTGGGCGGCGAGGAGTTCGCCATCATCCTGCCAGGTGCCGGCGCCTCCCGAGGCCAGATCATCGCCGAGCAGATCCGGCAGACCCTACGCGGCACCCCGATCGTCTGCCGGGACGGCACGGAGATCCGCCAGACCGCCAGCTTCGGCGGCTTCACCTGGAACCCGCGGGACAAGCCGGTCAGCGCGGACCACATGCTCCAGGCGGCGGACCACGGCTGCTACGACAGCAAGCGCGGCGGGCGCGACCGGGTGAGCTGGCGCAGGTAGCGCGCCGCGCAGGGCCCCGCGGATCCGCGGACCGACCGGCAGGCCACGGTGGCCGCCGGCTGCGTTATTGACAGGGCCGTCCGGATCCCGGACGATCCTCTCCCCCCTCCGGTCGCCCACCTCCCCGGGCTGCCAACCCCGCCCTCCCGCAGCCCCCCGGCCCCTCATGACCGTGCACGACGTGAGCGCGAGCGACCAGGGCGGCAGCGTGCGGAACAGCGGGATCCTCGAGGTCCTTCCCGACGGCTTCGGCTTCCTGCGGGACCCGGCCCAGAGCTACCTGCCGGGACCCGACGACATCTACGTCTCTCCCTCCCAGATCCGGCGCTTCGACCTGCACACGGGCGACGAGGTGGTGGGCGAGGTCCGCGCCCCCAAGGACAACGAGCGCTACTTCGCGCTGATCCGCGTGAACTCGGTCAACGGCGCGGATCCCGATCGCGGCGGCCCCGCCCGGGACTTCGACAGCCTCACACCCCTGCACCCGGACCAGGCCTTCACCCTGGAGCACGACCCCCACGAGGTCAGCACCCGGCTGATGGACCTGTTCACCCCCGTGGGCAAGGGCCAGCGAGGGCTGATCGTGGCGCCGCCTCGGGTGGGCAAGACCGTCCTGCTCCAGAACATCGCCCGGGCCCTGGCCGCGAACCACCCCGAGGTGCACCTGATGGTCCTGCTCATCGACGAGCGGCCGGAAGAGGTCACCGAGATGGTCCGCACGGTCCAGGGCGAGGTGCTGTCCTCGACCTTCGACGAGCCAGCGTCGCGCCACGTCCAGGTGGCGGAGATGGTCCTGGAGCGGGCCCGGCGGCTGGTGGAGCGGGGCCGCGACGTGGTGGTCCTGCTGGACTCGATCACCCGCCTGGCCCGGGCCTACAACAACACCGTGCCCAGCTCGGGCAAGCTGCTCTCCGGCGGCGTCGACGCGGCGGCCCTGCATCGGCCCAAGCGGTTCTTCGGTGCCGCTCGCAACCTCGAGGAAGGCGGGAGCCTGACCATCCTGGGCACGGCGCTGGTGGAGACCGGGTCGCGCATGGACGACGTCATCTTCGAGGAGTTCAAGGGAACCGGGAACATGGAGCTCGTGCTCGACCGGGGCGTCGCCGACCGGCGCATCTTCCCGGCCCTCGACGTGCTGCGCTCAGGCACCCGCCGCGAGGAGAAGCTCCTGAGCCCCGGCGACCTCGCCCGGTCGGATCTCTTGCGACAGGCCCTCCAGGGCAGTCCTGTCCGCGACATGGAGTGGCTGCTCGATCTCGTCCGGCGCCACCCGACCAACGCCGAGTTGCTTGACAACATGGCCGTCGCGAGCAAATAGGGGGCGTTCGCGGGCGCGCGGGCACCCTTCCCTTCAGCGCCCCACCCATCCGGCACCCCCGACCCTGGGCGAGACCATGAAGACCGGCATCCACCCGAAGTACCAGGAGTGCACCGTCACCTGCGTGTGCGGCAACTCCTTCCAGACCCTCACCCTGGCCTCCGAGCTCCGGGTCGAGATCTGCAGCAACTGCCACCCGTTCTTCACCGGCAAGCAGAAGCTCATGGACACCGAGGGCCGCGTCGAGCGCTTCATGCGCAAGTACGGCATGACCGCGCCCGCCGAGTCCTGAGCTGATCCAGGCGCCTCGCGCCACCGCGAGGCCTGAATGCTCGACAAGCTCGAAGAGCTCGCACGACGGCTCGAGGACCTCAACGCGCTCCTCGGCAGCCCGGACATCGCGTCCGACACCAACCGCCTGCGCGACCTCTCCATCGAGCACGCGCAGCTGTCGCCGATCGTCGAGGCCTACGAAGAGCTGAAGTCCACGATGCTCGAGCTCGCCGACGTGCTCGAGCTCATGGGCGATCCCGAGATGCGGGAGATGGCGGCCGAGGAGAAGCCCGGTCTCGAAGCTCGCATCGAGGCGCTCAAGCAACAGCTGCGCCTGCTGCTGCTGCCGAAGGACCCATACGAGGGCCGCAACCTGCTCGTCGAGATCCGCGCCGGCACCGGCGGCGACGAGGCCGCGCTGTTCGCCGCGGACCTGTTCCGCATGTACGCCCGCTACTGCGACACCCACCGCTTCAAGCTCGAGGTGCTCAGCCAGAGCGACGTGGTGGTCGGCGGCAGCAGCGGCAAGTCGGCGACCGGGTTCAAGGAGATCATCAGCCTGGTCTCCGGCAAGGACGCCTACAGCCACCTCAAGTACGAGTCCGGCGTGCACCGGGTCCAGCGGGTCCCGCTCACCGAGACCCAGGGCCGCATCCACACCAGCGCGGCCACGGTGGCCATCCTGCCGGAGCCGGACGAGGTGGAGATCCACATCGACCCGAGCGATCTGCGCATCGACGTCTTCCGCGCGTCTGGCCCGGGCGGGCAGTCCGTCAACACCACGGACTCGGCGGTCCGGCTGGTCCACGAGCCCACGGGCCTGGTGGTCATCTGCCAGGACGAGAAGTCCCAGCACAAGAACAAGGCCAAGGCCCTGAAGGTGCTGAAGGCCCGGCTGTTCGAGCAGCAGGAGGCCGAGCGCCACGCCGAGGAGGCCGCGGCCCGCAAGAGCCAGGTCGGCTCCGGCGACCGCTCCGAGCGCATCCGGACCTACAACTACCCGCAGAACCGGGTGACCGATCACCGCATCGGGGAGACCGTCTACAAGCTGGACCAGATCGTGGGCGGCAAGCTGGAGCTCATCGCAGCGCCTGTGATCGCCTGGTTCCAGGCCGAGGCCCTCAAGGCCGCCGAGAGCTGATGCTCCAGCTGGTCGAGGTCCTGAAGCGCACCCAGGACTACCTGGCGTCGAAGGGCAGCCCGTCGGCCCGGCTCGACGCGGAGCTGCTGCTGTCCCACGTGCTGGAGATGGACCGTCTCACCCTGTACCTGCAGCACGACCGGCCGATGAACGAAGCGGAGCTGGCCGCGCTGCGGGAGCCGGTGCGGCGCCGAGGGGCCCGGGAGCCGGTGGCGACCATCGTGGGCACCAAGGAGTTCTGGAGCCGGGACTTCGCCGTGAAGCCTGGGGTGCTGGTCCCGCGGCCGGACACGGAGACCCTCATCGCGGCGGCCCTGGAGCTGCTGCCGGAGACCGAGGACAAGGTCTTCGTGGCCGACGTGGGCTGCGGCAGCGGCTGCATCGGCCTGACCCTGGCCCTGGAGCGGCCCGGTGTGCGGCTGTTCGCGCTGGACGCCAGCCCGACGGCCCTGCAGGTCACGAAGGACAACGTCGCCCGGCACGACCTGAAGGACCGGGTCGCCGTGCTGCGCTCGGACCTGCTCTCGGCCGTGCCGGCGGACCGCCCGGTGGACTTCGTCGTCTCGAACCCGCCCTACATCCCCAGCAAGGACATCGAGGGCCTGGCGCCCGAGGTGAAGGACCACGAGCCGCGGGTCGCCCTGGACGGCGGGCCGGACGGCCTGGACTTCTACCGGCGCCTGGTGCCGGTGGCGGCCGAGCGGGCGCGGAAGGCCGTGCTCATGGAGATCGGCCTCGACCAGGAGATCCCGGTGATGGCGATGTTCAAGGACGCCGGGCTGAAGCTGGTGCGCACCAAGGCGGACCTGGCCGGGGTCGAGCGGGTGGTGATCGGTGAGACGGATCCATAGGGCCCGGCTCAGACCGTGGCGATCTTGCCGAGCCTGACCGAGGGCACCCGCCGCAGCACCGTGCTCTTCACGATCTCGCTGAGCACGGTGGCGCCGCCCATCATCTCCATGAGCTCGTCGCGGCCCTCGCTCTTGGAGAGCTTCCGCCGGATGAGGTCCGGCCGCATGTAGAACTTCAGGTAGGCCTTCGTCCGGTAGGCCCGGAGCTGCTCGGCGG
>CAYFPX010000286.1:0-8421 GCA_964344945.1 uncultured Enterobacterales bacterium
TCCTTGATCTCGGTCAGGTCGACCCACAGGTAGTCGCCCACCGCGTCGGACCGCTTCTCGATGGACACCCGGAGCTTCTCGCTGGTCCACGAGAGACCGGTCAGCGAGTCGGCGTCGGCCTGGACCAGGACCACACCCTCATCGGGCTCGCCGGTGTCCTCGGCGGTCCAGGAGAGGTAGCTGGCCGTGAGCAGGCCGAGGAGCAGGACCAGGTAGGTCGTGACGGTGCGGTTCACGCGACACCTCCCTTGGTGCGGCGGCGCAGGCGGACCACGCCGAGGATGAGCACCAGGGCCGGGACGCCGACCACGGTGCTGTAGAAGAAGGCCGCGTCCTCCTCCTTGGCGTGCTTGATCTTCACGTCTTCTTCGTTGTTGGTCTCGCCGCTGCTGTCGGCTTCGTCGATGAGCCAGTTGATGCCGTCGTAGACGAAGCGCTGGTTGCCGAGGTTCTGCAGGGCGAAGTCGCTGAAGAGGTTGGCGTCGCTGACGACGACCGCGCGGTGCGGGGTCTCGCCGTCGCCCATCGAGGCGGCGGCCAACGGCCGGATCTTCTTCTTCTCGCCGTCGTCCTTGTCGAAGTCCAGGTCGCCGTCGAGGTCGGCCCAGGCGTCGGACTGGGAGCGCACGGTGATGGTGACCGTGGCGTTGTTGTCCTTGGTCTCCTCGAGGAAGCCGGCGGTCGGGGTGAACAGGAAGAGCTGGGAGCTGTTCTTGCTCAGGACCCGGGTGCTGTCGTGGCTGGAGAAGCGGTCGGTGCCCAGGTTGAGCCGGTCGCTCTTGGTGCGGGTCAGGGGGACGTACTTGGTCTCCTGGGCCAGGACCCCCTCACCCATGGACAGGCCGAGCTCGGCGACCAGGTCGTCCAGCGGATCCGCTGGCCGCTCCAGATCGGTGGCTTCCTTGCTGAAGTCCGGCTCCAGGGCCACGAACAGGGCGCCGCCGCCGCTGGCGTACTCGCGCAGGGCCGCGACCTCGGGCTCCAGGAAGGGCTCGTCGGGTCCCAGGATGAAGACCACGTCGGCGTCGTCGGGCACCGACTCCGCCAGGCCGTCGGCGACACCGAGCTCCTTGACCTTGAAGTTCATGGCCTGCAGGAGCTTCTTCAGCCCGGAGAGCTTCTCCAGTGGGCTGGCGGTGCCCTTCCAGGAGAGCTCGCCGTGGCCGACGGTCACGTAGGCGAAGCGCTCGCCCTTGGCGACCTTGATGATCAGCTCCTGGACCTCGGCGTCGAGCTTCTTCAGCGTGCGCTTGGCGTCGTCGAGGTCGGTCCCGACCTTGAGCGTCTTGGTGACCGGCTTGTCCTCCGGGTCCTGCTCGCCGTCGAGGACCACCTCGCCCATGGTGATGGCGATGTAGCCGTTGTCTCGCACCTTGAGCGCCTTGGCCAGGGTGGGCTCGGCGGCGTGGTCCAGGAACTCGACCTTGAAGTTCGGGCCGTCCAGGGGCTCGAAGTAGGCCTTGAGCTCGGTGTAGGTCTCGGCGCTCGACGGCAGGAAGATCCGCGCGTGCACGGGCTTGTCGAGGTTCTGGACCAGGGCCTGGGTGGCGCTGCCGGCTTCGGCGGTCTTGAAGTAGGTGAGGTCCCACTTCTCGTTGTGCTCGGAGGCCAGGAAGTTCAGCGGGAAGACCAGGCTCAGGCCGAGCGCCGCCGCCAGGCCGTTCTGGGCGGCCTGGGAGATGCGCTTGGGCTGCACCACGATCGGGCTGTCGTTGATCGCGTGGTCGACCGCAAGCATCGGCAGCACGCCAGCGAGCAGCACGATGGGCCAGACGCTGCCGAAGACACCGCGCCAGCGGCGCTCCATCTCGTCGGCGAAGCCGAGGGCCTCGATCGCCATGTCGGTGGTCAGGCCGTAGAGCAGCAGGCCGACCAGTCCGACCAGGCCCCAGCGGAGCACGGTCTTGCGGGCGCGCTGGGCCTTGGAGGCCTTGAACGCCAGCGCCAGGCCGGCAAGCACGAGGAGCTCACCGGTGCCCGAGAGCACCGGGCGGAGGGTCTCGTCGCCCCCGTAGAGGCGCTCTCC
The DNA here is from genome assembly GCA_964344945.1 of uncultured Enterobacterales bacterium. GTDB lineage: Bacteria > Myxococcota_A > UBA796 > UBA796 > CAJQPC01 > CAYFPX01. The sequence continues at coordinate 2,027 of CAYFPX010000286.1, forward strand.
TGCGAACAGGAACAGCAGGCCCAGGAAGTACACCACGACGTTGGAGCTCATCGCCACCTCCGAGCGGCCAGCCAGCGGGTGGAGAGCATCAGGAAGGCGAAGGTGACGCTCAGGTAGTAGACGACGTCCTCGAGGTTGATCCGGCCGCGCTGGAAGGGCTGAAAGTGCCGGTCGTACAAGGACAGGTAGGAGAAGACGTCGCTCAGGGGTGCTTCGGTGATGCGCCCGAGCAGCCAGCTCAGGACCAGCACGCCCACGATGACCCCCGCGATGACCGCGGCGACCAGCTGGGAGCGCGACAGGGAGCTGGCGAAGGTGCCGATGGCGACCACGGCGCTGCCGGTCAGCAGCAAGCCCGTGTAGCCGGCGGCGATGTGGCCGTAGGAGACCTTGCCTTCGACGAAGATCAGCGCCGGCATGTAGGCGGTCAGCGCGATCATCACGGTGAGGAAGCCCATCGCCGACAGGTACTTGCCGCCGACGACCTGCCAGTCGCTCAGCGGAGAGCTGTCGACCAGCACGATCGTGCCGGTCTGGCGCTCCTCGGCGATGAGGCGCATGGTGAGCAGGACCGCGGCGGTGACGATGAAGCCGAAGGTCCAGTAGAAGAAGTCTTCCAGCACGTCGGTGCTGTACTTGGAGGTCTTTCCGACGGCGAAGACGTTGAACGCCAGGCCGTTGAACATCAACAGCGCGGCGACGACCAGGTAGCCCCAGATGGAGTTGAAGTAGGCCGCCAGGTCACGCCGGGCGATGAGGAGCATGCCTCTCATGGGTCCGGTTCTCCCGTGGTCAGGACTCGGCCGTGAGGCCGAGGAAGATCTGCTCGAGCTCGGCCTCGGCGTCGCCGAGTGAGCGCAGGCCGAGGCCCGCTGCGACGAGCTCGTTGACGAGGGTCTCCCGCTCGTCGGCCGCCATCGAGACACTCACGCCCCACACGTCTCCGCGGGGGGTGATGGTGTAGTCGACGACCGTGCCGGAGTCGGTCAGCGCCTGGGAGAGGGTCTCCTTGGGGCCGCGGACCGTGAGCTCGACCTGGTTGCTGCCGGCCATGCGGTTGGCCAGCTCGTCCTCGGTGCCCTGGGCGACGAGGGTGCCGTCGTTCAGGACCAGGATGCGGTCACAGGTCTGGGAGATCTCGCTGAGGATGTGGCTGGAGATCAGCACGGTGCAGTGCTTCTTCAGCGCACGGATGACCTCGCGCATCTCGACGATCTGGACCGGGTCCAGGCCACTGATGGGCTCGTCGAGGATGACCAGCTCGGGCTCGTGCACGATGGCCTGGGCGATGCCCACGCGCTTGCGGTAGCCGTGGGACAGGGTGTCGATGACCCGGTCCGCCACGTGGCTGATCTGGCAGATCTGCAGGACCTCGGGGAGTCGCGCCTGGACCTCGGCGTCGCTCCGGCCCTTGATGCGGCCCGCCCAGACCAGGAATTCCCGCACCCGCATCTCGGTGTAGAGCGGCGGGTCCTCGGGCAAGAAGCCGATCTTCTCGCGGATGCTGTCCGGCGCCTCCAGCGCGTCGACGCCGGAGATCCGCACGGAGCCGGCGTTGGGCAGCAGCAGCCCGGCCAGCACCTTCAGCGTGGTGGACTTGCCGGCGCCGTTCAGGCCCAGGAAGCCCACGATCTCGTTGGACTCGATGCGGAACGAGACGTCTCGCACGGCCGGATGGGAGCCGTAGTAGCGAGTGAGCCCGCTGACTTCGATCATGTCGCCAACCTCCATGTCGGGGGCTGCCTTCTAGCGTGGAGGCGGCGTCCGTCAAGGCGGTGAGCGATCGGTCGAGGGACCGCGAAGTACGAGGGCCCCGCCGGAGGCACCGGCGGGGCCCAGGACACTCATCAGAACTGGCCAGCGACCCGTCTCCAGGTCCGGAAGGCACCGAGATCCGCCGGTGAAAGGACCATTCCCTCACCGATTCCACCGCAGCTTACCCCGCTGGGGTGTCTGGCTTGCTCCTCTGAGGTTCGCTGGCACACTGGAGCAAGGGGCGTGCCAACTTCGAATTCCCGGTCCTGTGCGGGTCTCTGGCGTCACAGCTGGGGTGTTCGCTCCCCAGGTGGGATCCAGCCGCCCGGTGGGGTGGGACGCTAGAGTCCCAGGCCCTGCGCATCCGCTGACATCTCCCTGACAAGTGTGTCCAGGATCGAGAGCCCCGCCACCACGTGGGGGTTCTTGTCGGCGGGGTTGTACCAGCGGAAGTAGTCTCGCCAGGTCGCGGGCTCGGCCAGTCGGATCCCGCTCCGGGTCAGCTCGACGAGGAAGCTGGGGGTGCCGTAGGTGCCATAGATGTGGTCGATCTCCATGCCCAGGCCTCGGAACCAGGACATGTTCCGGGCGAGCTGGTTGATGCGGTACGGGCGGCCGGGCATGTCCGCGACCATCTGCTCGGCCATGGCTCGGTGGACGCCGCCGTCGTCGGGGGCGCCGTAGAGGCCGGCCCAGGGGAAGTAGACGTAGCCGCCGAAGGCGTGCAGGCTCACCGCGTAGTCGAAGCCGGTGGACGCGACCCGATCGACGATGCGGGACTCGGGCTGGGACAGCGGCGCCGGCGAGGTGTAGTAGTAGCGGCCGGTGAACGGGAGCCGCGACCACAGGTTGGTGTTGTCGCGGTTCACGGCGAAGTCGCGGTTCAGGTCGACCTTGTGGGCGTTGGCGCGGCGGTAGGTGCGGGTGCGGCCGTCGAGCAGGTCTTCCTCCGAGCGCCAGCGACCGTCCCGGTTCACGATGGGCAGGACCACGAGCTCCACCCCTGGGGGCGGGCTCGCGGCGTACCGCTCCACGAAGGCCACCGCGACCTCGGCGCCGATCCACTCCAGGGCGTGGAGCTGGGCGAAGACCAGCAGGCGCTGCTGGACCGGTGCGCTGTGGTCGCGCACCGAGAAGCCCCAGACCCGGCGCTGCTCGACGGTCAGGCCCAGGCAGTCGGCGGTGACGGTCTCGGGGTGTGCCTCGACCACGGCGGCCAGCCGGTGCCACAGGGTGGCTTCGAAGTCCCAGCCCGCGGCCCGCGGTGGGTGGGCGCCCGGGGGAACGCGGGTGGAGGACCAGGCGATGTAGTCCTGGTCGGGGCAGGGGCGATCGAGGGTCGGCGGCGGCGGGCCTTCGGCGGCCTGGCCGGGGACCGGGCGGTCGACGTCGGTCTCTCCGGCGAGAGGGATGCCGATCAGCAGCGTCAGGGTCGCGAGCACGGCGAGAGCTTAGTCGGATAGGACGCCGACGGTGTCTGAGCCCGCTCCCATCGAAGACGTCCGGACCACCCCGCGCTGGCTGCGCGGGCCGGCCGCGCTGCTGCTGCTGCTGCAGGTGGCGGTGTTCGTCCTGGGCCTGATCTATGCCCACGGGATCGTGGCCCAGAGTGCGCCTCGCTGGATCATGAAGGCCGAGCCGATCGCCTACTTCGGCAACTGGAAGATGTTCACCACGGTGGACAAGAAGCAGCGGGCCTTCGACGGCTACGCGGACTGGGGCGCGGCTGGGAGAAGATCGATCTCGTGGCCCTGTTCCCGGCCTTGTGGGAGTCGGATCCTCGGTACGCCCGCAAGACCATTCGCCGCAGCAGCCGACACCTGGCGATCCTGGCCAGTGCCACCTGCGGGCGGCTCGAGGTCGAGCCAGAGCGGGTCAAGTTCGTCGACGTGCGCTGGCGGTCGCGGCGCGGTCAGCAGGCGCAGCCCCGCGAGGGCAAGAAGGTCCGCGAGAAGGACCTGATCCACTGGGACTGTGAGCGCTCGCCGCCCACGGTGAAGGGGCGGTCGATCTGATGGGCGCCTGGTGGGACCGTCGGTGGGCGCCGCAGTGGGCCGGTGGCTGGGCCCTGGCTCGGGTGCTCTTCGCCCTGGCCGCGCTCTACAACCAGCTGCTGCGCTACCCGCGGGTCGAGGACGCCTATGCCTCGGCCGACATGGTCTTCGCCTACAAGCCCTTCTACCTGGCCAACCACGTTGTCCTGACCACCGAGACCGGCTGGGCGATGTGGTGGGCGGGCACGGTGGGGCTCTTGCTGCTGCTGTGGGGCGGGCGGGTCGCCAAGCTCGGTCTGCTGGCCTGGTTCCTCTCCAGCTGGGTGTTGTTGGGGAGCGAGTGCTTCAACACCAAGGCCTACGATCGGCTGATGGCCTGGCAGACCCTCGCGCTGCTGATGGGGCCGATCGGCGAGCGGGACCTGACCCGCAGGAAGCGCTCGCCCCTGGGCCGCTGGTGGCTGCTGATCACCTACTGCTGCATCTACGGCTCCACCGGCTACTTCAAGGCCCGCTACGAGCCCCTCTGGTGGACCGGCGAAGCCCTCCAGTGGCACCTGGTGTTGCCGTACTTCGGGCAGACCGTGCTCGGCAGCTGGATGAGCGACAAGCTCTGGATCACCTGGCCCTTGTGCATCTTCACGATCGTCTTCGAGTGCGGCTTCCCCCTGCTGATCTGGTTCCGGCGGCTGAATCCCTGGGTGTTGCTGGCTGGCGTCGCGCTGCACCTGGGCATCCTGGTCACCATGAACGTCGGTGTGTTCTCGTGGGCGGCGCTGGCGGTCTACCCGGTGCTGCTGGATCCTCGGACCGCGCAGGCGTGGTGGGGGAGGTGGCAGGCGTGGCGCGGGACCGGCTGAGGTGAGGGCGGCGCTCTGGCTGCTGGCGGCGGGTGTGGCGCTCGGCGGCCGGGTCGACCCGGAGGCGGTCGGCAAGACCAGGGACAAGGACCTGCGGGCGGTGCTGGACGAGCACTGGTCCTGGGTGAAGTCCGAGCGCGGCGAGGGGCTGACCCGGTTCGAGAACCGGTCGCCGGACACGCGGGCGCGGCAGCGCCGGGAGGCGGAGCAGCTGCTCGGGTGGCTGCGGCAGGCAGACCCGACCTTGTTGTCGCCTGCGGACTTCGAGACCTGGACGCTGCTGGAGCGCTCGCTCCAGGGCCGGGTCGACGAGCCCCTGTGCCACCTGGACCGCTGGCTGGTGACCCGGTGGCGCAACCCCTTCATGGCCGCCACGGTCGCGGCGCGGGCCCGGGAGCTCTCGGGGCCTGGGGCGATTCGCCTGGTGGCGCGGGTCGAGCGCCTGCCGACCGAGGTGGAGCACGAGATTCGGAGCCTGCGGCTGGGTCTGGCTGGTGGGCGGGTGGTGGACCGGGAGACACTGTCGGGGCTGATCGCGTACCTGGAGGCGCTGCGCGCCACGCCTCTGGAGGACTGGGACCTCACGGCGCCGGCGCGGCTCCCCCATCCGGGCTGGCGGGTGCACGTGGTGGGGGCGTTCGCGACAGAGCTGATGGCGGCGGCGCGGGCGCACGCGGTGCCGGCTCTGGAGAGCTACCTGGCCTTCCTGCGGGACGAGCTCTTGCCGGAGGCGGGTGACCGGGCGCCTGGGCTGGTGGGGCTCCCCGGTGGAGAGGCCTGCTATGCCGAGCGCATTCGCTGGCACACCACGCTGGACGTGACTGCGGAGGAGCTGCACGCGCAGGGGCACGCCGCTGTGGCGGCGCTGGAGGCGGAGGTGGCGGGGCTGGGCTTCACGCTGGAGCGGCTGCGGGGGGACCCGGCGCTGCGGTATGCGAGCGCCGAGGCCATCGAGGACGCCGCTCACGACGCGGTTCGGGAGGCCTGGGGGGCTCTGCGTCAGGGGTTCGCTCGGCGTCCGCGGGTGGCGGTGGCCGTGGAGGCGATGCCCACGGCCTGGTCCGAGGCCAGCTGGGCGGCCTACTACCGGAGGCCGCCCCAGGACGGCTCTGGGCCGGGCACCTACGTGGTGAACACGACCCGCCCGGGCACGCGTCCGGCCTTCGAGGCGCGGGCCCTGGCGTTTCACGAGGCGGTGCCCGGCCACCACCTGCAGGCGACCCTGGGGGTGCTGGATCGGGACCTGCCGGCCTTTCGGCGGGGTGGGGGGCCCACGGTGCTGGTGGAGGGCTGGGCGTTGTACGCGGAGGGGCTGGCCGGGGAGCTCGGGCTGTACCCGACGACCCTGGACGAGGCGGGACGCGTGACGATGGCGCTGCAGCGAGCGGCGCGGCTGGTGGTGGACACCGGGCTGCACGCGCGGGGTTGGTCACGGGAGCGGGCGGTGGCGTACCTGCAGGCCCACACGGTGCTGGGCCCGGAGGAGGCTGCGGTCGAGGTCGAGCGCTACCTGGCGTGGCCCGGGCAGGCGCTGGCGTACCACGTCGGGGCCGAGGCGATCCGGGGGCTGCGGGCCGAGGTCGAGGCGCTCGATGGGGTAGCCTTCGACCTCAAGGGCTTCCACGGTGTGGTGCTGGAGGGCGGAGCGGTGACGATCCCCCTGCTCGAGGCGCGGGTGCGGGCGTGGATGTGGGAGGGGCGGGACTGAAGGGGGCCTGAGAGGGGGTGAACGTCCGTACTTCGGACGTCTTGGGCGTCTCAGTCACTGAGAGGGGGTGAAGGTCCG
>CAYFPX010000287.1:0-8242 GCA_964344945.1 uncultured Enterobacterales bacterium
GACTGAGGAGGGGAAACGCCTGGGATTGCGAGAGCAAGCCCAGCGACGGGAGGATTTGAAAACACCCAGTTAGCCTGGAGCCATGCTGGGACTCACGCTGAGTGGAGAGGGACCGAGGGTCCGCACCGACCTGGCGGAGCCACGGCCCGCCCCGGGAGAGGCGGTGCTCGGGCTGTCCCTGGGCGGGGTGTGTGCCACCGACCTGGAGCTGACTCGGGGGTACATGGGGTTCCAGGGTGTGCTGGGTCACGAGTGGGTGGGCACGGTCCTCGACCACCCGGACCCGGGCTGGGTGGGGCAGCGGGTGGTGGGGGACATCAACTGCCCCTGCCTGGCCTGCACCACCTGCCTGGCGGGTCGCCCGACCCACTGCCCGACGCGCACGGTGCTCGGCATCCACGGACGGGACGGCGCCTTCAGCGAGCGCTTCGCGCTGCCGGCCGGCAACCTGCACCGGGTGCCCGAGGGGGTGAGGGACGAGGCGGCGGTGTTCGTGGAGCCCCTGGCGGCGGCCGTGGCGATCGTCCAGCAGGTGCACGTGCGGCCGACGGACTCGGTGGCGGTGCTCGGGGTCGGTCGCCTCGGGCAGCTCTGTGCTCGGGTGCTGGCACTCACCGGGGCCCGGGTGACCGGGCTCTCCAGGCGGCCGGCGCGGCTGGCCTTGCTGCCGCCCGGGGTGGTCGGGGCCCTGCCGGGAGACCTGGACGGGGACCGCTTCGACCTGGTGGTGGACTGCACGGGCTCTCCCCAGGGCCTGAGTCTGGCCACGGCCCTGGTGCGGCCTCGGGGCACGCTGGTGCTGAAGACCACCGTGCACGACCCGCTGCCCCAGTCCCCGACACCATGGGTCATCGACGAGCTCTCCCTGGTGGGGTCGCGGTGCGGGCCCTTTCCGCCGGCACTGCGGCTGCTCGAGGCCGGGCTGGTGGATCCGACGCCGCTGGTCAGCCTCCGGCTGCCGCTGTCGGACGGGGTCGAGGCGCTGGCGAGGGCGGCCGAGCCGGACACCGTGAAGGTGGTGCTGGCCCCGCCTGGGCCGGGATAGACTCGGCGGCGACGGAGGTGACCGCCGTGTGGGCCCTGATGCTCGTCGCTTGCAACGAGTACAACGTCTCGGATCAGCGGGGCAACGAGCGGTACAACCCGCCGGCGCTGGAGGCCGAGGTGCACACCGACGTCATCCAGCAGGTGCCGGTACCCGCGGTCGACGTGCTCTGGGTCATCGACAACTCGAACTCGATGCTCGAGGAGCAGACCGCGCTCGCGGAGAGCTTCGGGGCCTTCATCGAGTACTTCACCCAGTCCGGGCTCGACTACCACGTGGGCGTGGTCTCGACGGACATGGTCGACGCCTCCCACCAGGGCAGGCTGCGAGAAGACGACGGCACGACCTGGATCGACGACGGCTTCACCCAGGAGGAGGCCCTGGCCAGCTTCGCCGACCGGGTGCTGATGGGCACGAGTGGCTCCTACACCGAGCAGGGGCTGGACGCGGTGGTCGCTGCCCTGGACACCCACCGCGACGGCCACAACGAGGGCTTCTACCGGGAGGACGCGGCGCTGAGCGTGGTCGTGATCTCCGACGAGGACGACTACTCGACCATCTCCGTCACCGGCTTCGTGGACTGGATGCTCGACCTGAAGGCCGACAGCGAGCTGCTGGCGTTCTCCTCCATCGTCGCGCCCCGCGGCAACTGCCTGACCGCCGAAGAGGAGGGGGAGCGCTACCTCCAGGTCACCGAGGCGGTCGGTGGCGTGGACTGGTCGATCTGCGACGAGGACTACACCGGCGCTCTGGAGCTCCTGGGCCTGACCTCGGCGGGCCTCAAGCGGGAGTTCTTCCTGTCCCGTATCCCCGTCGAGGCCACCCTCGACGTGGCGGTCGAGGAGCCGGACGGCACCGTCCACAGCTACGTGGCGGACGCCGACTACACCTACGACGAGCGCCGCAACAGCGTGCACTTCGACGACGCGGTCCCCGAGCCTCGCGCCGTGGTGAAGGCGACCTACGAGGTTCGCGCCTCGTCGTCGGGGGCGCCTGTCGAGTAGATCCGCGGGCGCCGAGAGCGGACAAGGACTGGGTCGGAGGGTCGTTCGAAGGTACGATGTCGGACCCTGGTGGGCCCGCACCAGGGGCCTCAGCAATGTCCTTCCTCTGACTGCGAGGGCCTCGATGGCGACTGGTGGACGTGGCGGACCCGCGACAGTCCTGCTCCAGGAGTACGAGCGGCGGATGCCGCGGGACTACTACGGCTTCCTGGGCATCTCCTTCGCGAGCCCGGAAGACGCTGTCGAGCGCGCCTCCCGCCGGCTGGAGATGCGCTGGCGCGCGATCCAGGCCGTGCCCAACCTGCCGGGCGACGCCCGGGACAAGGCCCAGGAGCTCCTGAACGCCCTGGATCACGTGCGCAACACCCTGATGGATGCCCACGCCCGCCAGCGGTACGACCACCTCGTGCAGCAAGGGGGCGGCACGGTCGCCCAGGCCCTGCGGCCGAAGACCGAGGACCCCCCCCAGGCCATGCCGCCGGCGCCGGAGCCCGAGCCCGAGCCTGTGGCGACCCACACCCTGGAGACCCTGGAAGACGACGACGACCTCATCGACGACGAGTCGGTGTCGGTCACCGACAGCGCCACGGGTGCGCTGGCCGAGTACGCGGTCCGGATCGCGGACCTCGAGGACCGCATCGCGGGCCTGAGCAAGAACCTGCACGAGGCCGAAGAGCTCGCGGAGACCCGTCGGGTCGAGCTGGTGCTGTCCAAGACCGAGCGAGACCAAGCCTACGCCGACGCCAAGGCCGCCAAGGAGCTGCACGCCGAGGCGATGGCCTCCGCCAAGGCCGGTGGCGGCAGCGCCGCGCTGCAGGCCGCCTTGCGCTCGGCCGATGCACTGCAGGCCGATCTCGAGGAGGCCCGCGCCGCCAAGATGCTGGCCGACGCAGAGGTCGCCAGCGCCCAGGCCGAAGCCCGAAGGGACCTCGCCCGCTCGCAGATGGCCCACGCCAAGGAGACCCGGGAGGTCCGGGCAGAGCGCGACGGCGCCCAGCTCCAGCTGGTCCAGGCCAAGGAGATCGGGGAGCAGCTGAAGGCCGCCCTCGCCGTGGAGCGGCGCCAGCGCGAGGCCGCCGAGCGCGCGGCAACCGAGGCGGGCGGACGGGTCGCAGCTGCCGAGGCCCGGGCCGGGGAGCTGGAAGGCACGGTGGACGAGGTCCGGGCAGAGCTCGCCCAGCACAAGGACGCGGCCGTGGGGGCACTGCGGCGCTCCCGGGACCAGCAGGCCGAGCTCCAGCAGGCCCTCGACGACACGAAGCGCCAGCTGACAGAGGCCTCCAGCGCGGCGGGCGACGCCCAGAGCCGCTCCGACAGCGCCCAGGAGGCCCTTGCCGCGGCCCGGTTCGAGCGCGACGAAGCTCGGGGCGAGGCGCTGGCGGCCTTGTCCGAGCTCAAGACCGCCCAGTCGGACCTCGCGCGGGTGAGCGAAGAAGCGTCCGCCCAGGCAGAGGTGCTCGCCACGGTCCAGGCCGAGCGGGACAAGGGCTGGGCGGAGCTCAGCGAGGTCCAGGCCGAGCTGACCGTCGCCACACGGGATCTCGAAGCGGTCACCACGGTCGTGGAAGAGGCCGAGGCGATCCAGAACGAGGCGAGCGCGGCCTTGGACAAGGCCCGCGCCGAGCTGTCCGAGGCCCACGGGGAGCTGAGCAAGGCCCGTGCCGAGACGGCGGAGGCCCAAGCCGGGCGCGAAGGCCTGGCGAGCGAGCTCGCCGCGGCCCGGTCCGAGGCCGATGGTGTCCGCAGCGAGCTGGCATCGGCCGTGGCGGCGAGCGCGACAGCGGCGGCGGCGGCTGCAGCGGCCGCCACCGCCCACGACACCGCCCTGGAGGGACTGCGCAGCGAGCTCGAAGCCGCCCGGGCCCAGGCCTCCGAACAGGCGGAAGCCCTGGCAGCCGTCGAGGCCCAGGCGGAGCAGGATCTCGAAGCCGCCCTCCAGGAGGCCGAGCAGGCCGAGGCCCGCCTGGCCGACGCGTCGGAGAGCCACACTGCGGCCCTGGCCGAGCTGACCCGGGAGCGGGAGGCCGACCAGGCGGCGCTGGCCCAGGCCCAGGAGGCCGCGGAGGAGTCGGCTCGGACCCACGAGTCCGCTCTCGCCCAGGTGCGTGACGAAGCCGCCGCGGCCCGCGTGGCCCTGCAGACCGAGCTCGACGCCGCCCGCACCGAGGCGACCGCCGGCCTGGCGAGCCTCGAGGCCGAGCTCGAGGCCGCACGGACCGCTGCCGAGGCCCGGGAGTCCGAACTCGCAGCTCTGCGCAGCGAGGCCGCCCAGGCCACGGAGAGTCACGCCGCCGCCCTCGCGGCAGCCGAGGCCGACAGCGCCGGGGCGCGGGCCGACCTGGCCCAGCGCATCGCCGAGCTGGAGCAGGCCGCGGCCGGCGCCGAGCAGGCCCAGCAGGACCTCCGTGCCAGGCTGTCGAGCGCTGCCCTGGCGCTCGCCACCGTGGGTGCCGCGCTGCGCGAGGCCCACGACGCCCGCGCCGCCGACGGCCAGGCCGCCGCCGAGGGCGAGGCCGCCCGTGGGGCACTGGCCGCGGAGCTCGAGCAGACCCGCGCGGCCCACGCCGACGCCTTGGGGGCTCTCGAGGCCAGGCTGGCCGACGCGGACGAGGCCCACCAGGGCCAGGTGCTGCAGCAGCAGCTGGAGCGCGAGCAGCTGGAGCAGGAGCGCGACGGGCTCGAGGCCCGCCTCGGTGAGCAGGCCGCGGCCGAGTCCGAGCGCGACGCGGCCAGGGCCGCCGCCGATCAGGCCCAGGCCGCCGTCGCCCAGCTGACCGCCCGCGCCGAAGCCGCCGAAGCCGCGACCGCCGAGCTGGACGGCGCCCTGACCTCCGCCAATGAGCGCCTCGCAGCGCTGCAGCAGGGCGAGGACGCCGCCACGGTCGAGGCCGACGCCCGAGCCGCCGCGGAGAAGCGGGCCGCCGAGCTCCAGGCCGAGCTGGACGCCGCCCTGAGCGATCTGGACCAGGCCTCCTCGATCCGCCAGGCGGCGCTCGAAGAGCTGGCCCAGGTGAAGGGCCAGGCCGCCGGTCTCACCGATGCGCTCCAGGCGGCCCAGGGGCAGGCCGGGCAATTCCGGACCCGAGCCACCGAGGCCGAGGAGCGGGCCAACGAGCTCGAAGCCCAGCTCGCAGAGGCCGGCGAGGCGGCGGCCGACGACTCGGCCCTCGCCGAGCTCCAGGCACGGGCCGAGGCCGCGGAGTTCCGGGCCGAGGAGCTGCACAGCGAGCTCACCGCCTCCCAGGCCCGCGTGCGCCAGCTCTCGGAAGCGGCCAGTCCCGAGCCCGCCGCCGGTGCCAGCCCGACCGGCGGTCTCGGCGAGGCCTACGCGTCGATCACCAAGCTCAAGGTCCGCCAGGCGGAGCTGGAGGAAGAGCTCGCACTGGCCAAGGCCGGGCAGGCCAGGCCCTCGGACGAGGGCGAGGCCAGGCCGAGGAAGTCCGGCAAGGCCCGGGAGAAGATCCACGCCCAGCGGGAGGAGATCAAGACGCTCAAGGACCAGCTCGAGGAACAGGCCGGGGAGCTGGCGATCGCCAAGGCCAAGCTCCTGGCCCTCGAGGCCGCCCAGCCCGCCGAGGCCCCGCCCCCCGCCCCGGCCAACGGCTCGGCCGCCGAGGGCGGGATCCCCGCCGTGGTTCGCGAGATCCTGGACAGCCACCAGAGCCAGGTCGCCGAAGACCGCGAGCGCTGGCGCAACACCGAGGTGGCCATCGGCCACACCATCCAGGACATGCTGAGCATCGCCCACCGCGCCCCCCAGCACATGGACGGCATCTACCAGGTGCTCGATCAGCTCCAGAAGATCCTGGCCGACGGCCGCGGTCAGATAGAGCGCAGCGAAGCGCTCGTCACCCGGGAGCGAGAGATCCTGGCCGATCTGAACTGACCGCGGTGAACCCCCCGGGGCCTACCTCTCCCGCCGCTTCCGCTCCCACCACGCCATGCGCTCGGCGATGGTCTTCTCGTGGCCGAAGGGGCCCGGCTCGTAGAACCGGGACTCGCCCAGCCCGGGGGGCAGGTGCTCCTGGGCCACGACCCGGTCCGGGTCGTCGTGGGGGTAGCGGTAGCCACGCCCGAAGCCCGCCTCCCGATCGGTCCGGGTCGCGGCGTTGCGCAGGTGCAGGGGGACCGGCAGGGGGCCGGTGCGGTCGACCTCGGCCAGAGCGCGCTTGATGCCGACATAGGCGGCGTTGCTCTTGGGTGCGGTCGCCAGGTAGGTCACGGCCTGGCCCAGCACGATGCGGGCCTCGGGCAGGCCGATGGCGTGCACCGCGTGGCTGGTCGAGACGGCGACGGTCAGCGCCCGCGGGTCCGCGTTGCCGATGTCTTCGCTGGCGAAGACCATCAGCCGGCGGGCGATGAAGAGCAGGTCCTCTCCCCCGGCGAGCATGCGGGCGAGCCAGTAGAGCGCGGCGTCCGGATCGGACCCCCGCATGGACTTGATCAGCGCCGAGGCCACCGCGAAGTGCTCGTCCCCCGCTCGGTCGTAGAGGATGTCGCGGCGGCTCAGGGCCTCCCGGGCGGTGTCCTCGCCGAGGGTCTGGCCGTCGTCCAGGCTCTCCACCAGGCGCTCGAGCAGTCCCAGGGAACGCCGGGCGTCTCCGCCCCCGAGCTCCGCCAGTCGCGTGACCACCGCCGGCTCGACGGTCACCCACCGGTGCCCCAGCCCGCGCTCGGGGTCGGCCAGGGCCCGCGCCAGCAGGGCTTCGATGTCCGCCACCGCCAGGGGCTCCAGCCGCACGACCTCGGCCCGGCTCCGCAGGGCCGGGATGATCGCGTGGGACACGTTCTCGGTGGTGGCGCCGACCAGCGCCACGGTGCCGGACTCCACGTGGGGGAGCAGGGCGTCTTGCTGGGCCTTGTTCCAGCGATGGATCTCGTCGACGAAGAGCAGCACCCGCCCCCGGGCCAGCTTGGCCCTCTCGATGGCGGAGCGCAGGTCCTTGATGCCCGAGAGCACGGCGCTCAGGGGCAGGAACACGGCCTTGGACTCCTGGGCCAGCAGGCGGGCCAGCGTGGTCTTGCCGCACCCCGGCGGACCCCACAGCAGCAGCGACGGCAAGCGGTCCCGGTCCAGGGCCCGCCGCAGCAGGCCCTGCTCCCCGACCAGGTGGGCCTGTCCGACGACCTCGTCCAGGGACGCGGGGCGCATGCGGTCGGCGAGGGGCGGCACGGCGGACATCGACCCACTGCTATCCTGCGCTCGCGTGCTGGCCGCCATGCTCTCCGACGCCCACCTGACGGGACCGGACGACCCCGTCCAGGACCAGGTGATCGCCTGGCTCGACGGGCTCAGCGCCCCCCACTGCTACCTGCTGGGGGACCTGTTCCACTTCTGGTGGGCCTTCGACGGGGCGGTGCTCGAAGAGTACCGACCGGTGCTGGACGCCCTGGCTCGGCTCCGGGCCCGGGGCGTGGCCCTGACCGTGCTGCGGGGCAACCACGACTTCCGGCTCGGCCCCTTCTTCACCGAGACCCTCGGCGCGGTGGTCGCAGACGAGGTGACGGTGGCGCTCGGCGGTCGCTCCTACCTGTTGGTGCACGGCGACCAGCCAGACGCGAGCTGGGGCTACCGCGTGGCCCGGGGCGTGTTGCGCAGCAGCGCCTTCGACCGGGTCATGCGGGCCCTGGGGCCCGACGGCGCACGACGGATCGGCCGCGCCCTCGCCGGCACCTCGCGCCACTATGGCGACGAGCCGAAGGCCCTGCTCCAGGCCCAACAGGTCTGGGCCGCGGAGCGCCTCGCCGGCGACACCGACGTGGTGGTCATGGGCCACTCCCACGTGCTCGGCACCTGGGACCTGCCCGGCGGTCAGCTGATCAACCTGGGGGACTTCGCCCGGGACCGGACCTGGCTCGCGGTGACCGAAGACGGCCCGGAGCTGCGCACGCTCAGGGGGCCGACACCCTCGTGAGGCCGCGGGGCGGCGATGCCGGCCAGCGAGATGGTCAGGCTCCTGGGGTTGGGCCTACACCCTCGTGAGGCCGCGGGGCGGCCTCACCGAGCGTGACGGCCCGGAAGCCCTCGTGAGGCCGCGGGGCGGCGATGCCGGCCAGCGAGATGGTCAGGCTCCTGGGGTTGGGCCTACACCCTCGTGAGGCCGCGGGGCGGCCTCACCGAGCGTGACGGCCCGGAAGCCCTCGTGAGGCCGCGGGGCGGCGATGCCGGCCAGCGAGATGGTCAGGCTCCTGG
>CAYFPX010000288.1:0-8235 GCA_964344945.1 uncultured Enterobacterales bacterium
GACCGCCTCCTACCGCGACGAGATGGACCTGTTCAGCGGCTTCCTGGACGAGGGCTGCGTGGCCGAAGCCGGTGCCGTCGTCACCGCGAAGGACCTCTACGCCGCCTACCAGGGCTGGTGCGAGGCCAACGGCGAGAAGGCCCGCTCGCAGAAGGCGCTGTCGATGGGCCTGCGCGAGCGCGGCTTCGAGGCCGGCCGCCTGTCCAAGGGCGTGCGCTGCTGGCGCGGCCTCCGGCTTCGTCGCGAGGGCGAGCCCCTCTCCGCGACGGGTGACGGGTGCCGGATGGGTGACGCGTCTCCGGGGTACTCCGGCCGTAGCGACAAAGGGGGGCATGGTGCCCAGGCACCATGCGAGGGTTCCGCCCCACGCGTGAAGTACCCCGACAACGCGTCACCGAAGCGCCACCCGTCACCCGCACCCCCGGTCGGCGACGGCTGGGAGGAGGGCGAGCTGTGATGCCGCCCGACGTGCTCCTGGCGCTCGTCGACGCCGGCGCCGTGCTGTGGGTCGAAGCCGGGCGGCTGCGTTTCCGCGCGCCGGAGGGCGCTGTCGACGACGCGCTCCGCGCCCGCGCTGCCGGGTGCCGGGGCGCCCTGGTCGCCCTGGTCCAGGCGGGCGCTGTGCTGCCGCCCGACCGGGCCGCCTGGCCCGAGGAGGACCGCGAGGCCTTCGAGGAGCGGGCCGGGATCTGTGAGTACGACGGGGGCCTCCCCCGCGATGCCGCCGAGCGCGAGGCCGAGCGCTGCATCCGCCTGGACCACGCCCGCGCCTTCGTCGCCCGCGCCGCGCTGCGAGGTGCCCCGTGAACGTCTGCCCCGAAGCCGATCACGCTGTCGCAATCGTCGAGGCCGAGGGGTGGCCCTGGCCCGGTCGTCCGAGAGGGCGGCCGGGCTTCTCATCCTCCTGGATAAGGGGCAGAGTTTTACCAGTTGACTGCCAGTATCCTCCTGGGATAATGCGAGGCATGCCTCGCCTGACCTCAACGTACGACTGGCCGAAAGTAGTCTTCCAACTGCGATCCCGGCGGAACGAGTCGCAGGCCGTCTTTGCAGAGGCCGTTGGATGCTCGGAGTCCACGGTGTCGAAGTGGGAGCAAGGGCGCGCTCAGCCCCAACCCCGCCACCGCAAGAAGCTCGAAGAGATCGGCGAGGAGAGTGGTCACCCGATGGTCCGCTGGCCCCTGAAGTCATCGCAAGAGCCGCTGTTCCCCAGGGGTCAGGCATCGTGATGGTGGACGAGCGCGCTTGCATCAACGGATGGCCCTCTTCGTCGGAGCCCGCACGCTGCGGGCGGACCAACGTGCTCCGCTTCGTCGACCTGTGCGCAGGGCTAGGTGGCTTCCATCTCGCCCTTACGCGCGCCGCGGAGGGGCCCGCCGTTCGGGAGTTGGGCCCCCCCTCCCAGCAATGGTCCTTCGAGTGTGTCATGGCGGCCGACATCGCGCCGCGACTGCGCGAGGTCTACCCTCGCAACTTCCCGGACCTGGAGGGGTCCTACCGAGAGCACTTCCCACCGGAGCTGTGCGCCAAGACCCCCGGGCTCGGCGACATCTACGACGACTCTGGGGCATGGAAACGGATCCACGGCGACCTCGCGGATGTGGTCGACATCGAGACGAACGAGTTGAAGTGCTTCGCGGGAACCAGGCGGCCCATCGTTCCAGAGCACGACGTGCTCTGCGCGGGCTTTCCATGCCAGCCATTCTCCAAGTCAGGAGCGCAGCTCGGCTTCGAGGACCTCAACGGCACCGTCTTTCGCATGCTGGCGATCGTCATCTCGAAGCGGAAGCCGCGGTACGTGTTCCTCGAGAACGTCGGCAACTTCGAGCGGCACGACAAGGGCAACACGTGGAAGGTCGTCCACGACTGGCTCGAAAGCGAAGGCTACTCGGTGAAGGCCACGACGACCGTGGGTGGGTCCGATGGAGGGCTCGGCCTGCTGTCTCCCCACCACCTCGGCTTGCCCCAGCACCGTGAGCGGTTCTTCATCGTCGCGCAGCACGCGGCCAGTGTTGGGCCGTTCGAGCTCGCGCGCTACCCGTTCCCGCTCTCCTACCGCAGCCATGCGTCGCCCGACGATGAGCGAGATCGACTCGAGGCGAGTTCCGAGGAGGCTCTTCGCGCCATCTTGGCGGAGACCAGCCGCTCGGCCCCCAAGGGCGAGTTGAACGACGCCCGTGTCTCAGACGACCGAGCAAGGTGCGTCGACCACTGGCGTTCGCTCCTCATGAAGATCGACGAGCACGACGCGGCCTGCGACGAGGATCGACGGATCCGACCGCTTCCGTCGTTCCCCATCTGGGGCTTCGAGCTCGACCCCTGGAACCACTACCCAGCACAGGAGAACCCCGGTCCCTTGACGAAGCGTCCGAGGAAGCTGATGGCCCATCGCCGCCAACTCCTCGACGCCCTGGCCGCCCGATGGGGGGCGGACCTCGGGCCGAGCGGCAGCCGGAGCTACCTTTCCAATCGCAAGCAGACGAACGAGGACATCGAGGCTTGGGTCGCGAGTTGGCCGGGCTATGCGCGCGACCGCGATTCCTGGCCGCGCTGGAAGGTGCGCTTCATCGAGCAGAACCGAGAGTGGGCGGAGGTGCTGTGGGAGCGGCTCGACAGGCGTTGGCTGCGGGAGTGGCTGGACACCCTCGCGACGTTCCCGGCGTCACACCAGAAGCTCGAGTGGAATTGCCAAGGCGAGGACGTCGAGCTCTGGCAGCACATTCTGCAGTTCCGACCTTCCGGGTTGAGGGTGAAGCGCTTTCGCCACATCCCTGCGCTTGTCGCCATGACGACGACTCAGATCCCGATCCTCCCGGCCCGCGACGCGGCCGGAGGCGTTGTGGCGCGGCATCTGCTGGAGCGTGAAGCTCTGCAGTTGCAGGGCTTCCCCGAAGACTGGCACACACCATCCACGAAGGGGGGCACCTTCGCGGCGTTGGGGAACGCGGTTCACGTAGACCTCGTCGCTGCGATCGCTCGGGCGTGGCTGTTCGAGACTGGAGGTCGCTACACCGCCACAGGCGAGCAGGTCTCCGCAGCGGTCGGGGCAGCAGTGTTGGGAGGTCCTACGAGACCGGCCGATGAGCCGACCCCGCAGACCGCCCTTCCATTCGCCGCCGCAGCACACGGCCCCTTGCGAGAGGCCCTCTGAGATGTCGGGGAACGCCCGCAAGACCGGCAAGGTCGATGCTGCCCGGCAGATCGCAATCATGGTGGGCCTGCCTGCTCCGCAGTCGAAAGGTGGCACCATCCCGTCGTCGTGGCTCCGTGCGCTCATCGACCGGCTCAACGGTCCCGGGACATCGGACGGCGCATCGGGCAAGCGCGCGCTGATGCGTCTGGCCATCGTCCTCTCTGGAGGAACCTGGTCCGAAGACATGGTCGTCATGCCGGGCTCGACAATCACGGGCGAGGCATTGTGGGACCTGCATGACCTCATCCGCGCCAAACTGGACGCGCCGCCAGCGCCAGTCGCATCCGAAGGAAGCCCGCCGCCCTACGGTCTGACGGTGCCGATCCGTCCGAAAGTGGGCATGTACTCGGCGTTCGCCAGGCTCAACTACAAGCCCTGGTACGCCATCGCCGAGTTCGTCGACAACGCGCTTCAGAGCTTCCTCGCGAACCGCCAGGCTCTTGGCGAGGCAGGCACTCGGGCGCTCCGAGTGCAGGTACGTCTCGATGGCGACCTGATCCGGATCTCCGACGACGCCGGTGGCATCGCTTTGGGCGACATGGATCGCGCCTTTGCACCTGCCTTGCCTCCGCCGGATCGCACCGGATTGTCCGAGTTCGGCATCGGAATGAAGGCCGCAGCGTGCTGGTTCGCGAACCGGTGGGTCGTCCGAACCAGCGCCTTCGGCGATGCGCTCGAGCGGGAGATCATCTTCGACGTCCCCGAGATCGTCGCCCGCGGAACGGAGTACCTCGATGTGCGCGAGCGGGAGGCTCGCCCCGAGGACCACTACACGGTCATCGAGCTCTCGGACCTGCGAGTCAGGCCCCGCGGGCGAACCGTCGGCAAGATCCGGGAGCATCTGGCCAGCATCTACAGGGTCTTCCTGCGCCGGGGCGACCTCGAGCTTCACTACGTCACCCCCAGCATCTCGGAGATGCTCCAGCATCAAGAACCGGCGTTGCTGAACGCACCGTACTTCCGTGAGCCAGACAGCAAGCCCCGCGTATGGCGGACCGAGCTGGACATGGATGTCGGCGAAGGCCAACGGGTCTGGGGCTGGGCCGGCTTGCTGGCTACCGCGAGCACCACGCGAGCAGGATTCGCAGTCCTTCGGCGCGACCGGTTGATCGAGGGCAGCGTCGACGAGACCTGGCGCCCCGAGCGGATCTTCCGCACCCCCAACACCTACACCTACCAGCGCTTGGTGGGGGAGCTCCAGGTCGAAGGCTTCAACGTCAGCCACACGAAGGACGGCGTCCAGTGGGGCGATGTCGAGGAAACCGTCCTCGATCTTCTCTACGAGCTGATCGACGACGAAGAGATGCCGCTGATCAGGCAGGCGGAGGGTCACCGGGTCCGCAAGAAGGCGAAGGAGATCAAACCCGGTTTCGGCCAGCAGGCGGTGGACACAACAGGAAGCGCGCTTGCCACCCGAGCCGAACCGGTCATCCGGGACCAGATCGAGCATCCGAGCGACGAGCCGGAGAAACCTGCTCCGCTGCCCACGCCTGAGACGGTGAGTGACCGCCGAGCGCGTCATCGAGGTGAGCCCTCGGGACGACAGCCGGATCTGGCGCATCCGCATCCTGGTCGTTCGCGAGCGCGCCGAGGACTGGTACTCGTACCTCCCGCCCCAAGCGACCCAGGAGCGCAAGGACGGCTGTGATGTCTGGGAGTTGGAGATCCGGCTAAACCTCGACCACCCCTTCAGCGAGCAGTTCCTCAACGAGAACGAGGCCATCCTCACGCCGGTGGTCAGAATCGTCGCGGCGCTCGCCTTGGCCGAGACCACCGCCCTTGAGGTCGGGACCAAGTACGCCGGCCGCGTGAGGCGGAATTTCAACGACCTGCTTCGACAAGCCCTCTCGAGGGACGAGGGAGAGAATGCCGATGAGCGATGATGAACGCGTGACCTTCGTAGGCCAGCAGCCCGCCGAGGGCGCGCTCTGGACTCCCACTCCTGGTCTCGCCGTGGAGGAGCTTGGGAAGACCCTCCAGGCCGAGGGTCAGATCGGTGCGGCTGCCTACTCCGGCATCACGGCTGCAGCCGCGCGTGTGCTCGGCCAGGCGTCGCCACCCACGGGTGACCGCGCTCGTCGCACCGGCCTTGTTGTCGGGTTCGTGCAGAGCGGGAAGACGATGTCCATGACCACCGTGGCCGCCTTGGCGCGCGACAACGGGTTCCGCATGGTCATCGTGTTCGCGGGCGTCACGAAGATCCTGCTGAGCCAGACGCGGGATCGCTTCCAGAGTCACCTGCAGCCCCCAGGGCAGTACCCTGAGCAGTGGCGAATCCTCGACTCCGAGAATCCGCGGCTCCTCCGCCGAGCCACGCACGAACTCCGCAACTTGCTGGCGACGTGGCGCGACGACACCATCCCCGACGACCGGAAGCCAGCTCTCCTGGTCACCGTGATGAAGAACTACCGGCACCTCGACGCGCTGAGAGCGTTCCTCAGCTCGGCTGATCTGACCGGCATCCCCGTACTGGTCATTGACGATGAGGCGGACCAGGCGGGCCTGAACACCAAGCCCAACCAGGCTCGTGCATCGAGCACACACCGTCACATCGCCGCTGTCCGCGCGTGTCTGCCCCATCACACCTACCTCCAGTACACCGCGACACCTCAAGCACCGCTCCTGATCAGCCTCATCGACATGCTGGCGCCCGAGTTCGCCGAGATTCTCGATGCTGGGGACGGCTACACCGGCGGGGAGGACTTCTTCACCGGTGGCAGACGACTGGCCCAGCCTATCGGGGGCGACGAGCTCTTCAAGCCTGGTGAGCCACCAACGGAGCCGCCGGACGGCCTTGTCTCGTCCCTGCAGCAGTTCTTCGTGGCTGCTTCGGCGTTCGGGATCCAGAGGAGGATGCGTGGGCCCTGGTCGATGCTGGTGCATCCGTCCATGCGACAGGCGGATCACGCCATCTACTTCCGCTGGGTTCAGCGCCTGCAGGAGCAGTGGCGCCAAGATCTCGCCCTCCCGCGAACGGATCCAGATCGACTGACCCTGATCGCCGAATTTCACGAGGCCTACGAGGAGCTCGCCCGCACCGACGGTGACCTGCCCGACTTCGCCCTCGTCGAGCAGGAGCTTCGCTTTCTCGTCGGCCAAGCCGTGATCACCGAGCTGAACTCGGACAGCGGCAATGAGGTTCACTGGAACAACGGCTTCGCGCACGTTCTCGTCGGTGGCGAGAAGCTGAATCGAGGCTTCACGGTCAGGGGGCTGTGCTGCACGTACATGCCGCGGGGGCCTGGCGGGTGGAACGCCGACACCATCCAACAGCGGGCGCGGTTCTTCGGCTACAAGGCCGGCTACCTCGACCGATGCCGGGTGTATCTGCATCCGCAGGTGCTGACGGCGTACCGGGACTACGTGGAGCACGAGGTTCACGTACGACAGCAGCTCCGTGCGTTTCGGGGCCGTCCCCTGGCTGAGTGGAAGCGGGCGTTCTTCATGGAGGGCGCCCTGAGGCCAACGCGCAACAGCATCCTGAGCGACCCGTACTACAGGGTTCGCCAGCGGCAGGACTGGTTCTTCCAGTTGTCTCCGCACGACGACGTGGTCCGTGAAGCCAACCATGAGCTCGTCGAACGGCTGCTCGGCCAGCTCGAGTTCGAGCCCTTCTGGGACGATGAGCGCCATCGAGCTGCTCGACTCCCCTTGTCGCGGCTGCAGGGCGACCTGTTGGTGCCCGCCCGGGTTGTCGGCCACCACGATGTCCGATGGATGTATGCCGCTCGTGTGTGGATCGACGCGCTGCTGGAGCACGACCCGGGCTTGGAAGCCACCCTCGTGGTGATGGACGCGGGTCGTCCCAGCCCTGCAGCCAGGGTCCGCCGGCGCGGAGCCTCCGATGGCATGGTGAAGGAGCTCCCACAGGGGCGTGACCACGCCGACCGCGGGTCCTACCCAGGTGACCGCGCCATGCTCGACCCGGACCGAGTAACCGTCCAAATCCACCGCCTGCGGGTGGTGGAGGACGAGCAGCCCCCAGTCGAGGACGTGTACGCCGTCGCATTGCGCATCCCCCGTGCGCTGTCCAACGTGATCGTCCAACCGGGAGCCTCTTCGTGACGCCCGCAGAGCTCGAAGGTCTCTTCCGAGAGCTCGCCACACCCACGCCTGGCGCGCTTTCCGCGCGTCCGGTCGCACCCGGATCGAGGTTCCGCGTCGCTCGGCAAAACGATGGAGCGCCCGCTTTGCTGGTGCACATCGAGGCATCCGTCGAGAGCACACCGACGGGGGAACAGCTTGCAAACCTCACCTATCGGCCTCGCGAGCGGCTGCGCATCGAAGGACCTGGTGGCAACATCGAGCAGGCCGTGCATTCGGTGCTGACCTGCGCCTCCCCCGACGAGGATCTGCGCCACTACTTCTTCCGCGTCGTCGCAGCGCTCATCGATGAGCTCGGGCTGGAACCTGAAGCCCGCGCCATCGACGCGGGCGTGCGGCGACTGTTGGAGTTGTTCCGGGCGATGGAGCGCCCCGCTCGGCGTTCTGTACAAGGCGTGTGGGCCGAGCTCTTCCTGATGGCCCGATGCGCTGATCCGGCATTCTCAGTCGCCGCCTGGCACGCCGAGCCCGAGGCCGTTCACGACTTCGTTGCGGGGCTCGAAAGGGTCGAGGTGAAAAGCACGCTGGGCGCGATCAGGCGCCACCACTTCCGGCTCGAGCAGCTGTCCGCACCCGCCGAGGCAACTCTGATCGTGGTGTCGTTGATGTTGTCCGCTTCGGACGACGGCGTCACCGTGACGGACCTCGTGGAGCGGATCTCTCGGAGACTGCCGGCCCAAACCGAGCACCGGGGGCGCCTTGAAGCGATCGTTGCCGCATCGCTGGGTAGCGACTGGAGGATGACGTCGCGCGTCGCGTTCGATGAGGCTGGAGCGGCTGCATCGCTGAGGCTCGTTGACGCCGAGGACGTGCCCTCGGTGGCCGGAGATGTGCCGGTGGAGGTAAGCGAGGTGCGGTTCCTGGTCGACTTCAGCGGTGTGCAAGTGACCTTGCGTCGATTTGACGGACCACTTCGTTGGGTAGATGCGACTTCGCTC
>CAYFPX010000289.1:0-8140 GCA_964344945.1 uncultured Enterobacterales bacterium
GGCCATGCGGCAGCCCTGAGCACGAGAGGTGCCAGGTCACGACCCGAGCAATCTCGGGCTCTTGCGTCACAGTGGATGTCGGACAGTCGACACCTGTCGACACCCCGAAGCACCACCGGCCGCCCGAAGGCAGCCGGCTCTCTCAGCGCAGCGGGAGCCTCAGCCCTCGTCGCACTCCTCGTCCTCACCGCCAGAGCTCGGGGTCGATGCGTCGCTGATCCGCAAGCGCGGCCTCGAGCTCGGGGTCATCGGGCCAGGTGCCGACAAGGAAGGAGATGTCGCGCCTCTTGGGGGGCCCGATCAGCGCGCTCCAGCGTCTCGATCGCCGCCTGGTTGAGACTCTTGCCTTCGGCCCTGGCCTGCTCGCGAAGCGCCTTGTCGACCTCGGGCGGGATGTTCCGGAGTGTGTCCTGCACGCCTGCATGCCACGCATTCAGTGCAGGCACATCAAGCCTTCACCGCACCACCGGCCGCAGCTCAGAGTCCCCGTAGACCGCCACGTACCGGTCGAAGACCCCAAAGCAAACCCCCTTGCGCTCACAGGGCTCGCACGCCGGTGGGTGGACCCGCTTCCTGCCCGGATCCCAGCTCCAGATCCCGTCGAAGGCCACCTTGCCCGGCCGGTCCTGCCACTCCACCGTGACCCGTGGGTCCCAGTGCAGGTCGTTGCTCAGGGTCCAGTGCTCGCCGAGCTGGCACATCGGCACGGCGAAGAAGCGCACGAGCGCACGAGAGGCCCTCGCGGCCGCCCGGGGGAGCACCTCCGCCAGTCTTGGCAGCGGCACCGCCAGCTCCTCGTAGTGGTCCAGCCCGCCGCCCTCCGGCGTGGTGTTCGACACCACGATCAGTTGGGCGCCGAGGGAGTCGGCCAGGGCGACCGTGTCCGGCAGGGCGTCGACGTTGTGCCGGGTGACCACGGTGTTCACGAAGGCGCCGAAGCCGGGCTTCAGGCGCACTGCTGTCTCGATGGCCCGGGTCACCCGCTCGAAGCTCCCGTCCCGTCCCGCCAGCGGATCGTGGGTCGCGGCGTCGGGCCCGTGAAGGCTGAACAGCGCCTCGTCCAGCACGGGCAGCGCCCGCTCCGCAAAGTCCTCTCGGCTGAGCATCGTGCCGATGGTCCCGATCGAGGTCCGCATGCCGAGCTTCTTCGCCAGGGCGCAGACCTCGACGAATCTCGGGTGGATGGTCGGCTCGCCGCCGGTCAGGTGCACGCTCGTGACCCCGCGGGCCGCCATGGTCCGCAGCACCCGCGCCACCCGGCCCCAGGTCACCGGAAAGGCCTTGTACCGATCCATGCGGTGCTCCTCGGAGCAGAACACGCATCGCTCGGGGCAGGTGTAGGTCAGGTGCAGCTCGAGGCGCCGCATGACCTGGCCGTCGGGGCCGATCCACGGAGTGGCCGTCACGCCGCGCCGCGCCTCCGAGCCCGCCAGGCGAAGAACTCCGGGTAGAGGCGCTCGCACAGCGCCGTCAGCTCGGCGTCCACCGCCTGGGTGGACTGCCAGACCCGCTCGGGCAGGGCGTCCTGAAGCAGCTGGTTCGTGCGGGCGGCGGCGGCCTTCAGGGCCTCCCGGGTTGGTGGATCGTCCAGGGTGCCCACGCGGGTCTGCTCCCGCAGCCCGTCCAACGCAGCGCTCAGCCCCACGTTGCTCGGGTGCAGAGTCCGGTCCGCGTCGACCACCAGCCCGGTGTTGAAGAATGGCGTCGGCGCCCAGGTGAACAGGTTGCGCAGGTAGAAGGTCTGGCCGGCCCGCCAGCGGGCGATGATCCGGTCGCCGATGGCCTGGAAGCTCGCCCGCAGCGCCACCCGCTGCTCCGGCCGCCAGGGCAGGAAGTAGCCGGGCAGCAGGTTGAAGCGCCGGAAGCCCAGGGCCAGCAGGTGGGCCAGGTTGTCGTCGGCCTCTCCCGCTGCCGCCGGCGCGATGGTCTGGGTCAGCACGACCCGGGGCGTCTCGAGCAGCAGCGGCAGGAGCGCCACCAGCCGGTCGTAGGTGTCCTCGACCCCGGGCAGGGCCTTGCGGAAGCGCCGGTGGGCCTCCGGGCTGCCGTCCATCGAGATGGTCAGGATGAGCTTCGGCGTCTCGCGCACCCGCCTCAGCCATGCCTCGTCCAGGCCCAGGCCGTTCGTCGACAGGTAGATCCGTCGGATCCGCGGCTCCTGGACGGCACGCTCGATCGCCGCCGAGACCACCTCGGGCACCAGCAGCGGCTCGCCGCCGAAGAGCTTGATGTCCCCTCCGCCATAGCGCTCGGCGAAGAGCGACACCGCCCCCGCCGCGTCCGTCGCCGTCAGCGAAGGCCACCCGTCCTTGGCGGTCGGGCAGTAGCTGCAGCGCAGGTTGCAGGCCCGGGTGACGGTGAGGATGAGCTGGCCAGCCGGTGGTCGCCGGCGCCGGGCGGCGTCAGCCACCTACCACTGGCCGTGGGACCCGTGCGAGCCGTGGCTTCCGTGCGAGCCGTGGCTCCCGTGCGAACCGTGGGAGCCGTGGCTTCCGTGGGAGCCGTGCGATCCGTGCGATCCGTGGGAGCCGTGCGATCCGTGCGATCCATGGGAGCCGTGGCTTCCGTGCGAGCCGTGGCTTCCGTGGCTGCAGTGGGTGGCCAGCAGGTTCGGGAAGGGGGCGTTCCGGTCGAGCATGTCCGGGTCGAGCTCGAGGCTGTCCGCGGCCTGCAGCAGGAGCAGGGACGGGGAGGGCTCCTCGTTCACCGCACCGAGCTCGTCCTTCTGGAGGAACTGGGTCGGCTTGCGGTCGAGCGCGGGGAGCTCGGGGACGTCGTCGCTGTAGTCGTCGGTGCGGGCCATCTGTTCGCTCAGCCGTTGGTGATGGTCAGTGTATACCCCTGGCAGCTCGCTGACACCGAGGGATCTCGGATGACCTCGATGTACCAGCTGGACCCGAGGTCGTTGTCGTTGCAGTAGTAGTCGGGATCGACCGAGCAACTGCTGCGGGCGTCGTAGAAGTCGAACTCGTCGTAGCCGTCGGCGTGATCGGTGCACTGCTGGGTGCTGGAGTCCACGCTGTCCTGGTACACGATGAAGGTGTAGGTGCCGGTCCCGTCGGTCATCTGGATGTTGAAGGCGTAGCTGGGCGGCCCCGAGTTGTTGGTGAACGCGGAGTCGTTGGTGTGCACGACGTACCAGTCCTCGTCCCCAGTCGCGACCAGGTTGCCGTCGATCGTGATGGTCACGGCGCCGTCGTCGTTGAGCGTGCCCCAGTAGTCCACCGGGTCGGACTCGGTGTCGCCGTACCCACTGGTGAAGGCCGTGCCGTCCCAGATGTCTTCGGGGTCGCAGACCTCGGTGGTGACCGAATTGCTGCTGTCGCTCACGTTCCCGGCGGCGTCCTCGCAGGTGACGAAGGCGCTCGTGCTCTCGGCCCGGGTGAGGTTCACGGTGTGGCTGAAGCTGTCGGAGCTGCTGCAGGTCGCGGTCTCGGTCCAGCTGCCCGAGCTGTCGGAGAGGTAGAACACCAGGCTGCAGCCGGACTCGCAGGACCCGCTCAGGTCGACGGTCGCCTCGTTCCGGTAGGCGTCGACGCTGTTGATGGTCGGGGCGTTGGGGGCCTCGGTGTCGTTGACCGCCACGGTGTCGCAGACCGTGGCCGAGGCGTCGGTGCCGTCGTCGGCGGTGACGCAGCAGGTCCAGGAGTCGCCGTCGCTGGTGTCGCTGGCGGCGATCAGGCTCGAGGTGTGGCTGGTGCCCGAGCCGTTCTGCTCCCAGTCGTAGCTGTAGTTGATGCTGTCGCCGTCGCTGTCCGTGCTCGAGGTGCTGAGGGTGCAGGACAGGTCGTCGTCGGGCTGGGGGCTCGAGGGGCTGATCGCCACCACCGGGTCGGTGGGCGGGGTGTTGCCGATGGTGAGGGCGGCCGAGGTGATCGGCGAGCCGGCGTCGGTGCCGTCGTAGGGCCAGACCGTGACCGTGACCGAGTCTCCCTTGGCGAAGGCACCGGTCAGGGTGCTGCTGGTGGCCCCGGTGACGTCGGAGCTGTTCACCGTCCACTGGTACAGCCAGCCCTCGCTGTCTCCGTCGACATCGCTCCAGCCGCCCGGGTTGGCGGTCAGGGTGTCGTCGGCGGTGGCGCTGCTCGGCGTGATCGAGACCGTGGTGCCCGACGGCGCGGTGTTCTCGATGGTGACCGTGTTCGAGATCACGCTGGTGCCGACGTCTTCGCCGTCGTCCGGGGTCACCGTGCAGCTGACGGCGTCGCCCTTGGAGAAGTAGCTGCTGGTCAGGGTGGTGCTGGTGACGGACAGGGGCGTGCCGCTCACGTCCCAGCTGGTCGTGAGGCCGACCGTGTCGCCGTCGTCGTCGCTCGTGCTGCCGGCGGAGCAGGTCAGGGTGTCGCCCTCGTACGCCGGGTCCGGGCTCAGGCTGGCGCTGGCCAGCTCAGGGGGTGTGTTGTCGATGGTCACGGTGTTCGAGGTGACCGTCGAGCCCACGTCGATGCCGTCGTCGGGTGTGATCGTGCAGACCACGCTGTCGCCCTTGCTGAAGTCGCTCCCGGTCAGGGTCGAGGTCGACGCGGACAGGGTGACCCCGTTGACGATCCAGGCCATCGCCTCGTTCACGCCGTCGCCGTCGGCGTCGTCGGCGCCAACAGAGGCGCAGGTCAGGGTGCTGGTCTCGGTGGCGCTGGTGGGGGTCAGGCTGACCGAGTCGACGGTCGGCACGGCGTTGTCGATGGTCAGCGCGCTCGAGGTGATCGGGGTGCCGCTGTCCTCGCCGTCCCAGGGGGTGACCACCACCTCGACCACGTCGCCCCGCACGAAGCCGCCGGTGAAGGTGCCCAGGGTCTCCCCGGTCACCGGGCTGCTGTTCACGAACCACTGGTACAGGTAGCTCTCGGTGTCGCCGTCGTCGTCGCTCCAGCCGGTCATCGACACGCTGAGCAGGTCGCTCACGGTCGCGGGCGACGGCGAGATGGTCGCCGAGCCCACGCTGGGGGCGGTGTTGGAGATGGTCAGGTCGGCGGTCGTGACCGGGTCCCCGTCGTCGGTGCCGTCGTTGGGGGTGATCGTACAGGCGACCGCGTCGCCCTTGTCGAAGTCCGCGCCGGTCAGGCTGTTGCCCGTCGCCGAGATGCTGCCGCCGTCGAGGGTCCAGGCGTAGCTGTAGCTGACGCTGTCGCCGTCTTCGTCGGTGGCGGTGCCCGGGGTGCAGACCACCGTGTCGGCTTCGTACGCCGGGTCCGGGCTCAGGGTGGCGCTGTCCAGGCTCGGCGCGGTGTTGTCGATGGTGACGATGTTCGACGGCACCGGGGTGCCGCTGTCGGTGCCGTCGTCTGGGGTGACGATGCACTGCACGTCGTCGCCGCTGCCGTAGTCCGGGGCGGACAGCGTGTCGGTGGTCGCGCTGAGGACCACCCCCGCGACCTCCCAGCCGTAGGTGTGGTTCACGCTGTCGCCGTCCGGGTCGGCGGCGCCGTTGGGGGTACAGGTGAGGGTGTCTCCGACCTGGGCGCTGGTGGGGGTGAGGGTGACGCTGTCGATGGTCGGCGCGGAGTTGCCGATGGTCACCGTGTTGCTGGTCACGGGCGTGCCCGCGCCGGAGCTGTCCGCCGGGGTCACGATGCAGACCACGGCGTCGCCGCGGACGAAGGTGCCCGCCAGGGTGCTGGTCGTGTCGGACAGCCCCGACCCGTTGACCTCCCAGCTGTAGGCCAGGCTGATCGTGTCGCCGTCGGCGTCGCTGGAGCCCACGGCGGTGCAGGACAAGGTGTCCTCGACCCCCGCCGGGTCCGGGGTGAGCTGGACCAGGGAGACGGTGGGCGGTGCGTTCTCGATCGTGACCGTGTCGGTGCCCGGATCGCCACTGCCCAGGCCATCGCTGGGGGTCACCTCGACCTTCCAGGTCTCGCCCTTGGTGGTCGCCGAGCTGGGCACGAAGGCGCTGGCGTGGCTGGTGAGCAGGCCGTCCTGGTACCAGGCGTAGGTGTAGGTGATCGTGTCGCCTTCGGGGTCGATGGCGTCGACCACGAGGTTGACGTTGAGGTCGTCGGCCGAGGTCGCGGGGTTCGGGTCGATCTCGACCTCGGGTGGATCCGGCAGGCCGTTGATCGTGAAGCTGATGCTGTCGGAGCCGGTGAAGCCCTCGGGGTCCTCGGCGCTCAGCGTGAGGGTGTGGCTGCCCTGGGGCAGGGCGGCCGAGGTGAAGGTCACCTGGCCGGAGCTCGACGCGCTCTGGGTGTTGAACTCACCGCTCACGCTGCTCGACCAGCTGAGCGAGACCGTCGACGGGTCATGGTCCAGGTCCGAGACCGTGGCCTCGAAGAGCACGCTGTCGCCCTGGTTCGCCGTGTCACCGCTGGCGGGGGAGGTGATGGTGACGTTCGGCTGGGTGCCCACCAGGAATTGGATGCTGTCGGTGCAGGTGGTGCCGACCTCGTCGGCCACCTGGAGGGAGATGCTGTGGGCCCCGGTGGACAGCGCCGTGGTGCTGAAGCTGATGTTGCCGTCGCTGGGCACGGTCGAGGTGCCCAGCTCGCCGTCCAGGTCGCTGGACCAGGTGGCGGTGAGCAGGTCGGCCGCGACGTCCGGGTCGCTGGCGGTGGCCTCGAAGCTGGCGGACAGGCCCTCGGCGATGCCTTCGCCGCTCGCGGGGGACGTGATCGCGCAGTCCGGCGGGCTGTTCGGCTCGCCGACCGTGATGATCACGTTGTCCTGGGCGGTGCGGCCCGCCGTGTCCGTGACCAGCGCCGTGATGTTCCACTCGCCGCTGTCCATCTGGGCCGAGCCTGCGGCCGTGCCGTCGCTGGTGGGGTCGGTCTCCTGGCTCCACTCGTCGGGGCCGGTGGCGGTCCACACCACGCTCAGGGCGTCGGCGGAGTCCTCGGGGTCGCCGACCGTGGCGATCAGCTCGACCAGGTGGTCCGAGTAGTAGGTGCCGTCGGCGGTCGGGGCGTCGATGGCGATGGTGGGGGCGCCGTTGGGCAGGACCTCCACCGTGACGCTGTCGTCGTCTTCCCCGCCGTCGGGGTTGCGCACGCTGAGCAGGATCTCGGCTTCGCCGGCGGTCTCGAAGGTGTGCTCGCAGACCGTGACGCCGGTGGCGTCGAGCACGGCGTCGTCGCAGACCTGGGCGTTGTCCACGAGCCAGAGCACCGTGAGCTTGTCCAGCTCCCGGTCGAAGGACTGGTCCGACACGATGCCGACCATGCCCACGGGGACGCCTTCGTACAGCAGGTCGTCGGTCGTCGGGTTCTCGATCGCGACCACGGGCGGCGTGACGACCACGCCGACCTGGTTCTCCTGGCAGGCTGCCAGGAGCGGGAGGAGGAAGAGGGACATGAACCACGCCGGGGACGGGGGCTCAAGGTAGCACGGAGCCAGTGCCTGTGCGGATTCAGGACGGGTCAGGCCCTTCGCTGGCCCGTCCGAGGGCGCCGCCGGGGTGGCGGGCGTTGTAGCCGGCTCGATCCAGGTCGCAGGCGAGCTGGAGGGACACGCTCAGTGCCATCAGGGCCACGGCCTGGGCGAGCACGCTGGCCCGGGGGGCGAGGCCCAGGGGCCCGCCTTCGCTCGGCACGGCCACGATCAGCGCCTCGTCGGATTCCTGGGCCAGGGGGCTGTCCGGGTTCGACGTGATCCCGATCACCTGGGCGCCCAGGGCCTTGCAGGCGCGGGCCGCGGCGACCACCAGGTCGGTGGTGCCGGAGTTGGACAGGGCCAGGACCACGTCGCCGGCCGCGACCTGGCCGACGCTGCCGTGGGTGGCCTCCGTGCCGTGCAGGAAGGTGGCGGGGGTGCCGGTGCTGGCGAAGAGGCTCGCGGCGTAGGCCGCCACGTGGGCCGACTTGCCGATGCCGGTCACGTGCAGGCGCCCGCCGGCCCGGCGGGCGGCGACCAGGGCCTTCGCCACGGTCTCCAGGGACGCGTGGTCCGGTGCGGTGACCGCGGTGGTGGCGGCGTCGAAGAAGGTCTCGAGGGGGTCGATGAGCTCGAAGGCGACGCTGGGGGTCGGGGCTGGGAGGGTGCCGCCGCCGAGGCGGGTGTAGCGGGCCTGGACCGCTGCGAGGCAGGCGGGGGCGTCCTCGGGGAAGGCGCCGAGACGCTCGCAGCAGGTGGCGCCAGCGGCGTTGCCGAGCGTCGCCGCGGCGACCGGGTCCAGGTCGAGGGCCAGGCCAGCCACCAGGCCGCCCAG
>CAYFPX010000290.1:0-8111 GCA_964344945.1 uncultured Enterobacterales bacterium
CTTCACGGCCTCCTTGACCAGGGTGGAGAGCCTGACCTGGATGGTCCGGTAGCCGTCCAGGGTGCCGTCCTCGAGGGGGTTGCTCTCCAGGTCGGCCTTGGCCAGGTCGCGGTCCCCGAACTTGTCGGTGTTCACGATGCAGATGCCGCCGCTCTCCAGGTCGGCGATGTTCTTGATCAGGGCGGCCGGGTTCATCGCCACCAGCACGCCGGGGGCGTCACCGGGGGTGTAGATGTCGTCGCTGGAGAAGTGGAGCTGGAAGCCCGACACGCCTGCGCGGGTGCCGGCCGGCGCGCGGATCTCGGCGGGGAAGTCGGGGAAGGTCGCCAGATCATTTCCCAGCAGGGCTGAGGTGTTCGTGAACTGCGTGCCCGTGAGCTGCATGCCGTCGCCGGAGTCGCCGGCGAAGCGGATGACCACACTCTCGCGGGTCTGGACGGGAGTCGACATCTGCGGGGGTCCTGGGGTCTGTTGGAGCGGGCTGGAGGCCCGACCGAGGCCGGAGCCGCTTAACATGCCCCCCAGCCCCCAGGAGGCACCACGTGCGCTACCGGATGTTGGAGTGGCTGGCCTGTCCGGCCTGCCGCTCCGAGGACCTGACCCTGGAGACCTCGCGGACCCGCGAGCTGTCGACCTACCACGCCGCCTGGGAAGAGACGGAACGGGACGTTGCAGGCCTGGATCACGAGGGCCGCACCCTGACCGACGTGATCGAAGGCGCCCTGCACTGCGCCGACTGCAGCCGGATCTACCCGATCACCGACGGCATCCCCCGCATGGTGGTCGAAGGCACGGAGACCGGCCCCTCCAGCGGGCACCGCTGGACCCGCTTCGAGGGCAAGGAGCCGGAGTACGCCGCCAACTTCGCCGACATGACCCACCCCCTCGACCCCAGGGACTACCTGGGGCTGAGCGTGCTCGACGTGGGCTGCGGCTACGGTCGCACGGCCTTCTACGCCGCGCGGTACGGCGCCGAGGTGCTCGCGATGGACGTGAGCCCCGACGCGGTCGCGGCCGCGGCCGAGAACTGCGCCTCGATGCCGCGGGTGCACGTGATCCAGGGGGATCTCTACAACCCGCCGGTCCGCGCCGAGGCCTTCGACCTGGTGAGCTGTCTCGGCGTCATCCACCACCTGGACCGCCCCAAGGAGGCCTTCGATCTGCTGGCGCGGCTCGTGAGGGGCGGCGGGCGTCTGCAGACCTGGGTCTACGGACCCCGAGGCGGCACCGTCGCCGCTGCGGCCAACGCCCTGCGCGGGGCCGCCCAGAGCATGGGCGACGACCAGCTCCACGGCCTCTCGAAGAGCATCGCCAGCGGCCTGCGCCTGTTCTCCCACACGCCGACGCGCCTCTTGCGCCACACCCCGGTGTTCAAGGACATCGTCACCCACCTGCCGGCCCACGACCATCACAAGTGGCCCTACGACGTGGTGGTGGCCGACGTCTACGACCGGCTGCGGGTGCCCGTCACCACCTGGGTCACCGGGGAAGAGCTCGAGCGCTGGTACGTGGACCAGGGCTTCGCGGACATCCAGGTGAGTCGGCGGGTGCGGAACGCCGAGAGCTTTCGAGGGCTGGGAGTGCGGCGGTAGCGCCGCTCGATTGACCCGGGCGATCAGAACTTCGCCGTCCCCTGTACCGCCACGAAGGGCTTGTAGATCGGGAAGGTCCGGCTCACGTACTGGGGCTGGCAGAGCAGCAGGACCGACCGGTCCCCACCCTGGAAGTTCACCACCGCCATGGGCCCGGCCCGCCAGATCACGTCCTCGGAGACCCTGGCCCGCCGGTAGGTGCTCATCACGCCGACCAGCACGTTGTCGACGCGCCCGGTGCCGGGCTGCTTGTCGTAGAGCAGCACGGTGGTGTTCTGGAACACCCGGTCGTCCATCGCGACGAGCATCTGGTACTCGGGCTCGTACCAGTAGTCGCCGACCACGCCGTCGCCCGGCGCCATGCGCAGCCAGGCGCTGTCGAAGACCGAGGCCACGATGGCCGGGCCGGCCTTGGCCTGGAGCCGGTGATCCGCACGTCGTGGCCGGGGCCGTTGGTGCGCAGCTCCCGCTCGGCGTCGCCGTAGCTGTCACCCGCCTGGTCGAAGCCGTAGACCGACTTGATGTTGCCGAAGTACCAGCCCGACTCGTACTTGAACCGGAATTTCAGCATCGCCATCGGCGAGACCTCGAGCACCGCGCCGCCCCGGATGAAGTCGGGCGTGGCGATGAAGATCACGTCGCCCCGCAGGTAGACGTCGCCCCACAGCAGGGTGTCCGGGTCGCTGTAGAGCGTGTGCTTCAGCCCACCGCGGCTCGCCCACTGCAGGCCCGACTCCCAGCCGGCGATGGCCAGGGAGGTCTGGGCGACGGGCTCGACCGCCAGGGCAGCGGAGACCAGGGCGGTCAGCAGCATCAGAATCTCGCGCGGAGCATCAGGTTGGCACCCAGGGCCCGGAGCTGTTCCTCGTCCTCGAGCACGCGAATGGTACCCCCGGTGTCGGTGCTCTGGACCTTGGACTGGTTGTGGTCCTGGGTGTAGAGCAGCTCGCCGACCAGGACCACGCTGGGCGAGATGTCCAGCTGGGCCCCGAGCACGGCGCCGAGGATCTGCGCGACCCCCTGGCCGTCCGGGGTGCCCTCCTTGTCCCGGCTGCTGTACTGGACGAAGGTGCCACCGTCGGTCTTGTAGCTGGCGGGGTTCATCAGGCCGATGCCGAAGCGCGGCGCGAAGTGCAGCTTGTCGAAGTAGTGGCTGATGGTGAAGCGCCCGTACAGCTGGGGCGTGGTCTCCACGGACTCCGGGATGCCCCACCCGCTCGTGAAGCCCGGGATGTCGAAGAGGATGTAGGCCAGGTCCTTGTAGACCAGGTCGATGTTGACCTGGGTCGCCTTGTAGACGAGCACGGTCTGGACGTCGCCGGCCAGGGCGTTCTGCCAGGCCAGGGCGGTCGCGCCCGTGGCGTCCGGGTCCAGCAGGAGCTGGCTGAGGCGGTTGGCCTCGGCCTGGACCAGCACCCCGAAGCCGTCGAGCTGGTTGTGGGAGATGTAGCTGTCCCGGATGAAGTCCGGCGCGTTGCGGTACAGGCGCAGCTCCGAGCTCTGGATGAAGCGCAGGTCCGCGGTCGAGCGGAACGCCACCTGGCCGCTCAGGCCGTAGGCGTGGATGAGCTGGCCGTAGAGGGGGTCGTTGGCGTCGGGCACGTTCTCCAGCTGGCCCTGCTGGAAGTAGCCGCCGCCGACCTCGACCTTGACCTTGTCGCCGACCGACACGCCCGCGCCGCCGAGCAGGGCGTAGTAGGCGTTGTTGCGGTCGCCGTCCCAGTCGTCGGTGACGCGCTTGGAGATGGCGGTCTTGGCGCCGGCGAAGGCGTAGCTGCCACCCTTCTGCCACTGGAGCCGCACGCCGGGCATGGCGCCGACCTGCCGGGCCATGATCTCCTTGCCGCCGTAGCTCAGGTCCCAGCTGTAGCCGAGCCGGAAGCGGCTGGCGTCGACGGCGTAGCCGGTGATGCTGAAGGTGTGGTCCTCGCCGAGGTCGCGGACGACCCGCACGTAGCTGCCGTCGTCGGTGATGCGGACGCCGTCGTCGGTCTGGTCCGGGTCGAGGAACGGGGTGAACTGCAGCACCACCGCGGCCTCGGTCCACCACTTCTCGAAGTAGCCGTCGTCCTGGTGGTAGAGCACCAGGTGGGACTGGGAGATGTCATCGGTCCAGCGGCCTTCGTAGTTCTCGAAGAAGGTCTGGTTGCCCCGCTGGACGAAGTTGGGGCCGGGACTGAAGTGCTCGGGACCGGCGCGGAGGTTGGTGTCCTCCAGCGCGGTCGTGACCCAGGTGTCGAGGAAGTCGCTGATCTGGCGACGCTCATTCGACTGCTCGGAGCGCTCGGAGGCGGCGGTGGCTGTGGCGACGGGCTCCAGCTCCGGAGCTGCCTCTGGCGCCGGCTGCGACTCCGTCTCGGACTCCAGCGGCTTCTGCGCCGCGTTGACCGCGACCCAGCTCTCGGTCCCCGCGGCCTCCGGCGACTCGAAGCCCGCGGGCAGGCCCCCCTCGACCAGGTACCAGGTCTTCACGGCGTTGCTGCGGGAGTCGTAGAGCTGCACCAGCGCCGGGCGCCCGGCGAGGGCCTGGCCGGCCGAGTCCTGGCCGTCGACTCGCCAGGCGGACCACTCGATGAGCGGGAAGGGGCCCGCCTCCACCTGCTCCGCAGCGCTGGACGGGCTCTCGAACATCGCCACCAGCACGCTGTCCGGCGACACCAGCTCGGCGCTCAGGTCGAATTCGGGGTCGATGGCCAGCAGCGCAGCGATGGCCGAGGCCGTGCCCTTGGCGTCGCCGGCGGCCCACCGCTCCAGGGCCTGGACCAGGTGCAGCTGGACGACCTCGCCGGGCTCGAGCAGCAAGCCCAGCTCGCCCAGCGACCCGAAGAGCTCTCCGGCCAGCCGGGAGAGGTCCTCGCCGCGTCCCTGCTCGGCGGCCTTCAGGGCCTCGTCGATGCGCCAGCCCAGGAGGTCCAGCCCCTCCGGGGCCGCGGGCTCGGCGGCCTGGACCTCGACGGTCTCGGCGTCTCCGGTGGGCTCGGCGGGCACCACCTCTTCGTCCTGCGCCTGGCTCACCGCCAGCGCCGCACACCACAGCAGCAGTCCGCTCACTTCAGCTTCCTCGTCAGATCGGTCGGGCCTCGCCGCGCCTGGGGCCGGGCGGGTCCGTGGCCCGGATCCGGCAGCTGGGCGGCGAGGGGGAGGTCGTCGACGCCGCGGACCAGCAGGATCCACTTGTCGAAGACCTGGAAGAGCATGCCCTGCACGCTGGTCAGGGCGGCGCCCACGTTCTCGCGGGGGTCGAAGCTCGGCAGGGCGACGGTGCTGTCGACATAGAAGGAGCAGCCGCTCCCGCCCTCGCCGAAGCTCACCGGCCACTGGCCGTAGTCGATGTAGTCGTCGTAGTCCTGGCTGCCCTCGGTGAACGACGTCGGGATCCAGACGTCTTCGAGGCGCACCAGGGCGGACTCGTAGGCCTCCAGCGCGTCCTCGTCGCCGCAGAGCGACTCGCTCAGGTCGCTCGCCTCGGGCACGTCGCTCGGCTCGTCTTCGCTCACCGTGTAGTGGGGGAAGCTGAGCTGGGTGGTGCCCAGGTAGTCCTGGTCGCTGCCGGTGAGCAGGTCGATGCGCTGGCCGATCTCGACCCAGGGGTTCGGGGCGGAGAAGGTGTAGACGAACATGCTGTTGTAGGCGGCGACGCCGTCCAGCAGGTCCGTGACCCAGTAGCCGTCGGTCCCGACGCTGGTGACCCGCAGGTCCCGGTCGGAGGCGCGGACCTCGGCGAACTCGCCGGCCAGCTGGTTGGTCGTGCCGTCTTCGATGACGTTGATCTCAGCGACGGTCGGCAGGTGGAACCAGATCGGCTCGCTCACCCCGGTGGCGTAGGTCGGCTCCCGGTCCGTGGTGCCCGGGCGGTCCCCCTCGTCGCTGAACCAGATCCGCGCCGGTCCGAAGGCCGCGGCGAAGGTGACGTCGCCCTCCCAGACCCCGTCGGTCAGCGTGACCATCTCGAAGTCCTGCTCCAGCCGACCGGTGCGGATGTTCACCGTGAGCTCGCCGTCGAAGCCGTAGGGGTCGCCGTCCTTGTCCTCGGTGGTGACCCGCAGGGTGCGGCTCTGGGGCTCCGCCGAGAAGGGCAGGGGGGTCTCCTCGGTGCCCAGCTCCCCGCCGGTGAGGTCGACCCGGACAAAGGTCGGCTCCGCCCGCTGGTAGAGCGTGTAGTCGGCGCAGGCGAGCAGCGAGAACAGCAGCATCAGAACACCGTCTGGATGCGCCCGTCTTCGAGGGCGATGCCGTTGACCTCGTCGGGGAGGCTGGCGTGGTTGGTGAACGACGACCGGACCACGTCGCGGATCTCGATGCCCGTGTCGAACTGGGTGGTGTTGCGCTCGAGCATCGAGAAGCCGGAGCCGCCGTTGGCCACGTAGTTGTTGGTGGCCATCTCGTAGGTGCCGTCGGGGTCCATCGGCTGGCCGTTGATGACGATGTCCTCGGCCACGCCGTCCCGGCAGTTCATCGTGAACTGGAAGCCGGAGATCTGGATCTGGGACTGGCAGCCCCTATCCGAGCTCCGCTGGGTGGCGTAGTCCAGCAGCTCCTGCACCTCGCGCCCGCTCAAGAACATGGTCGCGATGGTGTTGTCGAAGGGGAACGAGTTGTAGAGGTCATCCAGGGTGATGTCCCACTCGCAGCCGGCCGGCTCGCCGGGCCCCGTGCAGTCGACGTCGTCGGTGCCGATGTCCGCCCGGATGCCCAGGGTGTTGTTCATGGCGATGTCGGTCTCGACCCCCGGCCAGGCGCGCATGGCGTCGGCGGTGAAGTTTCCGAGCATGGAGTCGCCGCCGCTGCGGCCGTAGCGGGTGAGCTTGCGCCAGGCGTGGCCCAGGACCTGGGTGGTGTCGTAGGTGGTGTCCAGGTGCTCCTGGTACTCCTCCAGGATCTCCAGGGTGGCCGGATCCTGGGGCACCGCGTTGTCGACTGGGAAGAGCGTGTAGCTGTGGGAGACCACCGGGTTGGGCACCTCTTCGAAGGTCCCGTCCTCGTGCTCGACGGAGATCGTCTCGCCGACACGGATCACCAGGTCGAGCCGGCCCACGAACTTCGCGAAGGCCCCGGAGTGCACCACCGGGACGCGCTTGTTGCCAGCGTGCTCGTTGGTCACCACCAGGGGCGGGTCGATGGCCACGTGGTGGTGGCCGCCGATGATCACGTCCAGCTCGGCAAACTCCGCGGCCTGCTCCAGGTCGTCGTCCAGGCCCATGTGGTTGAGGGCGATGACCACGTCGGCGCCGGCGGCGCGGAGCTTGGCGGCCTCGTTCTTGATGACCTCGGCGTGGTGGATGACCTCGACGCCCAGGCTGTTGTCCTGGTCGTAGATCGAGTTCAGCGAGCTCAGGTTCGCCAGGCCGATCACCCCGACCCGCAGCCCGTCGAGGCTGTAGAGCATGCTGGGCAGCACGATCTCCTCGAGGGTCGTGGCCCACTGCTCGGTGGCGGTCTCGAAGTCGTAGTTGCCAGCCAACAGGGCGAAGCCGGCGCTGGCGCCCGCGTGGGCGGCCAGGTTCTGGGCACCGGCGTCGAACTCGTGGTTGCCCACCACGGCGGCGTCGAGCCCCGCCTCGGTCAGCGTGCGCATCTCCGCTTCGCCCAGGAACTCGTTGAAGATGATCGCGCCCTGGAAGCAGTCCCCGCTGTCCAGGTGCAGCGCACGGCCTGCCCTCGCCCGCTCCCGCTTCAGGATGTAGGCGATCTCCGGGATGCCCCCGTAGGGCCCGGCGCCGTCGGCCAGTCCCAGCAGGTTGTCGGTGTAGGTCGGGTCGAACTCGTACTCGATCAGCCGGGAGTGGATGTCCGAGGTGTGGAGGATCGTGAGCCGGACGTCCTGGCCCGAGAGCGCCGGGTGGGAGAACGTTGGACCGCCGGAGCAGGCCAGCAGTGCCAGCAGGACGGGGGTCATCGGGGAAGGCTCCCAGGGCGCAGGGCCGGCGCGAGTAACGGGTGCCAGGGCCGCTCGCACCCCGGTGCAACAAACCCCCGCAGGAGCCCGCCCAGCGCGTTAACTGCGGCCGGTTCCTTCCCACTGGGTCCCTCACCCGGTGCCTGCTGCACGAGGCCCCTTCGATGATGCGGATCGGTCACACCCTGGGGGCGCTCGGCGCTCTCGCCCTGGTGGCGACAGCGTCCACGCTGTCCCCCGAAGCCCAGGCTGGCGCCTGGGAGTCCAAGACCATGCAGGACTACTGGTCCAGCCGAGAGGTCGAGCGCCCGCTGAACCTGGGCAAGGGCTGGCTCGAGTTCGAGGCCGGCGTCGAGGCCAAGCGGGCCACCGGCTACTGGGGCCCCGCCGGCGAGGCCCTCGGCGTGCGCTACGGCCTGACCCGCAAGATGGAGCTCTACGGGCGGCTGCCCTTCCACTACCTGCGGCTCACCCACGACCTGTACGGCACCGACACCAAGGCCTTCCACCTGGGCGACCCCCACGTGGGCATGGTGTACGACCTCTACCGGGCCCGGTCCCCCCTGACCTCGGTGGTCGCGATCGTCGACATGAAGCTCCCGGCCGGCAACGAGGCCGTCGGC
>CAYFPX010000291.1:0-8056 GCA_964344945.1 uncultured Enterobacterales bacterium
CGAGATCACACGATGGCGGTCAGCGGGCCTCCGAGTCTCGCTGATGGGTCACCGCGCAGATCCGAAGCCTGGACAACCAGGACTACCGCCTCAGCAGCAGGTCCCCCGGGGTCGACTACGGCAACCCCGACGCCTGGCCCGACGAGTAGGGATCAATCCAGCCGGGGCCGCCACTGACTCGGCGGCAGCAGGGCCAGACCAGGCGGCAAGACCGGGGGCCCGGCCGGACCGGTCTCGGGGGCGTCGTCGACCTCCCGAGTACCGACGAAGGCACGATTGCGCACATACTGGGCTGCGTCGTCGGTCCCGCCCACGAAGGAGAGGTCGTAGTAGTAGCCCTGGATCTCCACCAGGTGGAGGTTCGTGGTGTAGGGATACAGCTGGGAGGTGTAGGAGACGTTGTACTGATCGAGCAGCGGCATCTCGATCTGCAGGGCGTCGCCGCTCCGGGTGATGATCATGTCCCCCACCTGCCAGGGCTCCAAGTAGGTGCCCACCAGCCGATCGAGCCCGTCCGGATCGACCACGGCACCGGCGTAGGGCGTGCCGACAGGCAGCCCCTCGACCAGGGTGCCGAAGGCGGCGGCCAGAGCCTGGGCGTGGGAGGAGCCATAGCCGCTGGAGAGGATGGAGATGGCGAAGCCGTGCTCCGGCAGCACGCACAGATCGCTGGAGAAGGAGACGGTCGCCCCCCCATGGCACCAGACCGGGACCTCGAACCACTCGTCCTGGTGACTCACGAAGCCGGTGTTCTGGTTCACCCCGTAGCCATAGGACCGGCCGTAGCCACCGTCTGCGTAGAGCGCCTCGAACTCGGTGGCCACGTGGGCGGTGGTGAGCAGCTCCCGGTGGGCAGTGTCGAGCACGGCGTCGTCGCCCTCGACCAGGAACCGGGCCATCTCGACCAGCTGCGTGGGCGTGGACCAGGTGGAGGAGCCCGCCGGCCGCTGAGAGGCGGGGTCGGTGATGTTGGACATGTC
This sequence comes from uncultured Enterobacterales bacterium, assembly GCA_964344945.1. Lineage (GTDB taxonomy): Bacteria > Myxococcota_A > UBA796 > UBA796 > CAJQPC01 > CAYFPX01. The sequence continues at coordinate 981 of CAYFPX010000291.1, forward strand.
AACCGTGCCCAGCGTCGGGTTCACCACGTCGTTGTAGCCATAGGACTCCGCCCAGTCCCCGTCGGCCTCGGCCTCGGTGGCGCGGACCATGGTGCGGTCCATGCCCAGGGGCACGAAGACGTCCTCGCGGATCAGGTCCGCCCAGGCCCGGCCGTCCGGATCGGCCAGCTCCGTGAGGTAGCCGGCGTAGGTGTAGCCAGGGTTCGAGTAATTGAAGAATGTGCCGGGCTCGACCATGACCCAGTAGGTGCTCGGGAACTCGGTCATGTGCCAGTACTCGAGCTCGGAGTCCTCGGTCCGACCCGCCCAGTCGACGGCATCGACGAACCCGGACTGCATAGAGACGAGGTGGTGCAGCGTGATCGACGACGGCCAGGTGCCGTCGGCATCGTTCCGGAAGGACAGGTCCGGGAGGTGGTCCGCCAGGGTGTCGCCCATGGAGAGACGACCGGCCTGGACCTGCTGGAGCAGGGCGGTCGAGGTGAACATCTTGGTGGTAGAGCCGATCTGGAAGAGGGTGTCCGCGGTGAGGGCCTGCTCGCCCGCGGCGTCCCGGGAGCCGAGCGTGGCGGTGAAGAGCGGGTAGCCCTCCTGCCAGATGGCCACGGAGACGCCATAGCCGAGGTTGAGCTCGTGGTCGGCTTCGAGCGCGGCGAGGAAGTCGTCGTAGCGGGGGTCCGGCGGCAAGGTGCCCGTGTCGGAGTCCGACGGCGGCGTGGCGCCGGTGTCCGACGGCAGGGTGCCCGAGGTACAGGCGAGGGGCAGGAGCAAGGACAGGACGGACATGGGGACCTCCCGCGGGGAGAGTGGGACGGATCCCGGGATCGCTAACCCCAAGCCGCGGTCCAGCCCCTGTGCGGGATGACCCAGCTCCGGATGTGATTAGCTTTCGGCCATCCACCCGCAGAGGAGCCAGGATGGCGACCGTTGATCTGAACTACGAGTCCTTCAAGCAGCACGTCGAGAGCGACGGCATGGTGATCGTGGACTTCTGGGCGAGCTGGTGCGGCCCCTGTCGCGCCTTCGCCCCCACCTACCAGGCGGCGTCCGAGAAGCACGCCGACGTGGTGTTCGGCAAGGTGAACACCGAGCAGGAGCAGGCCCTGGCCGGCCACTTCAACATCCGCTCCATCCCCACCTTGATGGTCTTCCGCGACCAGGTCCTGCTGTTCCAGCAGGCCGGCGCCCTGCCGCCCGACGCGCTGGAAGAGGTGATCAGCAAGTGCAAGGAGCTGGACATGGCCGAGGTCAAGAAGCAGATCGCCGCCCAGGAGGCCAGCCAGGCCTGACCGGGCGCCCTACTCGAAATTGCACGACGCCACCCAGACCGCTCCGGTCAGGGTGGCGTCGTTGCCGTTTCCACTGCTGTCGATGAGCGTGCTGCCGGACCCCTCGTTGAAGGGGAAGAAGAGCCAGTTCTGGGGAATGCCCTCGAACTCGTCGTCCGGGGTGAAGCCGGCGCTGTAGCGAGCTCCCTGGGAGATGCGCACCTCCGCGAGCTGGCCGTCCAGGTACCCGGCGCTGGTGGCGCTGTCCCGACCCAGCAGCAGGCTGCTGCTGGTGCTGTTGGGACTGGCCATCGCAGCGGCGTCCTCTTCGACACCGTCCAGGTAGAGTCGGACCTCGCCGGCGGTCGGGTCGTTGACGAAGGCGACGTGGGCCCAGGCACCAGTGGTCACCGAGGTGCTGCTGACGATGTCGTCGCTCTCGGAGCGGGCGAAGAAGACCTGGCCGGAACCATAGGGACTGGCGGTGCCGGTCACACCCAGGACCCAGCCGTCCCAGCTGGTGGTGCTGTCGCGCTTGGACAACAGGTGGATGTCGTCGCTACCGACACTGTCCAGCCGGAACCAGGCCTCGACGGTGAAGTTGCCCGTGGCGAGGCGGAGATCGCTGTCGTCAGCCACCGTGGCATAGTCGCTGGAGCCGTTGAAGTCGACACTGGCACAGGTGCCCAGCAACACGTCGGCCAGACCCGGGGTCCCGTCGTCGTCGCCGTCGTTCGGGAGTGCACTGCACTCCCAGCGCTCCCCCCCGAAGGTGTCGGTAGACGGCACCGTGTCGCCGGTCCAGGTGGTGGAGGTGGCGTCGGAGTAGGACACGCCGTCCACGGTCCAGGACATGGTGTAGCTGAGGGTGTCGCCGTCTGGGTCGTCGGCGTCGTTGTCGATCTCGCAGACCAGGTCGTCGAGGCCGCCGTAGGGCTCCGGCGGGCTGATGTCGACGGTGGGCTCCCCCGGCGGGGTGTTGACCACGGTGACGGCGGTCGCGGTCAGGCTGGCGCCCGTGTCGGTGCCGTCGTCCGGCACCACGGTCACGGTGACGATGTCGTCCTTGCCGAAGTAGGACAGGCCCTCCAGCTCGACGTTGTCGATCCCCGGGTCGGACCCGGAGACGTCCCAGGTGTAGGACACGGTCACGCTGTCACCGTCGAGGTCGCTGGTGCTGACGGAGGCGGTGATGACGTCCTCGGTGGTCGGCGAGCTCGGCGACAGGCTCACGCTGGTGACCTCGGGCGCGGTGTTCGAGATGGTGAGGATGTCGGAGGCGACCGGATCGCTGGTGGCGCTGCCATCCCCCGCGGTGACGGTGCAGGTGACCTCGTCGTCCCGCACGTGATCGGCGCTCTCGAGCGTGTCGCTGGACTCGACGATGATCCCGTTCACCCGCCACTCGTAGGTATAGGTGAAGCTCGTGCTGCCGTCGATGTCGGTGGTGGCGCCCGGCGTGCAGGTGAGGTCGTCGTCGGTGTACGCCGTGGTCGGCGACACGGTGACCTCGGACAGGACCGGGGGACTGTTGTCGATGATCACGGCGTCGCTCAGCGGCGTGCCGTCGGCCGTGCCATCCGACGGCGTGACCTCGCAGCTGACGGTGTCGCCCCCGACGAAGAGGCCGCTGAGGGAGGTGTCGCTGGAGACGGCGGAGCCGTTGACCGACCACTCCCGGCGCGAGTCGTCGGGATCGCCGTCCGGATCGCTGTAGCCGCTGTACCCACAGCTGAGGGTGTCGCTGGCGGTGGCTGGGGACGGGGAGATGGTGACGTTGGTGATGCTGGGCGCCGTGTTGTCGATGACCACCGAGTCGCTGAGGGGTGTGCCTTCGTCTTCGCCGTCGTAGGGCGTGACTGTGCAGGTGACGGTGTCGCCGCCGGTGAAGGCACTGGAGAAGGTGGTCCCAGAGCCGAGCTCGCTGCCGTTGACCGACCAGGTGGCGAAGGAGAGGTCGCTGTCGCTGTCGTCTGGGTCGGTGAAGCCCGACCAGCTGCAGGTCAGGGTGTCGGTGGAGGCGGCGGGATCCGGGCTGATGGACACGGCGCTGAGCTCGGGGGCGGTGTTGCCGATGTTGATCGAGGTCTCGACCGTGTTCCCACCGTCCACGCCGTCGTGGGCGGTGAGCTCGCAGGTCACCACCTGACCGCCCGAGTAGCCCCGCTCCAGGGTGGCGTCGGAGCTCTCGAAGACACTGTCCACGTACCAGGCGACCGTGGACTGGTCGCTGTCTCCGTCCAGATCGCTGAAGCCGTCGCTCGTGCACGTGAGGGTGTCGCCCGCGACCGCCGGATCGGGGCTGATGGTGGCGCCAGAGACGCTGGGCGGGGTGTTGAGGATGGTCACCGAAGCACTCACGGGCGTGCCGGCGTCGGTGCCGTCGAAGGGGGTGACGGTGCAGGTGACCTCGTCGTCCCGCACGAACACACCCGAGAGCTCGGCGGTGGTGCCGACCTCGGTGCCGGCGATGGTCCAGGACCAGGTGGACTGGTCCGGATCGCCGTCGTCGTCGACGTAGCCCGAGTAGGTACAAACCAGGGTGTCGTCGGCGTAGGCGCTCGTGGGGTTGATGGAGACCGAGGTGATGGACGGCAGCTGGTTGTCGATGCTGACGACGTTGGACTCCCCGGTCTGTCCGTCCTGGTAGCCGTCGTTGGGCGTGACGAAGCACTGGACCGTGTCGCCGATGGTGAAGTAGTCGTCGGTGAGGGTGGGGTCCGGCACCGCGATCGAGCTGCCCGACACGACCCAGTCGTAGGTGAGACTCACGGCGTCGCCGTCGTCGTCGGCCGGGGTGTTGGTGCTACAGCTGAGGGTGGCGCCCAGGTACCCCGGGTCCGGGTCCAGGGTGACCTCGCCGATGGTCGGCGGGCTGTTGGAGATCGTGAGCTTGGCCGAGGTCTCGACCCCGTCCGTCAGGCCGTCGTTCGGGGTCAGGGTGACCTGCCAGGTCTCGCCCTTGGTGGTCTCCGAGGCGTCGAGGGTCTCGGTGGTGCTGACGGTGGTGGTGTCGCCCTCGAGGTTCCAGGCCCAGCTGTAGGTGACGTCGCTGCCCTCGGGATCCACCGAGTCGGTGGTGATCACGGCGACCAGCGGGTTGTTGGTGTAGGCCGGGTCGGGGGTGATCTCGATGATCGGCTTGGAGGGGCCCACGTTGATCTCGAAGGTGGCCTCGGCGGTGGCGGTCAGGCCGTCGCTGTCGGTGGCGACCACTGTGAGCCCCTGGGCGCCCGGGGTCAGCTCGGTGGCCGTGACGCTCACGCTGCCGTCGGACAGCGGGGCACCACTGGCGAACTCGCCATCGACAGTGCTGGTCCAGACCACGGAGATGTCGGTGTTCTTGCCGTCCTCGTCGGTGGCTGTGGCGTAGAAGGTGACGCCCTCGACGTCGTGCAGGGTCTCGCCGTCCTCGGGGGTCAGGAGCGTGAGGGTGGGCGGGAGCCCGACCACGAAGGAGACCGTGTCGGAGCAGCTGAGCCCGCCGTCGTCGGTGACGACGAGGGTGATGTCGTGGACCCCCGAGCTCAGGCTGTCGAGGCTCAAGGCGATGTCCCCGCTGCTGGTCGGCCCGTCGGTCCCCACCACGCCATCGAGGCTGCTCTCCCAGCTCACCGCGAGGGTCTCGGCGTCCTGGTCCACGTCGCTGGCGGTGCCCACGAAGGAGGCGGTCGCCCCGGGCTCTGCCGAGTCGCCGTCCTCCGGGCTGGTGATGGCACACTCGGGGGCGGTGTTGGGCGGACCCACGGTGACGGAGACGGTGGCGGTGCCCACGCCGCCGATGGTGTCCTCGACCGCCAGGGTGAGCGCGTGGTCGCCTTCGGTGAGGGTGACGGTGGTGGAGGTGGTGCCGTCGTCGGAGGGGGCCTCTGCGGTGCCGAGGGAGCCGTCCTCGGAGCTCTCCCAGGAGGCGCTCAGCTCGGTGACGGCGTCGAAGTCGTCGCTGGCGGACCCGCTCAGGACCACGGCGGTGTCGGCGTAGAGCCGCTGGCCCTCTTCGGGCACGAGGATCGTGACCTCGGGTGGGTAGTCGTGCACACCGGTGATGGTGATGCTGTCGGTGTCGAAGAGGCCCACGGGGTCGGTGGCCGTGAGCGTCAGGGTGTGCTCGCCTTCGGGGATGAGCGCTTCGCACTCGGTGTAGCCCTGGCTGTCCACCGGCGCGTCGGCGCAGAGCACCAGGTCGCCGACGGCGAAGGTGGCGACCAGGTCCTCCTCGAGGTCGTCGCTGTCCTTCGCCGTGCCCTGGAGCAACACCGCGGTGTCGTCGCGGAAGGACTCGCCGTCGAGGGGGGCGTCGATGACGACGTAGGGGGCGACCTCATCGTCTTCGCCGGTGCAGGCAGCCAGGGAGAGGAGCAGGGAGAGCATGGCGGGCTCCGGGTCGGGACCCGAGTGTACCCTCGCTCAGCCCGGGATTCGCCGGCGCCGGATCAGGGCCAGGACCCCCAGGAACCACGGACCCACCGCATCCCGGGGGACTGCCGCGCAGCGGGACCCGCCCCCGCGGAAGGTGGCGTTGGGATCGCACACGTAGCCCAGGCCGTCTCCGTCCCGGTCGTGCTGGGGGGCGTTGGCGACCTCGGGGCAGTTGTCACAGGCATCGCCGACCCCGTCGTCATCGGCGTCGACCTGGGTGCTGTTCCAGGACGACGGGCAGTTGTCGCAGGCGTCGCCGACCCCGTCGCCGTCGGAGTCCAGCTGGTTGCTGTTGTCCACACCGGGACAGTTGTCGCAGTGGTCCGCCACCCCGTCCCGGTCGTCGTCCGCGTTCTCTCCCAGCGGGACGTCTGGGCAGGGGTCACAGACATCACCGAAGCCGTCGTCGTCGCGGTCCAGCTGATCGGCGTTGAAGTCGTCGGGACAGTTGTCGCAGGCGTCGCCGGTGCCGTCACCGTCTGCGTCGTGACGCTCGGGGTCGTAGCCGTCGGGGCAGTCGTCGCACGCATCGCCGAAGCCGTCCCCGTCGGCGTCGGCCTGGTCGGGGTCGGGGTCCAGCGGACAGACGTCGCACGCATCTCCGACCCCGTCGAGATCGGTGTCGGTCTGGTCGTTGTTGAAGACCTCCGGACAGTTGTCGCAGACATCCCCCACGGCGTCGAGGTCGAGGTCGGACTGGTCCTGGTTCTCGATCTTCGGACAGTTGTCGCAGGCGTCGCCCAAGGTGTCGGCGTCCTGGGCGGACTGATCGGCGTTCTCGACGTCGATGCAGTTGTCGCAGACATCGCCCACGTCGTCGCAGTCTCGATCGGCCTGATCGCTGTTCGGAACGTCGGGGCAGTTGTCGCAGAGCAGATCCACACTGAGCGACGGGAACTGATCGCCGGGCTCGATGTAGGTGAGGTTGCCGGCGGAGAAGCCGTCGGCGTCGGCGTCGAGTCCGACCACCAGCACGGTGCAGCCCCAGGCGAAGACGTCGTAGTAGTCGTCGCCGTTGGTGTAGGGGAGCCCGGTGGCTGGGTCGATGTTGGCCCGGCAGACGGGATCCCGCAGGTCGATCCAGGCCTCGTCCACGGGCCCCAGGGTGTTGCAGTTCAGATCCTGGAGCAGCTCGGTGCCGCAGAAGGCCTGCGCAGCGGGGATCAGGGCGGTGAGGATCAGCATCGGCGGGAGGGAATGCAGGGAGCGGGCCAGACCGGATCCCGCCTCCCAGGGCCGGTGAAGCGCCACCCTGCGTCTCCGGGAGACGGGCGCCGTCTCGCCGAGACGGAGCGGCGAGACGAATCGGGGCTCCCTCGGCCGGATCCGGCTGGCACACGCCTTGCTCCCCCTGGGCCCGATGCGCACCTTCCTCGACCTGTTCCTCCT
>CAYFPX010000292.1:0-8044 GCA_964344945.1 uncultured Enterobacterales bacterium
CGTGGTCTGCTGGTGAAGCTGCCCATGCGCGGCAGCACTCAGCAAGCCGAGGTCGTCAGGCCAAACCGCTCGTCGGAAGGGAACTCTGCCGATGCCTGAGAGACAGCGAGGACCAGGCCGTGCGCCCTGTGCCAGACTTGAAGCCTCCGAGAGTCCTTCACAGCCACTCCGCTGGGTGTGTTGCTGACCGCTGAGAGCTGACTGCTGAGGGCTCAGCTCGCCGGCTCTGGGGCATCGCGCCCCCGGAGGCCACTCAGCAGCTCCGGCCCCGGCGTGGCCTCCCCCCGCGCGATGGACCACACCGCCTCAGCCGCCCGCGCGTTCACCGGCGTGGGCACGCCGAGCGCAGCCCCGCGGCTCACGACCTCCCCGTTGAGGAAGTCGATCGGCGGCGTGCGCCCGCGCTCCAGGCCGGCCAGCATCGAGCTGCGCAGCCGGCGGTACCTCGTGCCGACCGCGAGCATCACCCCGTGCTTGACCGCCAGGCCCGGCACCCAGCCCTGGTCCCGCTCGGCGGGGGTCAGCGAGAGCCAGGTCAGGTCGACCCCGGCCATCCGCGCAGGGGTCACGCCACCGGCCAGGGCCACGTCGACGGTCTCGCTGATGATCTCGAGGCCCAGCCGCCGGCCGAGCCGGGTGAAGAGCACGTCGCCCAGGCGCCCACCCCGGACGGTGCCCAGGGTCGACACCATGCAGTTCAGGGCCAGCTTGCCCCAGCGCTTGCCGGCCAGGTCGCTGGTCAGCCGGACCTCGCCGAGAGGGTCGAGCAGCGCCGCGAGGGTGTGCAGGCGTGGGTCGTCTCCGCCGTCGAGCCGGCCCAGGGTGAGGGTGCCGCTGCTCGTGCGCTCGAACAGCCCAGGCTCGGGCATCGAAGCGCCGAACATCACCACACAGCCCAACACGCGCTCGGGCCCGACGATGGCGGCGACCCGCTCCTCGCAGAGGCCGTTCTGCAGCACCACCAGGGCGCTGCGCTCGCCCAGGTGGGGCACCAGGTCCCGGGCGGCCTGCTCCACGGCGTTCGGGGGGGTCGCGAGCACGACGAAGTCGTAGGGCCCCGGCGCGTCGTCGAGGGTGGTGACCACGGGGCCCTGGACGACGTGGTCCCCGCCGACCCCGGTGAGGCGCAGGCCCCGGGCCGCGACCGCCTCGGCGATGCGGGCGTTGGGACTGAGGCCAGTGACGTCGTGCCCCGCGCGCAGCAGCGCCCCGGCGATCGACCCGCCGAGACCACCGACACCGACGACGAGGACGCGTGGAGACATCACCGCCCGCTATCCGGTCCGCGGCGGCACCCCGCATCGACCCGGGGGCGCCCCCGGCTGGCGTCGCCACAGGACCGCGAGCAGCACGAGCCACCCCACCGGACCCCCGCGACCCTCGACCGCACACCCGCAGAAGTCCTCCTCCTGGGTGCCGTCGTTCCGAGGTCGCGCCTCGCAGTTCTCGTCCACCCGCTCCGAGCCGGGCCAGAGCTCGGGGTCCGTGTCGTCGCAGTCCTCGCCCTGGGTGATCCAGTCCTGCGGGGGATCACAGGCCTCCAGCGCGGTGTCCGGGTTCCCCCACCCGTCACCGTCGGCGTCCTCGTACCAGGTCTCCGTGCCGTCGACGTCGGGGTCGTCGTCGTCGGCCAGGCCATCACAGTCCTCGTCGATGTCCCAGGTGTCGCACACCTCGTGGCCCGCCGGGGAGATGTTGGCGTCGAAGTCGTCGCAGTCCCCGCCCACCTGGCTGGCGTCGCCCTGCTCGCAGGCGGTGAACGCCTCGGCCCCCCAGCCGTCCTGGTCCAGGTCGACGTAGTAGGTGTCGCCGTCGATCACGTCATCGTCGTCGTCGTCCGCCAGGCCGTCACAGTCGTTGTCCTGGCCGTCGCAGACCTCGGAGAGCGTGCCGGCGTTGAGGGGATCGGTGTCGTCGCAGTCGGTCCCCCCCACCCCGGCGATGGTGTCGCCGTCGCCGTCGGCGTCGAAGTCGCTGCCCCCGCTGCAGTCCTGGTCGATCCCGTCGTACCAGTCCTCGACCTGGTCCGGGTTCACGTCCGGGTCCTCGTCGTCGCAGTCGGTGGCGCAGTCGTCGGGACCATGCACGCCGTGGCCGTCGCCGTCCTCGTCGATGCAGACGTCGCAAGCATTGCCGATGCCATCCCAGTCCGTGTCGGCCTGGTCGGCGTTCGCCACGTCGATGCAATTGTCGTGTGCATCGGCCACGCCGTCCTCGTCTTCGTCCAGCTCGAGGGAGAGCGCGATCGCCCCGACCCAGCCCCCGCCGCCGGTGCCGCCGAAGCGGACCTCGATCTCGCCGGCTTCCGTGTGGCGGACCCGCCAGAGCTCGTCGGCCCGGCGACTGTCGAAGGAGGTGCCGCCCGGCTCGCTGTCGGGCTCGTCGCCATCGACCCCGACGAGGGTGTCGCTGTCGTCGAAGCCGAAGCCGCCGACGCTCAGGCTCGCGCCGTAGGCGGCGTCGGCACAGGCCACCTCGACCTGGTCGCCGTCGTCGCGGCCACCGGCGTAGGACGCCGCCAGCGTGCCGTCGACCCAGGCGCTGGCGTCCTGGTCGTCGGCGCAGGACCCCACGATGGCGAAGCTGGCGACGACGTCCTGCAGGGTCCCCCGGTCGGGGGTGCCGGTCAGGGTCACCGCGTCGTCGGTGATCGACACCAGCCCGAAGCTCACGAAGCGTCGGCCCTGGAGCGTGCTGTCCTGCCAGGTCGCACCCAGCACCGCTCCCGCGAGCCCGCCCCCGTCACCGTCGGCCCCGGCGGCCTCCTCGTAGCTGTTCCAGCCACTCGCGACGCCGGTGTTCGACAGGTCCAGGGCGTAGAGCCGGCCAGCGTCGTGCTCGGCCAGCAGGGTCGCGCCCCCGGAGAGCAGCTGGCCGTTCAGCCGGACCTGGTCCACCGGGTCGCCGGTGAAGCCGTCGCCCTCGGCCAGCAGGATCAGCCAGGCCTCGGCCACGCTTGCGCCGGCCGGCAGCTGCAGGTGCAGGTCGTCGCCGGCCGTCCAGCCCGCTTCGTCGATGGCGGTGACCGCCGACCCGTCCACGGCGATCCCGCCGTCGAGCGCTTGGTGAACGGCCAGATCCTGGGCGAGCACCACCGACAACCACGAGGTGAGGAGCATGTGTAGACCCCGAAGATCAAAATAATGACATGTCGCGGACGCGACCTCTGGTACACCGAGCCCAGGCAGTTTCCCCCCTACCAAGGACTGGAGTGGTGATGGCTCCCATGCGCGTGGTGTGTTCGATTCTCGCGAGCCTCTTCCTGCTGAGCTGCGCCACCCCGGATGAGCCCGGCCCGGTCCTCTCCCCCACCCTGATCGACGCGGGCGACGAGGGGGCCCTGGTCGCCGCGGACGCCCTGGCCTTCGAAGCCGCCGTCGCCACCTTCGGACCGGAGCTGGCCGCAGACCTGGCGTTCCTCCGGGCCCAGGTGGGCACCACCGACGTGACCCACGTGCGCTACCAGCAGACGATCGAGGGCGTGCCGGTGCACGGTGGCGACGCGATCGTGCACCTGAGCCCCACCGGGGCGGTGGCCGGCGTCACCGACGCCCTGGTCCGCGATCTCTCCGTCGACACCACCCCGGCCTGGACCGCGGAGGAGGCCATCGACCTGGCCGTCGCCGCCGCCGACCTGGGCTGGGCCGACCTGTCCGATCCGCCACTGGCCGAGCTGTGGGTCCTGCGCCAGGACAACACCGACCACCTGGTCTGGCGGGTCCAGCTCCGCCGACTGGACGGCAGCGAGCACACCAGCATGCCCCTGCTCTTCCTCGACGCCCACAGCGGCGAGGTGGTCTGGTCCTACGACAACCTGCGCAGCGCCACCGGGACCTCGAACTACTCCGGCACCGTGACCTTCGAGACCTACTTCACCGGTGGCAACTACTACCTGGAGGACACCACCCGGGACATCGGGACCTACAGCTTCTACAACACGACCACCAGCATCTACTACCTGACCGATCCGGACGACAGCTGGACCAGCGCCAGCCAGCGGGAAGGGGTCGACGCCCACTACGCCGGGGCCGAGACCTTGGACTGGTTCGCCGCCAGCTTCGGTCGGGCCGGTCTCGATGGCAGCGGTGGTCCCGGGTACATCGGCAGCCTCGACGGCGGCCCCGCGGTGATCTCGCTGCTCGTCAACTACGGCAACAACTACGCCAACGCCTTCTTCGGCGACCCCTACTTCATCTTCGGCGACGGCAACGGGGTCAGCTTCGACCCGCTCACCACGGTCGACATCGTCGCCCACGAGATGTCCCACGCCGTCACCACGGCCGACATCGGGCTCATCTACAACGGGCAGTCTGGCGCCATCGACGAGTCCTACTCCGACCTACGGGGAGTCCGCCGACACCTGGCTGCTGGGCGAAGACTGCTACACCCCGTCGGTCAGCGGCGACGCCCTGCGCTACATGGCCGACCCGACCGCCGACGGCTCGAGCCGCGACCACTACGACGACCGCTACACGGGCTTCTCCGACAACGGCGGCGTCCACCTGAACTCGGGCATCGGCAACCTGGCCTTCTACCTGATGGCCGAAGGCGGCTCCCACCCCACCTACGGCGGCTCGATGACCGGCATCGGGCCAGACGCCGCGGTGGCGATCTGGTACGAGGGCATGAGCTACCTCACGGCGAGCAGTGACTTCGCCGCCGCTCGCAGCGCCCACCTGTCCGGGGCCACGGACCTCTACGGCGCCAGCTCCGCCGAGTACGCGGCGGTCGAGAACGCCTGGTCCATGGTCGGCGTCGGCAGCCCCGCGCCCGCCGGCGACCTGGACGGCGACGGCTACGACAGCATCGCCGACGGCGGCACGGACTGCGACGACACCAACGCGGCGGTCAACCCGGGGGCCATCGAGGTCTGCAACGGGATCGACGACGACTGCGACGGCACGACCGACGTGGGGGCCGCCGACGAGACCACCTGGTACACCGACGCCGACGCCGACGGCGCAGGCGACCCGGCCAGCAGCACGGCGGCCTGCAGCGCCCCCAGCGGACACGTGGCCGACAGCAGCGACTGCGACGACACCGACGCCACCGTCTACCCGGGCGCCACCGAGATCTGCAACGGCGTCGACGACGACTGTGATGGCACGGTCGACCAGGGCGCCAGCGACGCCAGCACCTGGTACGCAGACAGCGACAGCGACGGCTACGGCGACCCCAGCACCAGCACCAGCGCCTGCAGCGCCCCCGCCGGCCACGTGGCCGACAGCACCGACTGCAACGACGCCGCGGCCGCCGTGAACCCGGGCGCCAGCGAGATCTGCAACGGCCTGGACGACGACTGCGATGGCACCACCGACGTGGGCGCCATCGACACCAGCACCTACTACGACGACCTCGACGGCGACACCTACGGCGCCGCCGCCAGCGGCACCAGCAGCTGTTCCCAGCCCGCCGGCACGGTCGCCGACGGCACCGACTGCGACGACACCAACGCCGCCGTGAACCCGGCCGCCGCCGAAGTCTGCAACGGCCTGGACGACGACTGCGACGGCACCACCGACCTGGGCGCTACAGACGCCAGCACCTTCTACGCCGACGCCGACAGCGATGGCTATGGCGACGCCACCAGTGCCACCGCCGCCTGCAGCGCCCCCACCGGTCACGTGGCCGACGCCACCGACTGCGACGACACCAACGCCGCCGTGAACCCCGGCGCCATCGAGGTCTGCAACGGCCTCGACGACGACTGCGACGGCACCACCGACGTCGGCGCCGCCGAAGAGCTCACCTGGTACACCGACGCCGACGCCGACGGCTACGGCGACGCCAGCAGCACCACCCTGAGCTGCGCCCAGCCCACCGGCACGGTGCTCGACGGCAGCGACTGCGACGACACCAGCGCCGCCGTGAACCCCGGCGCCACCGAGGTCTGCAACGGCCTCGACGACGACTGCGACGGCTCCACCGACCTCGGCGCCGCCGACGCGGGCACCTGGTACACCGACGCCGACGCCGACACCTTCGGCGACGCGGCCAGCAGCACCACCAGCTGCACCCAGCCCAGCGGCACCGTCGCGGACGGCAGCGACTGCGACGACACCAACGCCGCCGTGAACCCCGGCGCCACCGAGGTCTGCAACGGCCTCGACGACGACTGCGACGGCAGCGCCGACACCGGCGCCGTCGACGCGGGCACCTGGTACGCCGACGCCGACGCCGACAGCTACGGCGACGCCACCAGCAGCACCGCCGCCTGCAGCGCCCCCACCGGCCACGTGGCCGACGCAAGCGACTGCAACGACACCGACGCCGCGGTCAACCCCGGCGCCACCGAGGTCTGCAACGGCCTCGACGACGACTGCGACGGCCTGGTCGACGACGGGATCAGCACCAGCACCTGCGAGGGCTACGCCGCCAGCTACAGCGGCACCCTCACCGGCACCGGCGACTCCGACGTCCAACCCGGCGGCTCCTGGTACTACAGCAGCAGCTCCGGCACCCACAGCGCCTGCCTGAGCGGCCCGAGCAGCGCGGACTTCGACCTGTACCTCTACCGCTGGACCCCCCGGGGGTGGCGGAGCGTCGCCAGCAGCACGGGCGCCACCAGCGACGAGACCATCGCGTTCAGCGGCGGCCGGGGGTACTACGCCTGGGTGGTGGCCTCGGCCTCGGGCAGCGGGGACTACACCCTCGCCCTCACGACCCCGTAGAGGTCAGTGACCGGATCACCTGGGTTGATCCGGTCAACCTAGCGTCGCTTGCGGTGCGTCGCGGACGAGGGAGCGGGTGTAGCCCGTGACTGAGAGCGGGACACGCCTGGGATTGCGAGAGCAAGTCCAGCGACGGGTGACCCTGAAGACACCCGGTCAGTAGAGCAGGCCGTCGGCGTACCAGAGCCAGTAGGGGTAGATCACGACGTAGCCCTCCTGCACCAGGCCATCCTCGTCGAACTCCTGGGCCTGGGCGTAGCCACTGCTGTCGTAGACCAGCTCGTTGTCCTCATCGAGCTCATAGCTGAAGCCGAAGGAGGCCTCCATGGGCGCGAACCCGCCCTTGTCCAGGTCCTCGACGTACATGATCCCGCCGAACATGATGTCGGCGTAGTCCGAGGCGTAGGTCCCAGCCCCGTAGTAGGAGTCGAGCCAGGTCTCGATCTCCGAGGCGAAGCTCTCGGTGAAGCCGGCCATCCCGACTCCGAGGTTCAGCCCCTCGAGCACGGTGGTCGGCGTGGACTCGCCGTAGTTCCCCGGGTCGAAGTCCTCGCAGTCCGAGTAGCCCGCCAGCTCCGTGATGCTGTAGGTCCAGCCCGCGGTGAGGGTGGTGTCGGTCCAGTCGAGGGTCGAGTCGCTGAAGCCACTCAGCTCCCCCCACCACTGACAGGTGTACCGGTCATCGCCTGCGGCGAAGTAGTCGTACTCGTAGAACGTCACCCCGATCACCGGGGTCTGCTCGGAACCGGAGAAGTACACCGACTCGGGGTCACCGCCGGTCCAGGCGAAGTACCACTCGAAGCCCACCGCGAAGTCGTCGAAGTAGTCGACCTCCAGATCCGATCCGTCGCAGTCCTGGTCGATCCCGTCGTTTGCGGTCTCCTCGGCGCCCGGGAAGCTGTCGGGGTCTGAGTCGTCGCAGTCCTCGCCGCCGAAGAGCGCGTCTTGGTAGCCGTCGCCGTCTTCGTCGCCGGAGCTCACGGCACAGTCCCGCGGTCCGTCGTGGCCGACGCCGACCACGTCCTGCTCGATGGCGTAGGTGCCCGCGAGCTCCACACCGCTGAAGCCCGTGCCGAGCCGCGCTTCCACGCTGCCCGCCACCTGGGACCACAGGTCCTGCCCCTCCAGGTCGCCCACGTCGCTGCCAGCGCTCAGCGCGGTGAGCTCGGCCCAGGCCGAAGACTGGGCGTAGATTCCCTGGGCGTCCTCGGGCACGTCGGCGCAGCCGCTCAGGTCGGCGACCAGGTCCCCGACCGGCGCCTCGAGGATGTAGTACCCGGTGCCGCAGAGGGAGCCCTGGGTCCAGGAGAGCTCGCAGCCCGCCTCCCCCGTCGAGAAGGTCAGGTCGAAGGACACCGGGTCCGGCGCTGCGC
>CAYFPX010000293.1:0-7914 GCA_964344945.1 uncultured Enterobacterales bacterium
GGCGTCGAGCACGGTCTTGGTGTCGAGGTGGCGCGGGAGGGGCAGCTGGACCAGGATGCCGTCGATCGCCGGATCCTCGTTCAGCAGCCGGACCTGCTCCAAGAGCGCGGCCTGGGTGACGTCGGCGGGCAGGTCGATCTGCCGGTGCACGAAGCCCATGCGGCCCGCGACCACGCCCTTGCGCTTGACGTAGACCTGGCTCGCCGGGTCGTGGCCGGCGAGGATCACCGCCAGCAGGTTCGCCTTCTTGGCCAGCGGGTCCTCGCGGTAGCCCGGCAGCTCCGCCAGCAGCTCGAGCAGGATCACCGCCAGGCCAGGGGGGCGCCCCAGGGCCGCGGAGCGGAGCTTGACCGAGGTCTGGTTGAGCTTGCGGGACAGGGCCCGGCCGTTGAGGATGATCGCGCTCACTCGGACCCCGCGGAGCTGGTGGTGGTCGTGGTGGACGTCGAAGGGCTGGTCCCGCCGCTGTCCCCGCCGCTGCTGTCCCCGCCCCCGCCAGCGTCCTTGCTGCCGCCAGCGTCCTTGCCGCCGCCGTCGCCGTCGGACCCGCTGCTGCTCTTCAGCCCGTAGTGGTCCTTGTACCAGCCGGATCCCTTCAGGGTGAACGAGGTCGCGGAGACCTTCTTCCTGAGCTGATCGCCCGCGCAGGACGGGCAGTCCGTCAGGCGGGGGTCCGAGACCTTGCGAAGTTGCTCGAACTCGTGGCCGCAGTCCGGACAGGCGTACTCATAGATCGGCACGACAGACCCTCCGAGGGCCAACGCCTCTAACGTAGCGACCGCCTCGGGGGGACCTTAGGGTGCGCGGGTCCATGAGTCCGACCCCCCTCGCCCTGCTGGACAAGCGCGTCGTCGTCGTGACGGGCAAGGGCGGGGTCGGCAAGACCACGGTCGCCCTGGCCCTGGCCCTGGAGGGCGCCCGCCGGGGCCGCCGCACCCTGCTCGCGGAGCTGGCGGGCAGCCACCAGGTCTCCGCGGCCTTCGGGCAGCCCTCTCGCGGCTACGCGATCACCGAGCTCTCACCGGGGCTGTCCACCCTCTCGATCACGCCCCAGGCCGCGATCGAGGACTACGTGGTCCAGCAGCTCCGCTTCAAGGCCCTCTACCGCCTGGCCTTCGAGAACCGGGTCATGGCCCCGTTCATGGCGGCGGTGCCCGGCCTGCACGACGTCGTGCAGCTGGGCAAGATCTGGGAGCTCGAGCAGGCCCGGGACCCCAGAGGCCGGCCGGTCTGGGACTGGATCATCGTCGACGCACCGGCCACCGGCCACGGCCTCACCCTGCTCAGCAGCCCCCGCTCGATGATGGCCCTGACGGTGGCCGGGCCGTTCCACGACAACGCCCGGCTCGTCCGCGACATGGTCGAAGACCCCGAGCGCACGGCCCTGGCCCTGGTGGCACTGCCAGAGGAGCTGCCGGTCAACGAGACCCTCGATCTCTACGCCCGCCTCGGGGCCCTGCAGGGCCAGGTGGCGCTGTGCGTGCTCAACGAGCTGCACCCGGAGCCCTTCGAGGCGTTGGCGGCCTGGCCGGAGCTCCGGGCCGTCTTCGCAGGCGACGACCCCGCGCTGTCCGACGCCGTGCGCTTCACCGACCACCAGGTGGCGCGGGCCCGGTCCCAGCGAGAGGCCCGCGAGCGCCTGCATCGGGGCCTGCCCGTCGCCCACGCCGAGCTGCCCTTCCTCTTTCGCCGGGACCTGGACCCCGAGGCCCTGGGCCGGCTCGGGCGCTCCTTGCTGGGGGCACCGTGAAGGGCCGGGTGATCGTCTGCTGCGGCAGCG
This sequence comes from uncultured Enterobacterales bacterium, assembly GCA_964344945.1. Lineage (GTDB taxonomy): Bacteria > Myxococcota_A > UBA796 > UBA796 > CAJQPC01 > CAYFPX01. The sequence goes on from CAYFPX010000293.1 coordinate 1,781, forward strand.
GCGGGGTCGGCAAGACCACCACCTCGGCCGCCCTGGGCCTGGCCCTGGCGGCCCAGGGGCTGTCGGTGGCGGTGCTGACCATCGATCCGGCCCGGCGCCTGGCCGATGCGCTGAGCGTGGGTCCCCTGGGCAACGACCCACAGACCGTGCCGCTGGAGCGGGTCCTGCCCGGCGCCACGGGCCGCCTCGACGCGATGATGCTGGACATGAAGGCCACCTTCGACGGCGTGATCCGGCGCTACAGCCCGGATCCCGAGGCCGCCGAGCGCATCCTGGCGAACCACTACTACCAATTCGTCTCCACCCGCCTGGCCGGCAGCCACGAGTACATGGCCATGGAGCGGGTGCTCGAGCTCCACAGCGCCGACACCTACGACGTGCTCATCGTCGACACCCCGCCCACCCGCCACGCCCTGGACTTCCTCAGCGCCCCCGAGCGGCTCAGCGGCGTGATGAACGAGCGGGTCATGCGCTGGCTGACCCTGCCTGGCACGGCCCGCGGCTTCAAGGTCCTGGAGAAGGGCTCCCAGACCGTCATGTCCGTGCTCAAGCGCCTGCTGGGCTCCCAGACCATCACGGACATCGCCGAGTTCTTCGCGGCCTTCCAGCCGCTGTGGACAGGCTTCCGGGAGCGCAGCCAGGAGCTCATCGCCCTGCTGCACGGCCCCGCGACCACCTTCGTGCTGGTCAGCGCACCCACACCGGCCGCCAGCGCCGAGGCCCGGGAGTTCCTGGACATCCTCCAGGGCCAGGCCCTGCCCTTCGGCGGGCTGGTCCTCAACCGGGTGGCGGAGCCGGCGCCCCACGGCCCGCCGTCCGGCCTCCCGGCGGCACCCGCGGGCGTGGCCCCGGCGCTCTGGCAGGCCGTGTGCGACGCGATCACCGCCGCCCCGGCGCACCAACAGCGCCTCGCCGACGGCCAGGCCGCCGTCATCGCCGCCCTCCGTCAGGCCAAGGGCGACGCCCCGGGCTGGGCAGTACCTCAGCTGGGCACGGACGTGCACGACCTCGCCGCGCTCCGCCAGATCGCCGAACACCTGGCGCCGGTGGCCGAGGCCCTGCGCCCAGGGTGACCCCTACTCGGTGTCGTCGTCCCGCTGGGTCGGCGACCCGATCTCGTACTCCACCGAGATGGTCGTGCCCCGGGGCGGGTAGTAGTCCCCGTCGAAGCGGATGGTCCAGTAGGTGCTGTCGTAGGTCCAGCCGTTGACGTCGTCCTGGGGGATGGCCTCGCCATTGCCGCTGGCGTCGCCGACCCAGACCTCGATCGACTCCTCGATCGCGCTGTAGGACAGCTGGAAGAGGGTCTGCACGCCGGTGACCGCCAGCCCCAGGTCATACATGATCTCGGCATAGGCGGCGTCGCAGATGTTGCCGCTCACGCCGCCGGTGGCATCGGCCACCGTCATGTAGCGCTTGCCGGGCCAGGACTCGTCGCAGCCGACGCTGGCGTCGGGACCGACGATGGCCGAGGTCACCAGGCGCACGCCGGGGGGCTTCAAGGAACGGAAGGACTGCACGTAGTCCTTGACCGGGATGAGCTCGTCGGACTGGTCGTAGCAGGCGCTGCCGTGCTCGTCGGCGAGGGCCTCCCCGTCGGAGCAGTCGTCTTCGTCGCTCACGAAGATGATGGAAGTCACCGCGTTGTCGCGGGTGAAGCCGTAGTTCGGGCCGGAGATGATGGGCTCGGTGAGCGCGTAGAGCGCGGCGGCCAGTCCCTTCTCCTTGTCCGAGCCGTCGACGCCGACCTTCACGCGCTCCTGGAATTCCGCCACGTAGTCGTCTTCGGGGGTCAGGAAGGGGGTCGAGCCGATGAGCACGCCGCGATCGGGGTTGCCCATGTCCATGTCGGTCGTGATCACCCCGATGTGGAAGTCGATCTGGGTGTCGGCGATGCCGCTGATGAAGTCCGCGAAGCCGTCGGCGACGCGCTGCTGCTCTTCTTCCATCGACGGGGAGTTGTCGACGACCCACAGGATGTCGACCTCGGCCGAGGGCTCCTGCACGAAGACATCGTTCTGCTTCAGCCGGCTGATCTGCGTCGTCTCGACACAGCCGGTCTGGGCGCCGAGCAGCGCGGTCGCGAGCAAGAGGGTCATGCGGGGTCCTCCTCCTGGGACGGACACACGGTAGGTCCGACCCACCATGTTCGGCAAGCGCCCCCCCTCACTTCACTCGGACTTCACCCCTCCGACCAGGGCTCAACGCAGGAACGCAGCCTCGCTGATGCACACGCAGTTGTAGGCCTCGTCGTTGGCGGCTTCCTTGCCCGGCTGCACGCCGGTCACCTTGACCCGGACCTTGCTGGTGGTCACCGGGTCCAGCGCGATGAGCTGGGGCAGCATGACGTTCTTGACGGAGACGGACTGGGTCGAGCCGTTGGAGAAGGCGAGCTCCAGGCTGGTCACCCGGTTGGACTTCATCCAGTAGCTCAGGCCGTAGGCGTTGCCGTTGACCAGGCTGAGCTTGCTGACTCGCTGAGGCTTGCCGAAGTCGAACTCGATCCACTCGCCGTTGCCGTCGCCCTCGGCGGCCTCGCACCACATGGAGTCGAGCACCAGGTCCGCGACATTGGCGGGCTCGTAGGAGCCATCGGCGTCGGCCTCGAGGTGCGAGCTGTCCGTGTAGGCCACGACCGGGACGGTGTTCGAGGGCTGATCGTCGTAGATCACGACCTCGCTGATGACCGTGTCGGGGAAGGTCGTGCCCCGGTAGACCTGGTTGAGCTTCAGGGTGACGGCGCTCGTGGTGTGGGGCTTCTTGAGCTTGACCACCTGGCGGACCATCTCGTCGCCCAGGACGTGGCTCTCCTTGGAGCCGTCCGAGAAGGTGATCACGACCTCCTTGACCCGGTTGTGCCGGTTCCAGAAGTCGAAGGTGTACCAGTTGCCGTTCCAGATGTGGATCTCGGTGACCGTGTGGTCGCCGCCCAGGTCGAATTCCAGGGTGGTGCCCAGGCCGTTGCCCTCGGTGTCGCCTTCGACCCACACCGTCGACTGCTTGCGGTCCGTCAGGTTGCTCGCCGAGTAGGACACGCCGGGCTCACCCGGGAGGGTGCTGCTGGCGATGACCGAGGCCGGCTTGATGGGCGCCGCGTGGACCGGGCCCGAGAGGGCGAGGGTGGCGAGGACAGCAGAGATCATCGAGAGGCGCTCCGTCTTGGAGTGGCGGCCCCGCGGATCTATCACGACCGCGGCCGGGCCAGAGGTTTTTGCGCGGCGCCTCCCGCGGGGTGCATGATCGGGTCCGCCGACCGACGCTCCCTGAACGCCACGGCAGCCCCGACACCCCTCACCCCGCCAGCCTTCCTTGGACCTCATCGTCGCCACGCTGACGCCGTTCACGCGCACGGGCCGCGTCGACACCGATGCCCTGCGGGATCACGTGGCCTTCCTGTTGGCCCACGGCGTGGACGGCCTCGCCCCCACCGGGACCAGCGGAGAGTTCCTCTACCTGAACGCCAAGGAGAAGCTCCTCATCCACCGGACCGTGCTCGCCGAGGCGGGCGCCGCGAAGGTGATCCCCTGCGTGTGGGATCCGGACGTGCGCGTGGTGGCCGAGCTGGCCCAGCGGGCCGAGGGCGAGGGCGCGGCCGCGATCTTCCTGCCGCCGCCGCTCTACCACCCCATCCCGGAGCCAGCGATCCGCGCCTGGTACGCCTTCGTGCGGGAGGCCACGTCGCTGCCCGTGCTCGCCTACCACCACCCGCGGGTGTCCAACCCCATCCAGCTCGAGCTGCTGGGACAGCTCCTGGACGACGGCGTCACGGGCATGAAGGACTCGTCCGGGGACTTCTTCCGGCTGCGGCGGCTGACCCGCGCCTTCCCGGGCAGGGTCTGGGGCGGAGGCGACGAGCTGTTGGCCCAGGTGGGCCAGCTCCGTCAGGACATGCCGGGCTTCATCTCGCGCTTCACGAACCTGTGGCCCACCCTGGCCCGCCGCCTGCTCGACCAGGGACGCGAGGAGGACGCCGTGGAGCTCCGGCGCCGGATCGGCCTGCTCAAGGAAGCCGGCGGGCTCGCCGCCATGAAGCACCACCTGGGCCTCGGCAACCGAGCGCCCCTGGACTGGTTCGAGCCGGGTCCGCTGGCCGAGCTGCCCCCCTGTGGGGACAGCTGATCAGAAGCTCGTCGTCACCGCCAGCCGCGCCCCCTGGAACCCCGGCAGCTGCCGGCACTGCCCACCGGCACAGCGGATGCCCGCCCGGTAGGCCCCGTAGAACGCCTTGATGTTCGTGGCGCTGTTGAGGTGGACCTGCAGCTCCAGCGCCCCGTAGAGGTTCTCGCCCAGGTTGCCCGTGGAGTCGATGAGCGGGTTGTTGCTGAAGTCCTGGTAGACGATGAGGGTGAGGTCCTTCCAGCCCACGCCGAGGCTCGACGCCGTCTGCCAGAAGTCCCCCTGCTGCTGGGCGTTGTCGCCCCAGGAGAAGAACTGCACGTCCGAGGAGAGCTCCCCGTGGGCCGGGCCCAGGGGGAACTTCAGGGTCAGGTCGAGGTGGGCGAGGCTGTCCATGCCGTAGCCCTGGTCCCGGATGTCCATGCGGAAGCCGGCGTTGACCAGCGCCTGGACCTTGGCGCCCAGGTAGTCGGCACCGATCACCGGGTGGAGGATGGTCTCCGGCGCCCGGTTGAAGTGCAGGCCGCCGAGCTCCCGGTCCCGGTGCACCCCCAGCTCGACCCGCGGTGCCAGGGGAATCGGCAGGAAGAGGTCCACCCGAGCGCGCAGCCCGTCGATGTCGTTGCTGTTGACCGCTGCGGAGCTGTCCTCGGTGATGACGCGCTCGTACTCCAGGGTGGGCCCGGAGACGATCTCGTAGTTCTGGCTGCCGGTGAAGGTGTTGAGGAATTCGGTGTTCCGGTAGCTCTTGGCCTCGACGAGCAGGGTCGCGGGCCCGATGTACCAGGCCGCCGAGGCGTAGAGCGCCCGGCCGTTCTCCGGCTCGTCGGCGCCCTCGGCCACCCACTCGGGGGCCCGGTGGCTGAACACGTCGGCCTCGACGTACAGGTCTGCGCCCAGCACGCCGAACATCTCCGCCGTGACCCCGCCGACCACCGCGTCCAGGCTGTCGCCGTACCGGTGGAGCGGGGTGCCGACCTCGTCGACGCGGGCCAAGGCGTAGCCCACCGCGTGAGCCCCGAGGCTCGCCGGCCCCAGGCCGAAGCGCTCCAGGCGGGCCCCGGTCACCATGTGGTGGCGGTCCTCCTCGATGCGCACGTTGGGGTTGTCCTGGAGGATCTGCTGCTGGTTGGTCAGCCCGCTCACGCCGGTGAAGGCCCAGTCCCCCGACTTCCAGGTGAAGCGGGCGCCACGGATCGACGTGTCGACGTCGATGTCGGTGTTCCGGACCAGGTTGAGGGCCAGGCCCCGACCGAAGCTGGTGTAGCCGTCGCCGAGCTGGACGGTCGTGCTCGCCCCCCGGTGGGTCCACCAGAGCTTCTCGAGGTTGGCGTAGAGGTCGGGGCGCGGTGAGTAGAAGCCCGGGCCGAGCAGCTCCCGCTCGTAGGTCAGCACGTCGTCCAGGTAGTACCGGTTCATCAGCAGCAGCACCTGGTCGATCTGGGCGCCGACCTGGAAGTTGCTGCCGCTGGCGAGCACGTTGAGCCGGTTGACCTGCTCGATGTAGTCGAGCAGGTTCGGGTGCGACTCCTCGAAGTCCTTCAGCTGGTCGTCGACCTGGTAGTAGCGGACCTCGAGGTCCTCGGAGACCGACACCTCGGCCCCGCCCAGGTAGCCCTCCCCCTCCAGGGGCACGGCGCCCGCCAGCGCGATCCAGCTCAGCACCAACATTCAGGCCTCCCGCCGGCCGAGACTACAAGACGCCTACTCGACGCCCAGCAGCTCCTTCACCTTGGCCTCGAGGGTGAGCTCGTCGCCCGCGGTGTACCCCGCGTGGCGGTAGGACACGTTGCCCTGCTGGTCGATGATGACCGTGTAGGGCAGCTCCTTGCGCGGGTTGTACTGGGCGACGACCTCGGTCTCCTTGTCCAGCAGCACCGTGAAGGTGTAGCCCTTGGACTTGACCATCGGCTTGACCCGGCTGGCGGAGCGGGCGTCGTCGGCGCTCACGGCCACGACCTCGAGGCCCTGGTGCTTGTACTTCTTGTACATGGTCTCCAGGTGGGGCATCTCCACCT
>CAYFPX010000294.1:0-7803 GCA_964344945.1 uncultured Enterobacterales bacterium
GGGGGTTGGGGGTTGGGTGCTCGTCTGCGGGCGGGGGTGGCTGGTTGGGTGCTCACGGACCCCGGGACGCCCAGTGCTACTGTCCCGCCGTGGCGCTCTGGACGCTGATCTTCGCGGCGGGAGGCCCCGCCCTGGCCCAGGACGAGGCGCCCGTCGAAGCGCCTCCGGCAGAGCCGGCCGCCGGCACGGAGGACGCGCTCCCCCCCCTCGTCCCGCCCCAGCTCCTCTCCTTCCCGCCCCTTCCCTTCCCCGAGCCCTTCGCCTCCCTGGCCCTCGAAGCAGCGCCCCAGCTCGTCTTCTCCCCCGCGACCGAAGCCGGCGTGCCGGTCGCCGTCGAGCTGCCCTTCACCTGGGACTTCGAGCCCCCGCCGATCGTCGTCGCCGGCCAGCTCCTGGCCCTCGGCACGCGGGAACCCCAGCCCGGCGTGACCCTCCTGGTCGGCGACCGGGTCCTCGAGACCGACCACGAGGGCCGGTTCTCCCTCCGAGGCCTGCCCCCCGGCGACTACGAGGTCCGGGTCGACGACCCCGCCCTGGAGATGAAGCCCGCGCCCTTCACCCTGGTCGAAGGCGAGCGGGTGGACCTGGCGCTCTGGGCCCTGCTCGACGAGGCCAAGGGCCAGGCCATCGGGTTCTACCGCAAGCGCAAGGAGCACGGTGTCCACCACTCCCTGACCGCCGAGGAGGTCCGCACGACCCCCGGCACGATGGGCGACCCGGTGCGCGCCGTGCAGAACATGCCGGGAGTCGTGCGCACGCCCTTCGACAGCGGCTGGCTGCTCGTGCGCGGCGGCGACCCCGAGGACACCGGCACCTTCATCGACGGCGTGAGGGTGCCGCTGGTCTACCACCTCGGGGGGTTCACCAGCGTGATCCACCCGGCGATGGTCGATCGGGTGGACTTCATGCCCGGCGGCTTCGGGGTGCGCTACGGCCGGGCCATCGCGGGCGCGGTCGACCTGCAGACCCGACCCGTCGAGGGCGAGCGCCGGGTCGAGGCCGGCGCGGACATCGTGCTCAGCTCGATCTACCTCCAGACTCCCTTCGGCAAGGAGCAGCGGTGGGCCGGCAGCTTCGCCGCCCGTCGCAGCTACCTGGACCAGGTCATGGCCGCGCTGCCGAACGTGACCGAGGAACAGGCCGCCATCGCCCCGCGCTTCTGGGACTGGCAAGCCCGCCTCGACCACGAGCGCGGCGGGGTCTTCGTGCTCGGCTACTCCGACACCATCGACGTCCCCACCGGCGACGACGACGAGACCCTGACCGTCTCGATGGGCACCCAGCGGGTCCATGGCCGGCTCCACCTGGACACGGCGCTCGGCCGCATCGACCTGCTGCCCATCGCCCACCTGGACTGGCGCAACACGCTGATCGAGGGCAGCTCCGACGAGCGCCGGGACTATGGCTTCGGCCTGAGGGCCGAGCGGGCGGACAACGGCGACGGCCCCTGGGGCCTGCAGGTCGGGCTGGACAGCGAGGTGGGCCGCTACCAGATGCGTGTCGACGACATCCTGGTGGAGTCGGACTACGCCAGCACCGACCCCTATGGCGCCCTCCGGGTCGGCGAGGACGCGACGCTGGTGGTGGGCCTGAGGCTGGAGACCCTCTTCCTCCAGGACCAGCTGGCGCGGGCCTTTCCGTCTCCTCGGCTCCAGGGTGCCGCGCCGCTGGGGGAGCGCTGGGAGGTCGTGGCCGACGCCGGCCTCTACCACCAGTACCCACCCCTGGATCTGGCCACGGGTCTGCCCGCCGGCCCCTACCTGGACCTGGAGCGCAGCCAGGGCGCCGGGCTCGGGGTGCGCTGGCGCGGCGACGACATCCAGGTCCAGGTCGACGGCTTCTACCGGGAGATGCAGGACCTGGCCCTGTTCGAGGACGACGGCACCCTCGGCGCCGGCAAGGGCGTGGCCTACGGCGTCGAGACCCTCACCCGGTGGCGGTGGCGCACCCTCAGCGGCTGGGTCGCCTACACCTGGAGCCGGTCCAAGCGCCAGCAGGAGCCCGGAGACCTCTACAAGCCCAGCCGCTACGACCAGCCCCACTTCTTCCTCACCGTGGTGAGCTGGGACCTGCCCCGGGGCTGGACCCTGGCTGCCCGGTGGCGGTACGCCAGCGGCTACCCCTGGGACACCAGCGTCGACGAGGCCTACGACATCCTCACCCTGGAGCCCCAGGACCTGAACTTCTACGCCGACCAGGCCAGCCAGCGCCTGCCGCCGTACCACGCCCTGGACGTGAAGATCTCCAAGCTGATGACCCGGAAGCGCTGGCGGCTCGAGCTCTACCTGGACCTGCAGAACGCCTACAATCGGCGGGTCCCGGAGCCCATCATCAACGGCATCGACGACTCCGAGGTGATCTACGGCTTCGGCCTGCCGATCCTGCCGATCGTGGGCATCAAGGGCGTGGCCTGGCCGTGACCCGCGCCGAGGTGCTCGCCGCGCTGAGGACCGCCCTGGCCGACGAGCTGGCCGCGGTGGCGTCCATCGCCGCCGAGGCCCGGGACGAGGCCACCGGCGGCGAGTCCAGGCAGGAGGGCAAGTACGACACCCGGGCCACCGAGGCGAGCTACCTCGCCCGGGGCCAGGCCTGGCGGGTCGTGGAGCTGCGCCAGCTGAGCACCTGGTTCGACAACCTGGCCGACGACGCCTCCCCGGACGTGGTCGGCCTGGGGGCGATCGTGCAGCTGGAGGGCGACCGGGAGGAGTGGCTGGTGCTCGCCCCGGTGGGCGGCGCACGCGCCACCGTGGCCGGCACCGAAGTCCGGGTGATCTCGCCCAGGAGCCCCCTGGGATCGGCCCTGGTGGGCCTCGAAGTGGACGACGGGGTCGAGGTGGTCACGCCCCGAGGGCGGGTGGAGGTCGCTGTGGCCGCGCTGCTGTGATCGACCGGGTCACCTGGGTTGATCCGATGATCGCGCAGGCATCCGCCGCACCACTGTCGGCCCTCACCTGCCCCGAGCTCCGCCTCCCGACACGGTGAGTGACTCCGCGCGGTCCAGCCACCGCTGGGCGCTCTCCCCGCTCTTGGCGGGGTCGATGTCCACGCTGCGCAGGAGGCCGCGAACCTCATCCAGGTCGAAGCCGAGGCCCCCGAGCTCCGGCAGGGCCCCGGTCGCCGCCACCTTCCGGTGGGCCTCGAGGGTCTCCCGCAGGCCGGACTCCAGCAGGTCGAGCCTCTGCAGCACCGTGGAGAGCGCGGTGATGCGGGTCCGGCACTCGGCCTCCTCCCGGGGGTCCACCTCGGGTCGCGCGTCGTCGATGAGCTCGGCCGGCAGGCCCTCGATGTCCTCCAGCGGGGCCAGGGCGTCGAGCTTGGCCTGCCAGGGCGCCAGGTGCTGGAGAACCTCGCGCTTCCACATGCCGAGCAGGTCCAGGTGGGGGGTGTTCTCGATCACCTCGCGGCCCAGCGGCGCCACCCAGGACCGTGCCCCCAGGCGGATCACCGAGGCGTGCAGGCGATCCCGGACCGCGGTGCGCGCGACCCAGGTCTTCCGGGCCTCCTGGCCTCGCCGCCAGATGTCGAACCACATCGCCGCCACCGCCACCAGGCAGAGCAGGCTCGCCGTGCCCACCGGCCCGTGGTGCCGGATGCCGGTCAAGTAGAGCAGGCCGAGCAGGATCAGGACGCTGGTCGCCCCGATGCGCACGGCGCCACTGTTCCAGGGTCCTGGCTGGTTCACCTCGGCGTGGTGGGCCTCCAGGGTCATCAGCTCGTGCATCTGGCGGTGCAGGCGGGCGATGTCCCGGCGGGGATCGCCGGCGCGGACGTCCTGGTCGGCCGCGGCCTTGCCGCCCTCGATCAGCAGGCCGGACTGGAGGAGCCTGCGGTGCCACTCCTTGGAGGTCTCCTTGTCCCCGGCCTGGGCCAGCTCACGCCAGAGCACGGTCCGCAGGCGGGCATCGACGGCACCGGCCTGGGTGGGGGCGAGGGGGATGTCGTCCATCGGGGCATCATAGGACCGGCGCGTGGGCCCTTCAGCCGGGCACCGCAAGCGCCAGGCAGCAGTGGCGGAACAGGTGCCGCCCGTCCCGCACGTACCGCTGCTCCAGCACCTCGGCCGGCGCGATCTCGGCGGCCCCCAGCCCGGCCTGTTCCAGCAGCGCCGCCACCTGGTCCGGCCGACACTGGAAGTCCAGGGCCTCGCCGATCCACCCCAGGATCGGCGGGGCCTGCCGCCAGAGGGCCCCGGCGACTCCGGGCGCGTCGCAGTCCCACCACACGTCGAAGGCCAGGGTCGATCCTGGGGCCATCAGCGCCCGCATGGTGCGCAGGGCGCCGAGCACGGCGGACTCGGACAGGTACATCGTGACCCCCTCCCAGGCGAAGAAAGCGGGCCGCGACGGATCGAAGCCCGCGGCCTGCAGCACCTCGCCCAGGTCCTCCACCGACAGGTCCGCCTTCACGGCGCGGCGGTCCACGCCGAGCGCCGGCAGGGCCGCCACCAGCCTGTCCTTGCGGGCCGCGGTCGCTGGGTGGTCCACCTCGAAGGCCACCGCGAGCTGCTCCCCGAAGCGCCAGGCGCGGGTGTCGTAGCCAGCCCCGACCACCACGAGCTGGTCGACCCCGGCCGCGATGGCCGCGGCGAGGGCGTCGTCGGTGAACCGCTGCCGGGCCAGCACGAAGTGCAACAGGGTGGCCGGGAACAGGTTCGTGCCCAGCCAACCACGCCCCCAGAGCGTCGCCGAGCGGGACAAGGGGCCCAGGAAGGCCGCGGCGTGGGGGTCGTCGGCGATGCGCTGCTCGGGCGGGCGCCGCTGCTCCAGGGCCCGGGCGAGGCACATCCACTCGGCGGTGCGGCTGGGGCTGCTGCGCATGGGTCGGCTATATCGCCCGGATGACCTGGCTCCTGCTGCTGGCCTGCGGCGACGACCCGCCCGAGCCCACCCCCACCGACGACAGCACCTACCTGCGCGGCACCTACCGCCAGACCAACTTCCTGCCCTGGGAGGGCATCGAGGTCTGCGTCGACGAGCTGCCCGAGCTCGACTGTGTGTGGACCGACGACGACGGCAATTTCCTGCTCGAAGGGCTGCCCCTGGTGAGCGACGTCACGGTCCGCCCCCACCACGACGACGTGGGCCTGGACACCTACCACCCTCACCACACCCTGGACTTCGAGAACACCTGGAACCGGGCGCTGATCACCCACGACAAGCTGAGCGACGCCGCCGCGGACCTGGGCGGCGGCCTGGAGACCGGGCAGGGCCACTACGCCTTCGTCGCGATCACGGACTTCCCCGACTGGTCTCTCAGCAACGACGTGACCTTCGAGCTGGTCCCCGACCCGGGGGTCGACGGCTACTACGGCAAGGTCAGCGGCGCCCCGGACCCGGACCTCGAAGCCACCGGCTCCGCCGGCAGCGGCGGCATGGTGAACATCCCCCCCGGGGACTACGACGTGATCTTCACCGGCGCCGCGGGGCCGTGCCGGCGCATCGCCAGCTGGGACTTCGACGAGGGCGACCCGGTGCCGATCACGGTGCACGCGGACGCGGTGACCTACATGGAGGTGATCTGCCCGGAGGAGTGACGCCACCGGTCGCCACGTCCCGCTCATCACCGCCACGCCTCGACCGGTCAGCATGATCCCGGACGGCGGATCCCCTCACCCGTCGGGCTAAGCTCCCGACGTGTCCCCCCTGGTCCTCGCGCTCTGGCTCGGCTGCACCGGCTCCACCGCTGCGGACAGCGGATCCACGACCTCGGACTCCGGCGACACCGGACCCACCACCGACACCCCGGTCTGGTGGACCCCGGTGGTCTTCCTGGTCGAGGAGACCTGGGCCGCCACCGACGGCTCGGAGCTGTCGGCCTTCGAGCACGCCGACGGCAGCGCCCAGCCCCCGGCGATCACGCTCACCTTCCTGACCGAGGAGTGGTTCCGGGAGGCCGACGACGACGAGCTCTGCCGCTGGTCCGGCGAGACCACGGTGGTCGGCACCGACGACCGCGGCGACGACACCCTGTGGGTCGGCTTCGATCTGTCCCTGGCCGCGCTGGAGAGCGACTGCGCCGGCTGGGACCCGGATCGGTGGGAGGGGGGCGAGCCCACCGCCGCCCTCGAAGCCGCCAGCTGGTGGACCGGCTTCGGGCCGCTCCAGGAGCTCGAGAACGTGCTGCGGGTCAACTACCAGGACGCCGGGCTGGACTGGAACGACTGGCGGGACAAGCTCTTCGCCCAGTCCTTCGCCCTGACCCTGGGCGGAGAGAGCGAGGTGACCAAGACCGGCCAGGTGCTCGGCTACGCGCTGGACGACGGCGTGCTGACCAGCGAGGCGCTCGCCACCGCCGACGAGGTCCCGGAGGGCGCGCTGCACGGCACGGGACTGTTCGCCTACGAGGTGGAGAAGCTGCCGGAGTAGGCTCTCCGTCATGGCAGACAAGGCACCCCCGAACGAGCTGACTGGCGAGGCGCCCGCTGGCCCAGCGGGAAGCGTTTCGGCACATCGCTGAGGTGATCACCTGTCGTAGGCGCACCTCACGCCGACATTCACGTCCCGCACCCCGCTGCGGGCCGAGCTGCGGGTGTGGCCTCGGATCGTGTCCTGCACCGAGTTGTAGCCGCCGCCGCGCATGACCACGTGGGTGCACTCGCCGCGGGCGTCGTGCTCGGTCATCGCGCAGCTGTCGGGCCCCGGCGGGTCGATGTCCGGGGCGTCCCGGTACCAGGTGTAGTCGTAGTGGTCGGCGGTCCACTCCCAGACATTGCCCGCGGTGTCGAGCAGGCCGAAGGCGGAGCGCAGCGAGTCGACGGGCAGGATCTCGGTGAGACTCTCGATCTTGCCGGCCTCGATGGGGCCGTCGTTGCAGTAGCCACTGGAGAAGCGGAAGTTGGCGAGGGGGCAGCTGGGGTGGGTCGCGCCCCAGGGCCAGATCGCGCCCTCGGTGCCCCGGGCGGCCTTCTCCCACTCGGCCTCGGTGGGCAGGCGGCCGCCGGCGTACTGGCAGTACGTGGCGGCCTCGAGCTGGGTCAGGCAGGTCACGGGCAGGGCGTCGTGATCGGTGATGCCCGGGGCCCGAGACTCGCAGTAGGGCAGGGCCTCGCAGGTGCCGGCGGACACACACTGGGCGTAGTCCTCGCGGGTGACCTCGGTCTCGTCGATGGCGAAGGCGCCGAGCGTGACCCGCCGCTCCGGGCACTGGTCCCGAAGGAGGGGGTTGGCCGCGCCCATCACGAAGTCCCCGGCCGGCACCTCGCAGACCCCGCCGGAGCAGTCGGCCTCACCCACGGGCTCGCCGCTGCCCAGGGGCTCGGAGACGCAGTCGTCGACCACCTCGATGGGGGTCGTCGGCTCCTCCGGGACCTCGGCGGTGCCGGTGTCGGCGTCGCCTCCGCAGGCCAGGATCAGCAGCCAGGCGCTCACGGGGTGGTGACCTCGGCTTCGTCGATGGTGTAGGTGCGCAGGTCCGGCAGCAGGGCATCGGCCCCCAGGCGCTGCAGCACGTAGGGGGGCAGGTTGCGGTAGTGCAGCTGGACTCGGGCCGTGTAGGGCCCCTCGCCCTCGGCGTCGATGGTGTACGGGAAGCTGCGCAGCTCGCCGGGCAGCAGGCTGCGCCGGGTGATGGTGGTGGCGTCGGTGGGGAAGGTGACCTCGTGGGTGAAGGGCGGGTTCTCGCCGATGATGGCGCCAGCCTCGTTGAAGGCGCCTCCGTGGGCCTCGTTCACCGACTGCAGGTTCACCAGCCAGGGGTCGTCGTCCTCCAGGCCTTCCTGGACCAGGGGGGCGTGGTGGTCTCGCAGGTTGCCGTCGTCGTCGGTGTCACCGCCCTCGAAGATCACCTCGCCGCGGCTGTCCTCGA
>CAYFPX010000295.1:0-6110 GCA_964344945.1 uncultured Enterobacterales bacterium
GCTCCGCCGCCCACGCCTCCTGCAGATACAAGGGGTTGAACCCCACATCCAGCTGGATCGGCCCCACAGGCGTCGCGTACCGCAGACCCAGCCCCAGCGAGTACCGCAGCAAGGGCTCCGGGTCCTCTGCCAGCGAGGTCACCTGGATGCCTGGGTCCAGGAACCAGACATTGCCCACGTCGGCGAACGCCACCGCCGAGGCCTCGGTCCACCGGGCCAGCCCCAGCGCGGGAAACGGCACCCACCACTCCACCGTCGCCAGGGCATAGGCATCCCCGCCCGTGGGCACCCACCGATCCGCCGCAGCCTCGGCCGCCAGCGGCGCCAGCTCGTCCGGCCAGGGCAGCTCGGAGGGCGCGACCCGGTTCTTGGGCCCCACCGAGTCCACCGGGTACCCCCGCATGCTGCTGGCCCCACCCAGGGTGAACCGGTCCTCGACCGCCAGGGTCGTGCCCGCCCCCGGCACCAGCCCGACACCGCCCCGCAGGCGCAGGTGCAGCCGGTTCGACCCCACCGGCTGGATCCACCGCGCGGACCCCTCGAGCTTCACCCCCAGCCAGCCGGTGGTCCAGGGCTCGATCAGCTCCAGGTCCACAGCCGCTCGCCCCCCCTGCTGCGGGTTGAGCACGTCGTCACGACCGTCGAGCACGCCGTGGATCCCGAAGCCGCCCTGCTGCCGCCGGCGATCCTCGAGGCCGAGCCAGGGGTCCCCCACCACCAGCGCGCCGGTGTCCACGTCCTCGAGCCAGCGGACCTGCAGTCGGGTGTCGAGCACCAGCTGCCGCTGGTCCTCTCGCAGCACGCTGACCCCCACGGCCACGCCGGTCCGCGAGATCCGCCAGGTGGGCTCCTGGCGGCGATCGTTCAGCAGGCCGTCGACGAAGGCCAGCTGCCCGCGACGGGGCAGGTTGGGGGCCTCGTAGCGCAGCGCGGCCCGCCACTCGGGGGTGCGCAGCTCCGGGGCCCAGCTGTCTCCGTCGTAGCCGAAGCCCACCTGGGCGGTGCCGGAGACCCGGTGGCCCAGTCCCCACAGGTGTCGCACCGTGCCCCGGGTGAACGCCCGGAGGCCCAGGTCCGTGGCCACGCCGCCCCCCGCCTCCACCGAGAGCCGAGGCTTCTCCTCCACGTCGACCACCAGGTCCCGGATGCCCGGGTCGTCGCCGGCCCAGCGCGCGTCGACGAAGTCGAACAGGTCGAGCTCGTAGAGCGCCGACCGGGTCTCCCCAAGCGCCACCGGCGAGGCCGGGTCCCCCACCGCGACGCCGATCTCGCGCTCCACCCGCCCCGGTCGGGTCCGCCGCACCCCCCGCACCGCCACGCTGCGCACATAGACCCGATCCCCGTGGTCCACCTCGATGGACACCGCCGCCCGGAGACCGTCGCTGGAGAGGCGCAGCTGCGCCCGGGCGTCGGCGTCGATCCAGCCCAGGTTGCGGTGGAGCGAGGCCAGGTCCCGTGCGAGCTCCTCGAGGGCCAGCGGGCTGAGCGACTCCCCCACCAGCGCGTCGACGCGCCCCTGGAAGCCGAGCACCAACAGCGGGTCCCCGCCCTGCACCACGAGCTCGGTGAGCGTGGCCTGGGCGCCTTCCTCGACCTGCACCGCCACCCCCACCAACCGGGTCCGGCGGCGGTCCACCACCGGGCCCGGCGACGACGTGACCTGTGCCTGGAGGTAGCCCCGGGAGCGGTACAGGGAGGCCACCGCCTCCAGCGCCCCCTCGAGGTCCTGGTCGGTGATCTGGCTCCGACGCAGCAGGCTCGTTCGCCCGAGCGAGGCCGGCGCGGCCTGGGACATGGCCTCTCGGAGCAGGGCATCGTCGAAGGCGGTGTTGCCGTGGAAGCGGATGCCGTCGCGGGGCACGCGCACGCGGGGTCCCGTGCGGCCACGGACCGCGACCACCCGGACGCCGTCCGAGGCCTCCTCGACCGCCAGGTCCACCCAGGCATCCTGGTACCCCCGGCGCTGGAGCTGCGCGATCAGGAGCTCGGTCATCTCCTCCAGCTCCCACTCGCTCAGGCGGCTCCGGCTCGCCAGGTCGATCTGACGGGCGATGACCGCTCTGCGCAGGGGCAGCACCGTGACCCGCTGGGCCCCCCACCCCTCCAGGGAGAGGCGGACCGCGTCCCCCAGCTCCACGATCACCGTGGCGTGCACCGCCTCGTCGGCGAGCACCGTGACCCGGGCCGACGTCCAGCCCTGGCGTCTCAGGTCCTCCTCGAGCGCCAGACGGGCCCGCTCCAGCACGTCCGGAGCCAGCCGCCGCGCCGGACGGGCGGCCCGAAGCCCCTCCCGGCGTAGGACCCCGCGGGCCCGGCGGGCCAGTGATCGGTCCTCGATGCCGACCAGGGCCACCTCCTGGAGGCGGCGTGGCTCTCCCTCGTCCACCCGGATCACCACCTCCACGGCCCCGTCCTCCCGCAAGACCGCCAGAGCCCTCACCTCGGGCGCGGGAAAGCCAGCCTCGACGTAGAGGTCGGTGACTCGCGCCTCCAGGGCCGGCCGGTCCAAGGAGTCGAACCACCGCCCGCCCGGGGGCGTGTCCGCCGCTCCGCGCACGACCTGGGGAGACAGGGCCCGGCCCCCTTCGAGCCGCAGGCTGTGGACCACCGGCGCCGGCTGCACCCGGTAGGTCAGCTGGACCACCGGCACGGGCTCCCCGTCCGGGCCCGTGGTGACCCCCGGGGCCACGTGGGCCTCCACGGCCTCGAACAGACCCAGCCGAACCAGCAGCTCCAGGTCGGTGCGCACCTGCCAGGGGGCATAGCGCTCGCCGGGACTGGAGCGAAGCAGCGGCAACAGGTAGTCGCCCGGCAGCGCACCGCTGGTGGTCTCCAGGGACACCTGCCCGAGGCGAAGTCCCTCGGTCCAGGCCTCGGCTGGGGCGGCCGCCGCCGCCATCGCGACGGGCCACCACATCACTGGACCTCCCACCGCCAGACCAGGTCGGCCCCCCAGGCGCCATCCACCGGCAGGCCGGCCTCCTCCTCCAGGCTTGCCCGGTAGAGGGTCAGGTACACCGTGCCCGCGAGGGCCCGCTCGATGGCCCAGTAGCGCTGGTCCCAGTCCGCGAGGTTCACATCGCCGGTGAGGGTCCAGTCCCCCAGGTCCTTCTGGGCCAGCAGGCGCCAGTCCGAGCTCACGCTGTCCCCCCGGGGCGACATGCCGGTCACCAGATCGAGCCGGTCCGGCAGCACGTCGAGCCGCCCGGTGGTGAGCCTGGCCTCGGCCCGTCCCTGGCGCACGCCAGTGGCCAGATCCAGCCCCTCCATCAGCAGCGCCGTGTTGATGCCGCCAGCGCGCTCTACCTGCTCCCGAGTCATGCCGAACAGGAGCAGCGCGTGGATGTCGGCCATGGGCAGCGCCGGGTCCGAGGTCGCGTGGGTGCGCCAGTCGGCGTAGGTCCCGCCCACCCGGTACGAGATGGCGTACTCGGTGTCGCCGCTCGGGATCCGGGTCTCGAGCAGGAAGTCCAGCTCCGGGTCGAAGGACCAGGGGTCGACGTACCGGAGCTCCGCCCGCGAGACGTCGAAGAGGCGGTTCTGGAGGTTGAGCACCCCTCCAGGCCGCATGCGCACCCAGCCGGTCATGCCCACCCGGTTGGTGTCCCCGAGCACCGCGAGCTCCGCGTCCACCACCCCCTCCCCCACGTTGTTCCGGACCAGCACGGTCCCGTCGGCCGAGACGGCCAGGTCGTAGGCGAACAGCGGCGGTCCCAGGACCGTGCTCTCCAGCTCCACCAGGAGCTCCTCGCCGGGCTCGATCAGCCACGACTCCCAGTCGATGCGCTCCACGAAGCGCATGTCCGTCACCACCACGTCGCCGCTGAGCAGCAGGGCACCGGTCGGTCCGGTCAGCCGCAGGTCGGCGTCGCCGGTCGCCGGCGGCAGGTCCTCGATCAAGGCCACGCGCCCCTGGTCCAGGGTGGCGGCGAGGTCGTAGCGCTCCGGGACCCAGTCCGAGGCCTCCAAGCGGCCGCCGCCCACCAGGGTGCCGCCGCCGAGCAGGCCTTCGACCGAGGAGATGTCGTAGCCCTCCGGCGTGCCGCTGGCGGAGAAGGTCAGGTCCTCGAAGGGGTGTGGGAACCAGGCGGCCTGGAGCACGGACAGGGTGCCCGTGGTCTCCAGCCTGGGCCCGTCGGCGTCGCGGTGCAGGCCGACCCGGGCGGACCCGGCGGCGCGGGTCACCTCGGGCACGGCCGCGCCGAGCCAGGCCAGGTCCAGCTGACCGCCGCCCTCCAGGCTCCACCCGGTCTCCGGGCGCCAGCCGGCGTCCAGCTCCAGCCAGGTGGCGCCGCCGGAGAGCTTCGCGCCGGTGAGGGCCAGCCGGCCGCCCTCCAGCCGCACCATCCAGGGGTCCGGGTTGGTGACCGAGAGACTGCCCCAGGCCGCGAGGACCTGATCCAGGACCAGCTCACCGCCCAGGCCCTGCTCGCCGGACAGTTCCCCGGACAGCTCCCAGCCCCCGCTGGTCCGCACCACCAGGTCCCGCCCGTCCGCGGCCTCCGGCAGCAGCAGGTCCAGGGGCAGGTCCGCCAGGCTGCCGTCGACGTGCAGGGCCTGGGCACCCGAGCGCTCCAGCGTGCCCCGAGCCCAGATCGCCTGGCCGAGCACGTCGGCGGCGAAGACGATCAGGCCCTCCTCCGACGCGACCCGCAGGTGGCTGTCGTCGAGCGCCGTGTCCCACAGGGTGGTCTCCGCGATCCGCACCTCCCCGCTGGGTTGCCAGTCGTCCAGGGCGCCGCCCAGAGTGAGGTCCAGCGCCAGGGCCCCGTCGAGGGCTCCCTCGGCTCCTGTCAGGTGGTCGAGCTCGGCCAGCCGGAGCCCGCGACCGGCCACCTGGATGTCCATGGCGCCGCCGTGGGCGACCCGACCTCGGCCCTGGAGGCCGCCGCTGCGGTCCCCGCCGCGCCGCAGGGAGGCGCCGTCGAGCAGGAAGTCCCCGCCGCTCAGGCGAGCGGTGGCCTCCCCCTCGCCAAAGTGCTCTCCGAACAGGTCTACGTCGGCGAAGACCAGGTCCACGTCGCCGTCCAGCGCCTCGGGGAGCCCGTGGAGCGACAGGCCGCCCTCCACGCCCCCGTCGAGGCCATCGAGCTCCGCGACCAGACCCACGAAGTCGGCGAGGCGACCGTCGCGCACGAGCAGGTCGAGGTCCAGCTGGAGGTCCTCGTCGAAGATCAGGTCCACGTTGCCGGCCAGCCCAGAGGTCCCGATGCGGCTGCGCAGCCTGTGCAGCGCGACGACGGGGGCGTCGGCCCCCAGGTCCGCCTGCAGGTCCTCGACGACCAGGGTGTCCCCGAGGGGCACGTCGAAGAGCGTGAAGTCCCGCAGCGAGACCGCGGCCTGGGCCTGGAGCGCACCGTAGGGGCCCCTGAGGGAGCCGGACAGCCGCCCGCGTCCGCCCAGGTCGACGTCGGCCATGGGCTGCAGATCACGCAGGTCCAGGGCCACGTCGGCGACCAGGTCCAGGGGCCCATCGCTGGTGAAGCCCAGGGTCGCCGTCACGGCACCCCGGGTGCGTCCGAGCACGGTGTCCTGGCCGTCGAGGGTGATGCCCTCGGCGTCGAGCTGGAGCTGGCCGTCGACGCTGCCGTGCCGCAGGGCCAGGATGGCCGGGGTGCGGCGATCGGTCATCGGACCGGCGCCGGTCCGCAGCCCCGACGCCGCGACGTGGAAGGGACCGCTGAGGTCCAGCGGGTCCAGCGTGCCGTCGACCCGCGCCTCCAGATCCGCGTCGAAGTCCACCCAGGCCCCGTCGCTGACCGACATCAGGGCCATGGTCCGGGCGAAGTCCACCCCCTCCCCTTGGACCCGGAGCGCCTCGACAGTTCCGTCCCAGCCCACGAAGCCGTCCAGGACCAGCTCGCCACTGGCCCAGGTCCAGCGCAGGGGCTGGAGCACCACGCCCTCGGGGCCCAGGTCCAGGACCCCGGCCGCCTGCTCGAAGTCGTACCGGTCCCCCGTCTCCCGGTCCACCAGGGCGAGCTCCGTGAGCAGGGCGCCTTCCGCCGACGGCCCGTCGATCTCCAGGTCGAGCTCCACCCGTCCGCTGGGCACCACGTCACCATCGAGCAGCTCGGCCAGCATGTCGAGGTCCAGGTCCAGCTGGACGT
>CAYFPX010000295.1:6120-7792 GCA_964344945.1 uncultured Enterobacterales bacterium
TCGAGGGGCTGGACGTCGGCGAAGCCCTTGCCGTCCAGGTCCTTCTCCACCCGCCCCCAGATGTCCAGCACCGGGAAGTCCAGGTCGACCCGCGGCAGGAGCACGTCGCCGGGCCCCAGGGTCGCCCCCAGGATGCGGGTCGGCTGGGAGCGCTGCCAGGTCCCGCCCTTGCGCACGGCGACCGCGCCCATCTCCAGGTCCACCACCCCCGGCGTGGTCGGGTCCGGTCGGACCCCGAGACCCTCCAGCTGGATCGAAGCGTCGACGCTCTCCAGCTCGATCTCCAGGTAGCCACTGGTCACGCTCAGCTCGTCCCAGGGAAATTCGCTGAGGGTGGCCTCGCCCTGGCGCAGGGCGGTGAAGCCACGCAGGCCCTCCTCGTCGAGCACCAGCCGCACCTGGGGCCTCTCCAGGCCCAGCACGCTCAAGACCGGGCGTGGTCCCCGTAGCCCCGGCTTCAGGTAGACCCGATCCGCCTGGATGCGGGCTCCCCCCGGCTCCCCCATCACCAGGCCCTCGACGGTCAGCGCAGGCGGCCACAGGTGGATGCGCACGTCGTCGATGCGGACCGGCTCCCCCGTGACCACCATCGCCAGGTCCTCGAGCCGGCGGTCCACCTGGCCCCGGACGCCGGGCAGGTCCACCACCAGCCCGGTGGCGAGCAGGGCAGCGGTGAGCAGCAGGACCCGGCCCAGGATCCGCCGCGCCTTGGTGAGTCGGCGGGCCATTCACAGCAGAGGCGAGACGCCCGGCCAGGGAGGTGTCTTCCCGGGCCGGGCGCCTTCGATGGAGCGAGAGACGGGACTCGAACCCGCGACAACGAGCTTGGGAAGCTCGGACTCTACCAACTGAGCTACTCTCGCTGGCTGAGTCAGCCTAACCGTCGAGCTCCTCCAGCGCCCGCAGCCGGAGCTGGACCTCGACGGGGCGGAAGCCCGGGGCCAGCTCCACCACTTCCTTCAGCTGGCGGATGGCCCGACGCCGCTTGCGGGCCCGGGCGCTCAGGGCCGCCAGGTGGAAGAGCGCCTCGGGGTACGCCGGGTCACTCTCGGCGGCGTCGTCCACGGCATCCGCCAGGATGTCACGGGCTTCGGACAGGTCTCCCAGGCCGGCGGTGCACAGAGCCCTCAGGGCGGTGATGCGCAGCCCCTCGTGGGCGGACAGTGCCCTGTCGGCGTCGACGAAGAGTCCCATGTCGATCAGGGCACAGGCGTCGGCGTGGGGGTCCTCGGAGCGGTCGTGGCCCGCCTGGCGGGCGGGATCCAGGCGCATGGCCGCGGAGAACTCGTCCTCCACGGGGGCAGCGAATTCCGGGACCTTGCCCGGTGAGGCCTTGGGCCGGGCCGCGGGCGGCTTCTTCGGAGTGGGGGGGCCCAGGTCTCCGAAGAGGTCGCCCAGCAGGTCCTGCCCGCCGCCACCCTCGTCGCTGTCAGCCGCCGGCCGGTGCCGCCCGCTGTCGGCGAAGAAGGCCGCCGCTTCGTCGACCTCGGACACCGCGGGCTCCGGCTCCGGCTCCGGCTCCGGCTCCGGCTCCGGCTCCGGGTCCCCGCCGGCCGTGTCCACGGTGTCGTCGTCGATGAGGTCGTCGTCGTCGTCGAGGAGCTCGTCGTCGTCGAGCAGGTCGTCGTCGAGCAGGTCATCGTCGAGCAGGTCGTCGTCGTCGTGGCCGAGC
>CAYFPX010000296.1:0-7640 GCA_964344945.1 uncultured Enterobacterales bacterium
GGTTCCCACCGACGCTGCCCGCGCCGAGAATGCCGATCTCCATGTTCGTTCTCCTCGCCCCTCAGGGCCCGTCCGTGGGGTCCCAGCCCGTGACCAGATGCTCCAATGTCATGGGTTCGCTTGCCAAGCAAGGACCAGCACGGCCGAGAACGCCAGCAGCGTTGCGCCCCACCAGCCCAGGCCGCCAGCACCTGGCCGGGCCCGGGACGCGGCGGCTCGACCTCGCGGAGCTCGAAGACGTCGGCGTCTCCGTAGCCGTCGATCACCATCGCTCGCATGGGCCTCTCCTCCGCTACGCCGTGCTCTGGGCGGAGCCCGTCAGGTCTTCGCACAGCTTCCAGATCCGGGCAGCCTGCTCGGTGTCCTCAGCTTGTCGGGGCGCGTCGACCCGCTTCTTCTTGATGAAGTAGCCGCCCGTCTCCGTCGCGGTCTGCGGGTCCGTGGCGAGCCATGCCGGCGTCACCACCGCCTCCGACATCGGCGTGTGCATGAACGTGACGCGCGCGAGGATCGGTCCGATCGCTCGCAACAAGCCCGGCATGTCGCTCCCGAAGTCCGTCTCCGGGACCACCCCGGGGTGGCAGGCGTTCGCCACCACGCCCGTACCCTCCAGTCGGCGCGCCAGCTCGAAGGTCCAGGCGATGAGCGCGGCCTTGGCCGAGGCGTAGGCAGAAAAGCCACTGTACTTGCGCTCCGACTGCGGATCCTCGAGATCGAAGCGGGTGCCGCGACCGAGCTTGGTCGCCACGTTGACGATGCGCGCCGGAGCCGAGCTCTTCAGGTGGGGCAGGAGGAGAGCGGTCAGCAGGTGGGAGGCGAGCAGGTTCAGCGCGAGGGTGCGCTCGACGCCGTCCGGTGTGAGCTGCCGCTCCCAGAAGGAGCCACCCGCGTTGTTGACGAGGACGTCGATCCGTTCGTGCTGGTCGAGCAGACGGGCGCCGAGCGCACGGATCTCGGCCTGCACCAGCAGGTCGGCCTGCTCGAACCGCGCCGCCCCGGGCCCGATGGCGCTCATCTGCTCGGCCGCGCGCTGCCCCTTCTCGGGGTCTCGCCCGGTGACGACGACCGTGGCTCCGGCCTTGACCAGCTCTTCGGCGATCCCGCGCCCGATGCCGGACGTGGCCGCTGTGACGATGCAGACCTTGCCTTCCATGACGACCTCCTCAGCGTCTCGCGACCTGTCTGGCGATGGGATCGCTCGGCCCGCGGGCGTACATCCACCCCGGGTAGGTGGGCGTGATCGCGGAGACCTCGTCCAGCGCGGCCAGCTCGGCATGGGTGAGCTCCAGCGTCGCTGCGAGGTCCTCGAGCGCGCGCAGCGTCTCGGGCAGCGGGGTGACGCGATCATCGAAGTGGACCTGGTACAGGTCGATGTAGTCGGTGCCCAGGCGCCTCAAGCTCGCCTCGCAGGCCGCGATGACGTGGCCGGCCGACAGGCCGAAGCGCGTGGGTGCCTGTCCCTGCCTGCTCGCGCACTTCGTCGCGATGACCACGTCGCGCCGGCGCTCGCCCAGCGCGCGACCCAGGATCTCCTCGGACTGGCCCGACGCGTACATGTCGGCGGTGTCGAAGAAGTTGACGCCGCCGTCCAGGGCGAGCCCGACCATGCGGTCGGCGACATCCTGCTCGACGTTGAACTCGAAGCCGTGGAAGCTGCCGCTGCCGAAGGTCATGGCGCCGAAGCACAGTCGAGAGACGACGAGGCCGCTCTCCCCGAGGGTCGTGTACTGCATCAGCGCACGACCTTGAACGCGAACATCGGGTTGCCCGTGGACGCGTAGATCCGCGTCCACAGGGGGAGGACCATCTCGGTGCCGCGCGCATTCGAGATGTCGCCGAGGTCCAGCACGTCCTTCCAGCCGAACCACTCGCGCAGGAAGCCGGAGACCGCCTGCTTGGCGGCGGCGTCGTTGCCGGCCACGAACATCGTGTGATCGCCCTCGGCGAGCTGTCCGGGGTCCACCATCAGGGTTGCGTTGACCGTGTTGAGCGTCTTGACCACGCGGGCGCCGGGAAAGGCCCGCTGGATCCGCTCGCCGAGGGAGTCGTCGTTGCAGACGCTCAGCGAGGGGGGGAAGCCCTTCGAGAAGTCGAGGGGGTTGGAGATGTCGATCAGGATCTTGCCGTCGAGGTTGTCGGCGCCCGCGAGCTCCAGCGCCGCGGTGCCGATGGCGCCGGCCGTCGCGTTGACGATCACCTCCGCCCCTGCGGCCGCGGCGGCGAAGGTCTCGAGGCCGACCGAGGGGTGGGAGTCACGCCACTCGCTCACCGGCGGCTGGCCGAAGCTGTCGGGGTCGGTCCGCGCCATCGTGGCGTCCGGATCGCGGGTTCCGAGCACGACGTCGTGGCCGACCGAAGCGAGCTTCCCGGCGATGGTCTTCGCGACGACTCCGGTTCCGAGGACGGCGATCTTCATGAGGGACTCCTGGGGAGGGACACCCATCTTGTAGGTCAACGCGCATTGGTGCACAATCCTCCTCTCATTCATCTATTCGATGACCAGGAGTTCACGATGCCCGAGCTCGTCGGTGTTCCGGCCTTCGTCCACGTCGCGGAGCAGCTCAGTTTCCGCGCCGCCGCCCGCATCCTCGGGGTCACCCCCACGGCCGTGAGCAAGGCGGTCTCCCGCCTGGAGGACCGCCTGGGCACCCAGCTCCTGTATCGCACATCCCGCCATGTCTCGCTGTCGCCCGAGGGCGAGGTCTACCTGCGCCACTGCCGAGATGCGCTGGACCGGCTCCAGGCCGGAGAGGACGAGCTGACGCGCTCGGCCCAGGTCGCCCGAGGCCCCGTGACCGTGTCCCTGTCCTTCGTGATGGGGCGTCCCGTGGTCGCCGCGCTGCACCGCCTGCTGGCGCGCAACCCCCGGATCTCGCTCCAGCTCTCCTTCACCGACCGGGAGGTCCGGCTGGCCGAGGAGGAGATCGACATCGCCGTGCGCGTCGGCCCGCTGCCCGACTCCTCCCTCGTGGGCAGGCGGCTGCGGACTCCCCGGTGGGCCACCGTGGCCTCGCCCTCGTACCTGGCCCGCGAGGGCGAGATCCGCGACCAGGCCGAGCTCTCGCGGCACACCTGCCTGCGCTTCGCCCGTCCGGCCGGCGGTGTCGCCGACTGGCGCTTCGAAGTCGACGGACAGGAAGTGGTCCAGCGCTCGGAGAGCGCGGTGTTGCTCGACCAGGGCGACCTGCTCGTCGACGCGGCGGTCGCCGGGCTCGGGGTGGTCCAGGCCTTCGACTTCATGGTCGAGGACCAGGTCCGCAGGGGAGCGCTCGTCGAGGTGCTGCGGCACCAGGCCGCGCAGGGACCGCCGGTGCACGCCTTGACGCTGCCCGGCCGGAACCGGGTACCCAAGGTGCGCGTGGTGCTGGACTTCCTGGTCGATGTGTTCGGGGCAGCCGCGGTTGACGGGGACCGGCCTCTTGGTTCGTTTCTCTCGGGAAAGAAGTGATGGAGGTGCCTCGCTACTCGCAGTTCGCCGCGCACGTGAACACGGTCGCCGCGAACGAGGCCCTGGTGCTCGACGCCGCGGAACGCTTCCCCGCGCTCATCGCGTCGACGGGTCGGACCTGATGGGACGTCCACGAGCCGTCACGGACGAGGCCATCCTCCAGGCCGCTCGGCGCTGTTTCCTCGAGCGAGGTCCGGCGGTGTCGGCGAGCGTGATCGCGGCGGAGGTCGGCGTCAGTCACACGACCCTGTTCAATCGCTTCGGCAGCAAGGAGGGGCTGATGATCGCGGCCCTGGGCCCGCCCCGCGTGCTGCCCTGGAAGGCCCATCGGGCGCTGCGTGGATGGCTGGATCGAGCTTCCAGGTCAGGCCGGCTCGGACCCTGCGACCCCGACCACCTCACACCAGGCCACCGCCCGCGCTGCGGGCGCCGGCGTCGAAGTGGACTTCCGCGTCGACGACCTGGCCCACGAGGCCCTGCGGAACTGGCTCCGCGCACCCACCGCCACGCCCGCGGAGCTGCTTCGGCTCGCTCGCCAGGTTCCCCATGCCGAGTCGCCGCTCCGACACGCGCTCGAGGTCCTGCTGTGACGCGGCCAACCCGGGAGACGCCCGAGGGGCGCGCCTTCCTCGACCTGCGGGCCCTCGCTCGGAGCACGGGTCGGCCTCGGTCGCCACCGGGCCGCCGCTGCGGGTGAAGGGCTGCTCGTCCGCGTGGCTGTGGTTCAGGATGCGCCGGTAGAGCAGCTCCCCCTCACCGGAGACCACCTCCCACCAGTCCGCATACCGGGAGCAGTCGAGGTCCGGGCTGGCCAGGGTCACGGCGAAGTCGTAGCGGCCGGGATCGCCGGACACCGTGACCCCCTCGACGTCGGCGACCAGCGCAGGCCCGGTGTCGGCGGACCCGGTCGTGCCCGTCTCCACCGGGGCCGCGGGCTCTCCCGTGCCGGGGGTTCCACCGCCTGTGCACGCCAAGAGCCACAAGACCATGCATCCATCGTACGCTGACCCTCCTTCCCCGGTGGACCATGACCCTGCTGCCCCTGGCCCTGCTCGCCAGCCCGCCAGCCCTCGCCCTCGGGGGTGTGGCCGTGACCATCCAGTGCGACCCCCAGATCAGCGCCACAGACCACTGGGCGGACCTGGTGGCCGTGGTCCAGGAGGCCAACAGCTACGGCCACCGCCTCACGATCCTGCTGGCCCCGGACTGGGCCCGACACATCCTCGCGAGCCCACAGCGCCGCATGGTCGCGGCGCGGTGGGTCAACGACAACGGCCACCAGTTCGGCTTCCACCACCACGACGTCACCCACCAGAACCCCGACGACACCTGCGCGGTGCCCGAAGCCGACTGGGACGAGACCTGGCTGTCCGCCGCCTGGGCCGACGCCTGCCAGCCCTACTGGGACAGCTCCCTGGACACCGCGCCGGTCACCGGACTGGAGAGCATCCTGAAGGGCCCGCCCTTCAACATCGGCTCGGGGGACCACGTGGACTTCAACGTGGCCAACCACGGCAACGAGCAGGACATGCGCAGCCCCGAGTGGCAGGGGCAGTACACCTTCAGCCAGGGCCGCCAGGGCAACGGCAGCAACAACGCGAGCATCAGCGGAGCGGGGTCGCTCTGGGGCACGTCCTGCCAGAGCTACAGCGGCGTCGACGTGCCGGAGCTCGGCACGATCTGGTTCAACCCCCTGGTGAGCGCCGGGGCCGTCGACTTCAACGACGTGCTCAGCGACCTGAAGAACGGGGCGACCGCGTCCAGCGACTACATCGCGGTGACCTTCCACCCCGAGGAGTACACCGGCTCCGTGGAGACCGACATCGACCGGCTCTTCATGGCCACCTACCACCTGCACGGGACCACGGAGCTGGTCTCCGAGATCCTCGTGCGGGAGGCGCCCTGCGGGCCGTGAGCGAAGCCCCTCGACCCCGTGATAGGAGGTGACGAGGAGCTCCGGACATGATGACCCCCCTCCCCCTCCTCCTCACCCTCGCCTGTGCGGGCGACGGCGCCGGCAACGACGACGGCACCGACGCCGCCGACTGCTCGGCCGTCCCGATCGAGGACTGCTCCGCTACCGCCGGCTGCACCAACCTGGTGGCATCCCTGCTCGAGGTCGACGCCGCCAGCGGCCGCGACTGCTGGAACGCCGAGCCGGTCAACGCCGTCTGCGCCGCCGCCGGCGACTTCGGCAACTGCACCGACGAAGCCACCGCGGCCGCACCTCCCGACGACCCGGCCGGCTGCCTGCTGTTCACCAACAGCTGCGTGCCCGACGGCTGGGTCTCCTGCACCGAGGTGCCGGACCTCACCTGCCCCCTGTGCGTCGACGACACCGCGCCGGAGTCCGTGCCCGCGGACATCACCATCAACGGCGACCACGGCTTCGGCCGGGCCCTGGCGGCAGCCGGGGACACCAACGGCGACGGCTACCAGGACATCCTGGCCGGCCGGAAGCGGGGTGCCGTGCTGCTCTTCGGGCCCTTCGAGCCCGGCGAGCGCGAGATCGGCGTCAACGACGCCACCTGGGAACAGGAAGAGGCCGACGACCGCGCCGCGACCGCCCTGGCGGGCCTGGGCGACCTGGACAACGACGGCACCAACGACATCGCCATCGGTGCGCCGTACTTCAGCGACGGCGGCGAGAGCGACAAGATCGGCGCCGTCTACGTCTTCAAGGGCCCGCTGCGGCCCGGCACCTACAGCCTGACCGAGTCCAACATCCGCTTCTACGGCGACGAGCCCGGGGACCAGGTCGGCGCGTCGATCCACTTCGGCAAGGTCACCGACGACGGCCTCTGGGACCTGATCATCGGCGCTCCCGGCACCGACAACAACGGCAACGACGCCGGCAGCATCTACGTGATCGCCGGGCCCATCGCCCCGGGCGAAGCCACGATGTCCAAGGCCCACAGCCAGGTGCTGGGGGACAGCGAGCTCGCCAAGCCCTTCGCGGTCGCAGACGTCGACGGCGACGGCCAGGAGGACATGGTGGTCGGCCAGGACCCGGCCTCGGCCACCGTGCTCTACGGCCCGCTGAAGCGCGGCAACACCAAGGCCGCCACCGGCGAGCGGCTCACCCCCACCAGCTCCAGCGCCACCATGGTCAGCAGCCTGGCCATCGGTGACCTGGACGCCGACGGCGACATGGACCTGGTCTGGGGCGCCGAGGACAACGAGTCCAACGGCCCGGAGAGCGGCTCGGTCTGGGCGCTGATGGACCCCTGGGGCGGCGGCAACCAGACCCTGGACCCGGACTTCGCCACCCACGGACGCTGCGAGGTCGACCTGGTGGGCCAGGCCGTCACCTTCGGCGACGTGACCGGTGACGGCATCGACGACCTGCTGGTGGGCGGCGCCGGCGAGGACAGCGCCCGGTTCGGGGTGGCCATCTTCGAAGGCCCGGTCAGCCCTGGCGAGGTGCTGATCAGCGAGGCCGACCACTGGCTGGGCGAAGCGCCGGCCCGGGCCATGGCCCTGATGGACCTCGACAACGACGGCGTGCTGGACATCGCCGCGGGCAACATGGACTCCGACGCCGTGTACATCTGGTTCGGCGGAGGGTTCTGACCGGGGCTACTCGAACAGAGCCCCGGCATCGATCCACGACCCGACCACCGCGATCTCCTCGCTCGGCATCAGCTCCAGGATCAGCGGCATCTGCTGGCCCCAGGGCAGGCCGTCGCCGCTGACCTTCTGGTAGAGCAGGCTGCTGGCGTGATCGCCGGGCTCGACCATCTTCACGCCGCCGATCTCGGTGGCCAGCAGGTCGGCGTGCATCGCCTCGTCGGCGTCACCCTTCCAGCCGGTGTGGCAGCGGTGGCAGCTCTGGGTGTTGTTGTTCGTGAAGGCCTTCCACTCGGTCGCCCAGTCGTCGCTGTACTCGGCGCCGCCGTCGATCCAGGCGGACAACCAGTCCAGCCGATCCTGGCCGACCTCCTCCAGCAGCAGGGGCATGCGGGAACCCGAGCTCGGGGTCTCGCTGGCGATGCGGTCGTAGAAGCGGCTGCCCGCGGCATCCCCGGCCACCACCATCGGACCGCCCGTGCCTCCGCCCGCGGTCATGTGGTCGTAGTACCCGAGCTCGTCCTCGCCCCACTGGTGGCAGGCGGTGCACTCGTGCTTCTGCATGAGCGGGAACACGTCGTCGACGAAGGTGAGCGGGGTCGTGTCGGTGTCGGTGTCGGTG
>CAYFPX010000297.1:0-2899 GCA_964344945.1 uncultured Enterobacterales bacterium
TCGGCGCCGGCAAGTCCGCCCGAGAAGTCGACGGGGGAGAGGTAAGCGCGAGCGATGCCGGCGTCGGCACCGCCCTCGTCGTCTCCGGCTGCCCCTACGATGAGGTCATCGCGACCGTCGCGGTCGAGATCGGCCACTGCGAGGCAGGCACCGAACAGGTCACCCGCGCTGGTTGACTCGAGGCGCAGCTCCTGGTCTTCGAGCACGACTTCCGCCGGGTGGCTGCAGCCGTTGTCTGTACCGTCACAGTCATTGTCCACCAGGTCATTGCACACCTCCTCCGCCCGCGGCGACACCCCGGCCTCCCCGTCGTCGCAGTCCCCGTCGACGTACACCGCGCCACTGTCCGGCGTGCAGCTCACCGTCGGGCCGAGCTCGTCGCTGCCGTAGCCGTCGCCGTCGGCGTCTACCCACCAGGTGTCGACGCCTTCGTCGATCTCGCCGTCGCAGTCCGTGTCGACCAGATCGCAGACCTCGTCGGCCCCCGGGTAGATGTCCGCCCGTGTGTCGTCGCAGTCGTCGTGGATCAGGATCTCGTACCCGTCGCCGTCCTGGTCCATGTCGGAGCTGCTCTCGTCGCAGTCCTGCTCCTGGCCGTCGTAGTAGATCTCCTCGTTCTCCGGGAACTGGTCAGGGTCCTCGTCGTTGCAGTCGGTGCCGCCCTGATCTTCGGCGTCGAAGCCGTCGCCGTCCTGGTCGTCGTCGGCGGTGGCCGGGTCGCAGTCGTTGTCGACGTCGTCGTACCAGACCTCGTCCGCACCAGGGTTCACGTCGAAGTCCCGGTCGTCGCAGTCGGCCACGGGGTAGCCGCGCTCGTAGAGCCCGACGTACTGTGCGGCCGGGTACAGATCGCCGTCCAGGTCCATCAGGTCCTGGCGCAGGTCTTCGTAGTCGTCGGCCGAGGGCAGACAGCCGGCCAGTGCCAGCGCCACAACCCCCGACGTCGCCCGCTTGCCCATCCGCGGCAGCGTAGCACTTCACTCCGGATTCGGTGGGGGCCGGACGAGGGGGGCGGGGGCCGCTACCCGATGGTAGAAGTCGCCGGCGCGAGTGTAGGTGAAGCGGGGCGTGCTCTCGACCTGAGCGATGCTGTGCGATTCGACCCGGAAGTACGCTGGGTGGCCTGCCGAGGTGAGGAATGGCTCCCGCGAGAACTGGACCCGGAAGGCCACGTAGACAGTGTCTCCGTTGTCGTCGTCGGTTGAGTAGGCGAGGTAGTCGGCTGTGTGGGCTGTCAAGGGGTAGACCGGCTCGAGACCGCGCTCAGGGTGGTCCAGGGGCATGGGGGTGCGGAGGTTGCGGACCGCGCCGGTGATGGGCTCCTCGAATGCGGAGACCGTGAAGAGGGTGAGGCTCGACTTCTTGGAGAGGGCCTGGTCGACGTACCTCCACATTGCGCTTGAGAGACCGTCGGTGTCAGCCCATGGTTGAGCTGGAGGGGCGGCGTGGATGGGAACGCGGTCCTCCGCAGGGATCTGAATCCATGTGTAGTACTCGCCCTCCAAGACATAGGCGTACCGGTCGACTCCATCACGACGGTGGATGGTGTGGCCAACGACCTCGAATGGCGTCGGGCCGTCCATGGGCTCCAGGGTGACGGGGTGGAGGAACCTGAGTCGGTTCTGGGGGAGGTCGTGATCGGGGTTGTAGATGACCTCGAAGGCCACAACCACCTCGATGCCGCCGTCTTGCCGGGTTGCGTCGGCACCAACAGATCCGCGGCAGAGCAGGTGCGCCGCCCCTGGCCCGACCTCGTAGAGCATCCGGAAGTCGTCCAGCCCGTCCACCGGCATGTAGGCAAGGTCCACGTCGCTGTACGCCTCGCCGGACTCCGGGTCGACCAGCGACACGCCCATCAACGGCCCCTTCATCTCCCGGCTGCGGTAGTTGAGTAGGGCGAGGTCCAGCTCTACCTTGTCGCTCCACTGGACCGGCCTCCCAGGTCGTTGGACGGGCACTGGCGTCGACGACATCGGCGCCAGCATGACGATGGACGCGGGCAGCGCCGGCATCGGCGCCTCCGGCGATTGACAGCCCGTCAGCCAAGGGGCCAGGAGGAGGACCGCGGGCAGCATCAGTGGTCGCCTCGGTGGGCCTCGAGGCGCAGAGTCTCGTAGTCGGAGAGCAGGGCCGCTGCGACGGGCTCCATTGCACTGGTCTTGAAGTCGGGCACGGCAAGTACGTCGGCGAGCCGCCGGAAGCCTCCGGTGTCGCGACGCCTCTGCACGATTGCCGAGGCCAGATCTTGGCTGATGTGGGGCGCCGTCGCCAGTTCCTCCGCCGATGACAGGTTGTAGAACGCCAGTGCATCTCGGGCCGAGATCCTGGTAGCTGCCGCGCCGCGCGACGCCGTCGAGGGCGTCTCGGCGAGCTTGCAGAGCAGCTCCACAAACGCCACGCCGTCGGGCATCTCTCCTGACGCCACGCTGGCTGCCGCACCCACCAATAGTTCGTCCACCAGACCCTTCTTTGCCAGCTCACTGCTCAGGGCGTCCCAGTCGCCGGCTGCCTTGGCCGCGTCGATGCGGGCGTGGGTCTCGAACTTCCAGTGTGTCAGGGTGGCGGCGACCAACTCGAGGGACCCCTCACCGAGCGATTCAGCAAGCCGGGTGTCCATACCCGCAAACTCCTCTCGCAGTAGCCCTTCGGTCACCACGAGGTCCTTGGCTACGGAGCCGGGGAAGCCCTGGATGGCCCCGGTCAGGGCTTCAGTGACCGCATCCGTCGAAGCCGCCTGGGCTTGCGGACCCAATCGCGTTCCGACTCGCCTCATGAGCTCCTTGGCGATGTCGCTGGCCATCGCCCCCTTACTCAGCCGATCCGCCAGCGGCCCCATGCCCACGGTCACAACAGCTGCCGCAATGTCCCCCAGGACCTGCTGCGCACCCACGTCCGCGTC
>CAYFPX010000297.1:2936-7533 GCA_964344945.1 uncultured Enterobacterales bacterium
TAGTCCTCGCCCCGAATTGCGGCCTGGGCGGCCTCGTCGAGCAGGGAAGCGGACACTGCGGCGATCAGAGCGCCGGCGGTTCCGCCACTGAGCACCGTGGCCACCAGACCCGCCACCGCACCGGCCACGGCCCCCGCGATCCGCGCAGCACTGTCCTTCGCCGCAGCGTACTCGGCCAGGTCGGCCTCGAAGACCGCACACGGCTCCTGGGCAGCAGCCCACAGCTCCGCCTCGCGCTCGCTCCCGTCCTCGGCTCGGACTGCGGCGGCTGTCGCCCCGTGGCACTCGCCGAAGGACTGCTCGCTGAGCTTGCCGGGGGGCTCCCAGGGGTCCATCAGACCATTGGACAGGGCATTCCGGGCGCCCTCACGCTGCTGCCCCAGCCGGGCCGATCGATCCGCGTAGCCGAGCTCGATGGTGTCGACCAGACCCGGTTCGTAGCCGAACTCCGCCGCGGCCCGCTGAACGAGCTGGGGGTCCTCCAGGGCCTCGATGAGGCGTCGTCGCAGCTGGCCCACCAGGTCTACGGCATCGGCGCGATCCCCCGCGATGAGGCCCGAGGTGCGAGGCGAGATGTCCGGCACGAACGACTCGTCCTCAGAGCCCTGGACCTGATCCAGGTTCGACCACTCGAGCACCAGCACCTCGTCTGGCAGCTCGGCGAGGGTGTCCTCGAGCCCGGTGTTGTCGGTGCCGTAGCCGCGCACCGCCTGCGCCAGGCGGTCCTCCCAGGTCAGGGCCCGCATACCGTCCAGTGCCTGCTCCAACAGGATGCGATCGCAGATGCCGAGATCCGCCAGGGCGTCGCGGGCCCTTGTCAGCTCCTCCTGGTGGGCGGCCGGGTCCAGGGCGCCTCCGTGGGCCTGCCACTCCAGGACGATGCGATAGGCGTGGTCCTCGGCGTCATCCAGCCCCGAGGTCGCGGCTTCCAGCCCTGCGACCAGGCGGGCGTTGCTACCAGGAGGCTGGAGGATCGCCCAGAGGCGTTGCGTGTCGGAGACCCCCAGAGTCAGGCGCACGATGGCCTTCGGGTCCCCCCGCAGTCGCGCAAGGTCGGCCCCGTCGAGCCGGCCGAGGGCTTCGTAGACGGTCTTGTCGTGGACGAATGCGGCCGAGTTCAGCTCTTCGAACAGGTCATCCAGACCCTCGAGCTGGGGCCCTGAGGCCGGGCTCTCCATGAGGGCCTCGGCCCGGTCCAGCTCCGGCGGGTCCAGCTGGTCGAGGGTCTCGCTGGCGGGTCCCTCGTCCGACGCGAGGGCCTGGCGGTCGGTCGGGTCAGCAGCCTTCAGGGCGGCGTAGAGGCCGGCCTCGTCCACGTCCGAGAAGCCCAGGGTGGTGTCGGCACCGGCCTCCGTGACCTGTTCGGCCAGGCTCGGGGACCCCCCAGTCTGCAGCAGGTGCTGGCAGGTGAGCAGGTCTCGCGCCGAGACGCGGCCTTCGAGCCAGTCCAACACCTCCGAGACCTCGTCCAGCTCGACCGGCCCATGGTGAAGAGACCAGGCTCGAACGTCCTCCACCATGCCGGCCTCGTCCTCCCCGCCGAACCACTGTTCGCGGGCCCGGAGCCGAACGACCAGCGTGTGGGGCCAGCGATCCGCTCCCCGCCCGTACACGGACCAGAAGGCCCGCTCGTACCCCGTAGAGCCCAGCTCCAGCAATGCTTCGCGCACCTGTGGGTCCTTGGCGAGCGCGGCCCGCGCGGTCAAGGGGATCGACTCCAGGAAGGCGAAGACAGCGTCGGGCTCGCTGCCTCGGTCCTCGACCGTGAGCGCCAGCAGGCGTTCCTTGTGGCCCAACCCCCCGCCGGACGCGTAGGCGAGAAGGGCAGCCCGCTCCTCGCCGATGAAGTGCTGGTGGATGGTGGTCTCCACGGCCTGGCCGTGGCGCTCGTGGTAGTCGACCCGAAGCGGGCGATCGAGCCCGGCCAGCAGGGGCCAGGCGGCCTGGACGTCACTCTCCACGAGGGCTCGATGCAGATCGGCGACTCGCTCAGGCTGGTCCCTCGAGAGGGGTGCGGACAGGGTGTCGGCGCTGGAGAGCGACTCGCCTTCTGTGTCGATCTCACAGGTCGGGCCCTGCCGCAGCTCCGCCATCTGCGACTCGATGAACGGCAGCCGACCGACGACGTCGGGGACCTGGGCAGGGTCGAGATGACGGAGCAGGAGCTCGACACCGGCGAGCTGGATCTCCGCCTCTACGAGGTCTCCGTCCAGGACGGCGGCCTCCCAGGCGGGAACCACCACCTCTCGGAGCCTGCGCGCCAGGTCTTGGGGGTCGGCCGGGCCAGCGGGCACCTGCTCGAGCTGGGCTGCGTTGCCTCGGCCGGCTTCGGCCCGCGTCTCCTGCTGGTTGGTGGACTCGGGTTCTCGGGTCTGGCAGGCGGCGAGCTGGGCGAGGAGCATGGCCCGTGCCCTGGCAAGTCCAGGACCAGATCTGCATGTCAATGATCTCGGGGACTTGGGCTGCCAGTTGCCGATCGATTGTCGGATCTTCGACAGGGGTGTCGACCGGTGCCTTGCCCCAGCACCCGCTGGCACCCCGCCCCGAACCGGTTAGACGGCGGCCGCCGCCAGGGTTCCCTGGGGGTAATCCACACGCTGGAGCACGGACCCCTCCCAGGGTGGCTCCCGGTCCTCGGGCCGGCAGTCGGGCGGGGCCGCCGGCGGAAGTTCCAACCCGATCCCGCAGCGCCACCCCCGGAGAGCCCGGGCACCGCTGCCACTGGAGACATCCATGTCCAACGTCTCGCTCCGCGAGCTGCTCGAGGCCGGCGTTCACTTCGGCCACCAGACCCGTCGCTGGGACCCGAAGATGAAGCCGTACATCTACGGCTCCAAGAACGGCATCCACATCATCGACCTGCAGAAGACCGCGCGCTGCCTGGTCGAGGCCAGCCGCTTCGTGGCCGGCGTGGTCGCCAGCGGCAACCCGGTGCTGTTCGTCGGCACCAAGAAGGCCGCCCGCAACATCGTCCGGGAAGAGGCCGAGCGGGCCAACATGTTCTTCGTGAACAACCGCTGGCTCGGCGGCACCATGACCAACTTCCAGACCGTCAAGCGCTCCATCGACCGCCTGGTCGCCCTGGAGAAGGCCGAGGCCGAGGGCCGCTTCAGCATCCTCACCAAGAAGGAGGCCCTGCAGCTCACCCGCGAGATCGCCAAGATGGACAAGTCCCTCGGCGGCATCAAGAACCTCAAGGGCCGCCCCGGCGCCCTGTTCGTGATCGACCCCCGGAAGGAGTACATCGCGATCCGGGAAGCGAACAAGCTTAAGATTCCGGTCGTCGCCCTGTGCGACACCAACTGCAGCCCCCAGGGCATCGACTACGTCATCCCCGGCAACGACGACGCGATCAAGTCGATCCGCCTCTTCACCGGCGCCATCGCCGACGCCTGCATCGAAGGCGCCCAGGCCAGCCGCTCCGCCACCCCCGCCGCCGCGGCCCAGCACGCCGAAGCCGAGGGTGTCGAGGTCGTCACCCGCGTCCACACCCCGGAGACCGGTGAGGCCGAGTACACCGCCGCTCCCGCGCCTGCCCCCGAGGAGGAAGGCACCACCGAGGCTTGAGGCCCGACCTTCCCCGAGTCCCCCTACATCCCCAGACATCCAATGCGGTCCCGGCCCCGGGACCGCCGTGAGGACACCCCCATGGCTTCCGTCGCACTGATCAAGGACCTCCGCGGCCGCACCGGCGCGGGCATGCTCGACTGCAAGAAGGCCCTGAACGAGAACAACGACAACATCGAGAAGGCCATCGACTGGCTGCGCACCAAGGGCATCACCAAGGCCGCGAAGAAGTCCGGCCGCTCGGCCACCGAGGGCCTGGTGCACAGCTACATCCACGGTGGCGGCAAGATCGGCGTGCTGCTCGAGATCAACTGCGAGACCGACTTCGCCGCCGGCACCGACCGCTTCAAGTCCCTGTGCGACGACATCGCGATGCACATCGCGGCCGCCGAGCCGCGGTTCGTCTCCCGGGACGAGGTCTCCCAGGAGGACTTCGAGAACGAGAAGCGCATCCAGATCGCCCGCGTCGTGGAAGAGGGCAAGCCCGAGCACATCGCGGAGAAGATCGTCAGCGGCCGCATGAACAAGTGGTACGAAGAGGTCGTCCTGCTCGACCAGAAGTTCGTCAAGGACGACTCCAAGACCATCAGCGAGCTGCTCACGGATCAGGTCGCGGTCATCGGCGAGAACCTCCAGATCCGGCGCTTCGCTCGGTTCGTCCTGGGCGAGGGCCTGGAGAAGAAGGTCGACGACCTGGCGGCCGAGGTCGCGAAGCTGACGAACTGAGGGGATGGACACCCCCTCACCGGATAGCGAGGGGGCAATGGCTGCCCCCCGCTACCAGCGCATCCTCCTCAAGCTCTCCGGCGAGATGCTCGCTGGGGGCCAGGGCTTCGGCATCGAGTCCGTTGCCATCACCCGCTTCGCAGCGGAGGTGAAGGCGGTGCGTGACCTGGGGGTCGAAGTCGCGCTCGTCATCGGCGGCGGGAACATCTTCCGCGGTGTCGCCGGCGCCTCCGGCGGCATGAACCGGGCGCACGCCGACTACATGGGCATGCTGGCCACGGTCATCAACGCCCTGGCCCTGCAG
>CAYFPX010000298.1:0-7507 GCA_964344945.1 uncultured Enterobacterales bacterium
CCGTCGTACCAGGTCTCGGTGGCGTCGGGGTTGACGTCCGCTGCGCCGAGCTGGGGGAAGCCATTGATGGCATCGAAGTCGGCGCGGATCTCCGTGGGGTCGTCCCAGCAGTCCTCGCCGCCGACCTCCCAGGAGTCGTGGCCGTCCAGGTCCTGGTCGGCATCGTTGTTGTCGCAGTTCTCGTCGATGCCGTTGTACCAGACCTCTTCGATGCTGGGATCGGGGAAGACCTGGTCGTCGGTGTCGTCGCAGTCGACCGCCTGGTGGAAGCCATCCTGGTCGCAGTCGTCGTCGCTGAGGTAGTCGTCTGGGGCGGGGTTGTCGGCGGCGGGCTGGGTGGTGTCGCAGTCGAGGTTGAGGCCGTCGTAGCAGGTGTCTTCCGTGGCCTCGCGACCCGGGTGGATCTCGGCCGGGGTGATGCTGCCCTCGTAGGACCAGCTGTCAGAGGCCATCAGCGCCGCCAGCTCCTCGTCGCTGTCGACGCAGTCGTCGCCCTCGCCGTAGGCCGCCGAGTCGTACCCGTCGCCGTCCTGGTCGAAGTCGCTGGCGCCGTCGCAGTCCTGGTCGGTTCCGTCGTACCAGGTGTCGGTCGCGGCGGGGTTCACCGCGCCGTCGGTGTCGTCGCAGTCGTCGCCGCCGGCCTCGACCGCGGCGTGGCCGTCACCATCCTGATCGTCGTCGTTGCCGTCGCAGTCCTGGTCGATGGTGTCGTACCAGACCTCGGCGGCGCCGGGGTTGGTGGCGGGATCGAGGTCGTTGCAGTCCTCGTCCCAGGCGTAGCCGTCGTTGTCGACATCGTCTGGATCGACCGCGGGATCACAGGCGGCCAGCGCCAGCGCCAGCCAGGGCAGCAGCCGGATCATCGGCGGGCTCCGGAGAGGGAGAGGGAGACGGCGGCGCTCGCCCAGGCATGCACCAGTCCGCCGTTGTCGGCGAAGGCGCCCAGGCTCACGCTCAGGCCGGGCTGGGTCGGCACGGCGAGCAGCCGGGGCCACCAGCCCAGGCGCAGCAGCCCACCGGCGCCGAGGGCGGGTTGCTTGCCCCAGGCCGCCCGCTCACCGGTGGCGGGGGTGTAGTCGGGGTTGGCGATGACCCAGCTGCCCGCACGGACCTCGGCGCCCAGGCAGAAGGCCAGGTCCGACGGGCCCGCGCAGCCGAGAGCCGCCAGGCGGCCCCAGTGCTGGACGTCGCCAGCGAACTGCTCGGTGGCTGCGAAGCCGGCTTCGTCCCAGTCGGTCTGGACCTGGTCGTCGCCGGACCGCAGCTGGGCGTAGCCAGCCTCGAAGGAGGCGGAGAGGGTGCCTTCGCCCAGGTTCAGACCCACCGCGAGCTCGGCGCCCAGGCCGCTGCTCTCCGGGATGCCCTGGGTGCCGCTCGGCTCGCTGGCGTAGCGGAAGGCACCGCCGGCGAGCAGGTAGGGCGCGGCCCTGGACGAGGTCGGCGATGACGGGGCCGGGGCAGTCGCCTCTGGCTCCGGGGCGGGCTCGACCGCGGGCTCTTCCGGGGCCAGCAGCCCCTGGGTCTGGAGCGGCCGGGCCTCCCGGTCCCGCAGGTTGTCGGGGACGCCGCCCCGGGGTTGGTACCAGGTGCGCACGGTGCCGTCTCGCGTGTCGACCAGCTGCAGCAGCACCGGCGTGCCCACCGGGACGTCCTTGGCGTTGTCGGTCCCGTCGACGCGCCAGGTGCTCCAGGGCACGATGGGCAGGGCCCGGGTCTGGGGCGGCTCGGGGACGCCGAGGCTGTCGGCGAGGGCCAGCAGGTCGGCGTCGGTCACCGTGGCCGCCAGGCGCAGGTCGAAGGCGGGCTCGAGACGTCGGATCGCCTGGAGCGCGGCCGTGGCCCGCTCCGGCTGCCCCCGCAGCCAGGCCTCCAGCGCCACCAGCAGGTGCAGGCCGGTGACCTCGCCCGGCTCCAGGAGGGCATGCATGCAAGCCACGTCGGCGAACACCCGGTCCGACTCCCGGACGAAGTCCTCGAAGCGGCCCTCCTCGTAGGCCACCAGGCTCGCCTCGGTGCCCTTCAGCACGTCCTGGAAGCTCGCCGGGCAGGCCGCCCGGGCCACCGACGGCGTGGCCGCGACCAGGGCGGCGACGAGCCAGGTCGACCACCGCGTCATGGGGATCCTCCAGGAGGTCCGATGCTATCACCGGGCCCCTCCAGCCGCCTCCGTGCCAGGATGCAGCATGTTCCTGGTTTCCCTCCTGATCGCCTGCGGCGACCCTGTCTCCTACACCCCCCTCCCCACCGAGGAGGACTCCGGCACCACCGCCCAAGTCGGCCCGGTCGAGTCGGACTGGTGCGAGCCGAACCCCTGCAGCGAAGTCGATCGCACGGTCTGCCGCGTGGCCGACGAGGTCCAGGTCTGCCTGTGCGATGACGGCTTTCACGAGACCGTCGACGGGGTCTGCGAGCCCGCCGAGTGTCTGCCGAATCCCTGCGACCTGGCGGGCGGCACCGCATGCAGCGTCGAGGAGGAAGCGGCGACCTGCGACTGCGAGACTGGTCTCCTGCGGGACAGCTGGGGCCGGTGCGTGACCGACGCCGAGGAGTGCCTCGATCCCCAGGACAACCCCACGTTGCTCGGCGTCACCGAGGGGTTCGGCGTGTCCCAGGCGCCGATCGTCGGCGCCGACGGCACGGTCTTCGTCCCCCAGGACGGCCGGGGCCTCGTCGCGATCACGCCGAACGGCGAGCAGCCCTGGGCGCCCCGCTACGACTACGAGGCCGGTTCGCCCCTGGTGCTCGCAGCGGACGGCGGCATCCTCACCGGCGACGTCGACGGCGTGCTGCACGTGGTGCACCCGGACGACGGGCGGGAGTGGTGGTCCTGGACGGTGGGCGGGGCGATCACCTCGCAAGCCGGGGTGGCCGACGACGGCGGGGTCTACGTCGGCGACAGCGCAGGCGTGCTCACCGCGCTCAACGCGGCCCAGGAGCTGTGGACCCGGGACTTCCGCTCCGCGGTCGACGTGAGGCCGGTCGTGCGGGCCGGCGACGAGGTCTACGCCCTGGTCGTGGTGGACGAGGGCGCGGGCATCACCTCGGAGCTCTACCGGCTGGATCCGTCCAACGGGGACATCGACTGGCGAGTGGACGAGGCGGGGCTCGGCGCAGCGGCGGGCTCTCCCGTGGAGACCACGCCCGGCCTGATCGCGGTCGCCGCCGGAGACCAGGTGGTCTGGTTCGACCCGACCGGTGCCGAGTCCGAGCGGGTGACCCTGCCCGCCGCGGCGACCTTCCAGCCCGTCGACGACGGCAGCACCGGGCTCTATGTCGTTGCAGGCACCCAGCTGTGCCACGTGGACGCCACCGGGAGCACCCTGAGCTGGTGCCTGGACGACGTCGCCGCCAACACTGCGCCGGCCCTCGCCCAGCAGCGCCACGCGGCCTTCGCCGACACCGACGGCACCCTGCACCTGGTCTCGCCCGACGGCGACCGGGTCTGGGCTCTGGGCCTCAGCGGCACCCTCACCGCCGCAGCGTCGGGCCCCGAGGGAGACCTGCGCCTGGGCTCGTCGGACGGCTCGGTCTGGCAGGTCGCCTTCTGCGGCGCCTGCACCCAGACCTGGTGCGACGGCGACCTGCTCATGGGCTGCCGGGAGGACGGCGCCGGCATGCAGACCCTCGAGGACTGCGCTGAAGGCGGCGCCACCTGCAGCGACGGGGCCTGTCGCGTCTCCGACCCCGTCGACCTGGCCTGGCGCGAGTGCGGCGAGGCGGGTCCCGTCTGGATGGACTCCGACGGGGTCGAGGGCGACGCGGCGGACACCTGCGAGCTCGGGGAGCACTGCGTGTCCGGCAGCTGCGTGGCCTGCTGGGCCTCCCAGTCCGTGGGCTGCTCCGACGAGACCGTGGTCAGCGTGCTCGACGAGTGCGGCAACCCGGAGAGCGTGGTCGAGGACTGCGCCGATCAGGGGCGGGTGTGCGAAGACGGGCGCTGCGTCGTGCCCTGAGCGCCACCGATCGCAGCAGTCAGAGGGGTCGAGTGAGACAGGGCCTGCAGTCAGCGGGGGTGAGTGCGACAGCTCCGCCACGCCCGAGCATCTCCGCGACAGTCAAGGGGGTCGAATGCGACTGACCGATGGGTCCGGTCGCGGCCCTCGGGCACAGGTGTGACGTTCACTCCGTCTGACTGCAGGGGTGTTGCGTTCGCACCCCTTGACTGCGTCTACAGGCCCGTCTGGCTGACCCAGTCTCCGGAGGTGAGCGGGCTCCAGCCTAGCTCGATGCCGTAGGTGTAGCTGGAGTAGGAGCGCCCGCTGGAGGTGCGGCCGCCGTTGTAGAAGTAGATGTAGTCGTAGGTGTTGAGCCGGCCGACGTACCACAGGCCGGGGCCTCCGGGCGCGGGCAGGCCGGGCTCGGGGGGCAGGGCGAGGCCGGTGGACGAGTACCAGCTCAAGGCGTCGGGCAGGATGCTGCTGTCGACCACGCCGCCACAGGCGCCGCTGGTGCGCCAGCCGGTGCGCCAGGTGACCGGGATCTGGAGGCTGAAGCTGTAGTAGCTGGACCAGGATGTGCCCCCCAGCATCTGGTCGATGTACCAGCGGCAGCCGAGCACGCTGGAGCCGTAGTCGACGGTCAGGTCGCCGGCGACGCTGCTGGCGGAGATCTCGAAGGCCAGGTTGAAGTCGTAGACCGGTGGCCCGCCGGGGCCCCAGGAGTAGCCGTAGGCCACACTGCCCAGGGCCCAGGCCCGGCCTTCGGTCACCCGCGCGGAGACCACGGTGCACTCCGGGGTGCCCCAGCAGTCGTCGTCGTCGCAGTCGGTGGCGCCGTCGCGGTCGTCGTCGTCGCCGTTGTCGCAGTCCTCGAAGCAGACCTTGGCGTCGGCGCACTCGGCGTCTTCGCAGTCCACCAGGCCGTCGTAGTCGTCGTCGGTGCCGTTGTCGCAGTCCTCGGGGCACTCGTCCACGCAGTCGATGTCCCGGCAGTCCTCGCGGCCGTCGCCGTCGTTGTCGATGCCGTCGTCACAGTCCTCGACGCACACGTCGACACAGTCCGGGTCCTCGCAGTCGGCCAGGCCGTCCTGGTCCTCGTCGCCTTCGGTCTCGCAGTCCTCGACGCACACGTCGGCGCAGTCCGGGTCTTCGCAGTCGGCCAGGCCGTCGCCGTCTTCGTCGCCCTCGGTGTCGCAGTCCTCGGTGGGCGGGGTGCCGGTGTCGCCGGAGTCG
This sequence comes from uncultured Enterobacterales bacterium, assembly GCA_964344945.1. Taxonomy (GTDB): domain Bacteria; phylum Myxococcota_A; class UBA796; order UBA796; family CAJQPC01; genus CAYFPX01. The sequence goes on from CAYFPX010000298.1 coordinate 5,172, forward strand.
GTCGGCGGGGTGGTGTCCCCGGAGTCGGTCGGCGGGGTGGTGTCTCCGGAGTCGGTCTCCGTGAGCACCGGGGGCGTGCCCGTGTCGGTGGTGTCCTTGTCGGTGCAGGCGAGTGCGAGCAGCAGCGTCCACATGGTGGCTCCGGTCCTGGACCTGGGGGGTAGGGTATCCCGGGGAGGGGGGGTCGGGGGGGGGGGGGGGGGGGGGGCCGGTGGGGGGCAGGGTGAACCGTGCGGGATGTTCAGGGTTGGATCTCCCCGAGCTCGGCCAGCAGGACCATCGCATCGCAGGAAGCATCGTCGCTCAGGAAGTAGACAGAGACCCTGCGCCCGGCACGCTCGATGCCGCTGACATTGCCACCGATCTCGTGACCGATGGCCAGCCCGGAACGAAGCGAGGCCACGGGCTCAGTCGTCCACCCGCAGCCCCAGGTTCCGCAGTGCGCTGGCGATGGCGCTGCGGGCACCCTTGCGGATCCGACACGCTTCCCCGCCCCGGGATCCTGGCCTTCGATCCAGTCGGCCAGCGTGCGCAGGTGGTCGGCGAGGTTCGCAGGGTCGAGCTGGTCCTGGCTGGTCTGCAGGAGTTCTGGCAGAGACGCAAGTCGGTCTGCACCTCGAACACCACGAGTCTCGAGCTCTGCGGCGAAGGCCCTTGCAGCTGCCCCGGCCTCCTCCCGGGCTGCGCGGTCGTGATCCTGCAGTCCCTGGAGGATCGAGCCGAGCGTCTTGAGAAGCGTGTCGAGATCTCCCCCTGCGAGCTCGCGCAGATCCAGGCCCAGTGCGGGGCCGAGACGCTCTGCGACGTCGGGGTCGGTGGGCGAGTGGGCCGACTCGGGGGAAGCTGGTTCGGTGGTCTCGGCCGGTCCGGCCTGGGTGTCGGCAGCGATGGCATCCAGCAGTGGGAGGAGGTCATGTAAGAGGCACGAGTCTTCACCGTCCCAGAATGAGACGACGACGCGCTCGCCGTCAGAGCGCAGGTCAAAGTCGCCCCCGCCGCAGTCGCCGCCGGTGGCGACTGTGCGACGGATCTCGTCCAGGGACACGAAGGCCCGATCGAGGGACTCGACGATGCCGTACCAACAGAACGCCAAGACCGGATCGGAGACCTCCAGTGCCCGGCCTCGCCTTGCCTGACGGTTGCGGAGCTCGTTGCTGTCGCGGCGGAGGGTCACTGATCGTCCTGGTCATCGGTGAGCGAGGGATAGCTCTGTGGAGTGGCCATCTTCGCGTAGTTCGGAGGGGTGGTGCCCGAAGGGCGGGATGCCGTAGCATGACGCGCCCCCTGGAGGAACCCCGTGCTGCTGCTGTCGCTCCTCACCGTCGCCCACGCGGAGTGTCCGGCGACCTATGCCCAGGTGACGGCCCACATCGATGGGGCGTTGGACGCCTACGACGACGGCCTCTACGAGCCCTTCCAGGACCACACCCGGGCACTGAGGGCCGATGTGGCCTGTCTCCAGGCGATGCTCGAGCCTGCCGATGCCCTCGCCCTGCACCTGGTCTCGCTGTACGAGGCCTGGGGCCGGAAGGACGAGGCTGCCACCGTCGCCGCCTTCCACGCCGTCCTGGACCTGGACCCGGGCTTCGTGATCGAGACCGAGGTCAAGCTCTCCGACAAGGCGCTCCAGGCCGTGCTGGAGGGGGCCACGGCCAGCCACGCCCCAGCGGAGACCGCACCGCTCCCACTGGTCAGCTGGTCCACCTGGCACCTCAACGGCTCGCCGGCTGCGGGACAGGCGCCCACGGGTCGCCCCGTCCTGGTCCAGCTGCTGAACGGCCAGACCTACCAGGTACGGACCTGGTGGTTGCCAGAGGGCGGCGTGCCGGAGGAGCTGGCGTCGAAGGCCGCGGCGTCTCGCTTCGAGTGGGGCCCTGCGCCCGAGCCACCCGGGTCGGGGGACGAGGCGGCATCGGATCCGGTGCCGGTGTCGGACACGGACCTGGCGACCGCACGACCCGTGCCCCCGAGCGACCGGCGCCTGGCCCCGGTCCTGTTCAAGCTCGGAGGCGCCGGCCTGGTCGTGGCCGGCGGTGTCGTGGCCGGTGTGGGGCTCAACGCGCAGCTCGGGCCGGTCGTCGGAGAAGGGATCGTGGACCCGGACACGGTCTGGTACAAGGACGTGGACGATGGGCGCACCTGTGTCGACGACGACATCCAGACCAACGACCGCAGCTGTGCGCACGGGTACTACTGGCGCTACCTGTTCCCGATGTACGTCACCGGTGGAGCCCTCGCCGCGGTAGGCGTGGTGTCGTTCACCAAGGGGACCCTGATGGTCCGGAGGACCGTAGGGGGGTGGGGGCTGGTGTGGGAACGGAGGTTCTGACGCCCTC
>CAYFPX010000299.1:0-7452 GCA_964344945.1 uncultured Enterobacterales bacterium
GGACGGCGACGGCCTGCTCGAAGGGCTGATGGGCCTGCCCCGGGCGAACCAGGGCTACCCGAGCGGCGGGGTGGTCTTCGCCCGGCTGGAGCGGACCGGCGAGGCCGTGCTGGACGTCGACGACGACGCCTGGTTGCTGGGCCCCGGCTACCAGGCGGAGCTCCTGGGCACGGCGGTGGTGCCGGACGGGCTGGGGGGCCTCTGGGTCGGGGCCTCGGGCTCCGAGGAGGACTGGGAGCCCAACCAGACGAGCTTCGGGACCTACGGCAGCCTCTACCACCTGCAGGCGATGCCCACCGAGGACACCAACCTGGAGCGGGTCACCGCGCTCACCCGCTACGTCGCCGAGGAGCAGGACGGCGCCGGCTTCACCCTGGCGCTGGTGGGCGACCTGGACGGAGACGGCACGCCGGAGCTGGCCATCGGCGCCCCGGGATGCCCGAATCCCTCCTGGAGCGCCTACCCCGGCTGCGTCTACATCCTGCCCGGGGGCGCCCCGGGCGGCCCCCACGACCTGGTGAACGAAGCCACTCACCGGCTCTACGGCCGCGCCGAGCAGGCCCGCACCGGGTACACGATGGCCGGCGCCGGCGACGTGGACGGAGACGGGCTCGACGACGTGCTCGTCGGTGCGCCCTTCGAGAACTCGGCGAGCAACGACGTCGGCCAGGCCGGCGCCGCCTACCTGCTCACGTCCGCCACCCTCCGAGACGACGGTCCCAAGGGCCGGAGCATCGACCAGTCCCTCTGGTCCATCGCCGACGCCCGCTTCGTCGGCAACGGCCACGGCACCCACATCGCCGACGGCCTGGGAACCCTGGGCGACGTGGACGGCGACGGCTTCGCCGACGTGGCCATCCACGCCTATGACCCCACGGCGACCGCGTCGGTCGTGCACGTGCTCTACGGCCCCGTCACCGGTGAGCGCACCCTGGCCGACGACCACGGCGCCCCGGTCCAGAAGGACGTGCTCATCCGAGGCAACGAGGCGGGGGGTGCCGATCTGACCGGCCACGCCTACGACGGCCGCTTCGACCTGACCGGCGACGGGGTCCCGGACCTGGTCTTCACGGACCCCATCGAGCCGGGCTCGGGCAGCGACCTGGACGGGGCGCTGTACCTGCTGCCAGGGGCAGGGCTCTAGACAAACATACTTGCCCGTTTGTTTTAAAGGGGCCTTGAACCACGGCGACCCCTCGCTCTACCAGCAGCCCGCCTGGCCGCGGGGCGGGCGGAGCGCTGATGGCCGCCGCGGTCGCTCGAGCCCGGGCGCTGGCGCCCCGCAGCATCTGGCTGGGCACGGCCAAGCCCGGGTACTTCCAGCGCCACGGCTTCCAGCCCATGTCCCGGTGGGCCCTGCCCCTGCGGGTGCTCGTCACCAAGCTGTGGCTCACCCTGCAGCAGCAGCCGAGCCGTTGGATCCCGGCGCTGCTGGGCACGCACCACGTGATGATGCGGCTGGAGGAGGGGTAGAGACGGGGGGTTGGCGCCCGGACTCGCGTCCCGGGACCGCACGCTCTCGCGGCGCTGCACACTGCCGGGCAGCTCCGGGCCAGGGTTCCTGACCGAGCGGCTTGCCCGGCGGTGGCCGGTCGAGCACCTTGGGGTCGGAGGAGCTCCATGAATCCCTGGCACCTCGGCCTGCTCGGCCTGCTCGCCTGCGGCGGCGAGACGACCACCGACTCCGGCACCACCGCCGACTCCGGCACCACCGCCGACACCGCCACGACCGACACCGGTCCCGCCCTGCCCGACTTCGACGCCCTGCTGTCCGACGACCTGGCCTCGGGCTGCAACCGCTTCCGGTACACCCCGCCCGACGTCATGGTCCTGACGGACACCGACTCGAGCCTGCGGCTCTCCGTCCGCGGCGACTTCGGCGGCATCGGCAAGACCACCTTCGACCCGGTCAGCCTGACCTTCGACGCCTCGGACGGCAGCGCCCTGGTGCTGGAGCAGGTGCCCCTTCACGAGTGGGAGGTGGGCTGCGGCTCCATCGAGGAGGCCGCCGAGCTGCCCCATCCCGACAGCCTCGTCTGGTGGGGCGCCTCGGGCACCGCGACCCTCGTCCTGAGCCCGCTGCCCGACCAGGAGTGGCGCTGGCAGGGCACCCTGACCCTCACCGAGCTGGTCTTCACCGACACCGCTGGCACCATCGTCTTCGAGCTCCCCAGCCACGAGGTGCCCGCCGACTACAACGCCGACCCGCCAGCCTGACCCCGAAGCAGGACGGGCCGACCCCGGAGACGTGGTCCTGCGCTTCAAGCGGCCCTGGAGTGACGGCACGAGCGGGGTCGTGTTGTCGCCCTCGGAGCTCCTCCAGCGCCTGGCTGCACTGGTTCCGCCGCCGGGCGTGCACACGGTGCCTACCCGCTGTGGAGCAGCACGGGGTGCTCAGCAACAAGGCCGAGTGGCGGTCCCAGGTGGTCCCGAAGCCGAGGCGACGGCCGTGTCGGGCCTCGCTGCGGTCGCCGAAGCTCCCGCCGGCAGAGCACAGCGTGCATAGGCTGCACCGGGCAGATCTCCTGGCGAGGACCTTTGAGGTGGACGGGTTCGCCTGCCCAGCCTGTTCCGGGCGCATGACGCTGAGAGCGGTCGTCCTCCCCGGGGTCAGCGCGATCGACATCACCGAGGCCCTGCGGACGACGCTGTGGAGCCCAACGACGGGCCGACAACCCCCCCTCCCTGGCGGGATTCCGGTCATCGGCCCGCCGGGCCTGCCTCGGCCCTCGGTGCCAGCGGTGGAAGAGGGGGAGACGGGGCGGGTCGCCGGATCCCCTCAGCCTGACCTCGAATTGGCCGGGAGAGTGCCTGCGGACGGGGTCCTGGGACGCCTATACTCACGCCCTCCCAGCGGGTGCGACCGGGTATGGGCCAACACGAACAGAAGCGGCGGGACAGCCACACGGGCACCGGCGCCCAGGGCGCCCTCGCCCCGCCCCTCGAGCGCCCCCGCGTCCTGGAGCTCCTCCAGCAGCAGCTCGGCAACGCGGTCATCGAGCGCCTGCTGCTCGATCAGCCCGCCTCTCCCTTCGAGCACTACCTCTCCGATCTGCTCGCTGCCGAGCAGGCCACGGGCCTCGACTTCTCCCCCTACCTGCCGGGCCTGGCGCCCCAGGAGTGGACCCGCTTCACCCAGTCCTGGTACCGGGTGGCCTTCGCCGAGCGCACCGCCGAGCCCGCCGCCGCCCCGGAGCCCCAGGCCGCCGCCCCCATCGCCCGCAAGGGCCGCGGCCGCAGCGACCTGGACGATCCGGCCCAGCTCGAGGCGTGGTTCCAGGACCTCCAGGCCCGCGGCGGAGGCGGCCGCCCCCTCACCGCCGCCGAGCAGGCCTTCCTGTCCCGGGTCCACGACCGGGTGCCCTCGGGGACCCGGGTCCACGAGGGCAGCCTGGCGAGCCAGGCCTCCGAGGACATCGCCGCCCGCGCCTTCACCGTCGGCACCGACATCTACGCTGGCGACAGCGTGTCCCTGAGCTCCCGGGAGGGCGCCGCCCTGCTCGCCCACGAGCTGACCCACGTGATCCAGCACGTGGCCGGGCGCACCGCCGGCGCCCCCACCGCCGTGAGCTCCCCGGGCCAGCCCCTCGAGGTCGAAGCCGAGCTCGCCGAGCGCCGGGCCGGCGTGACCTGGGGCGAGCGCAAGGAGGCCTGGGCCTTCGCGCCGCCGGCCGGCCTGGACAGCCGCGCCGAGTACCTGTCCGACTACCTGTTGGGGCAGCTCCCGAGCCGCCCGGGCACCACCCCGGCGCCCCTGGTCCGCGACGCCCTGCGCCACCTGCTCGCCCAGCAGGCCCGGCAGCGGCTCGACGAGGCGCGGGCCACCCTGCTCGTCTCCCCCGAGCCCGACCTGGCCCTGCTGGCCGACGTCGAGGCCTGGACCCGCCGGGTCGCCCAGGCCACCGCCGAGCGGGAGGACCTGCTCGTCCTGCTGCAGCTCGCCGGTGCCCCCACCGCGGCCGAGCTCGCGCCCCTGGCCGCGACCTGGGCCCCCTACCCGGGCATCGGCGACCAGCTGGCCGCGGTGCTCGACGCCCTCCACACCCAGGACCCCCTGGAGAGCGCCGCCCGGTCCAGCACCGCCGTCGAGACCGACGCCGACCCGGACCGCGCCGCCGCCACCCTGGCCCTGGTGCGCCGCCTGGCCCCCCAGCTCGGCCTGTCCCCGGACCGCGTCGACCTGCACGTCGACGCCGACGCCGCCGACAAGGTGCGCTCCGCCGGCACCCGCGGCCTGGCCGAGGGCCGCAGCGTCTTCCTGGACCTGTCCGCCTTCCAGCCCGGCACCGCCGACGCTCGGGGCCTGGTCGCCCACGAGCTCACCCACGTCGCCCAGCAAGGCCTGGATCCGGCGAGCGGCCCGATGGCCGGCGCCCTGGCCGAGGCCGAAGCCGCCGAGACCGCCTGGCGGGCGTCGTCCGGTGGCGCCCTGAGCGCGCCGGAATTCGGCCTGCCCACCAGCCACGTCGCCGCCGAGGGCGGGGGCACCGTGGTCGGCGGCGACATGCTCGGCAAGGTGGCCGCGGTCAAGGAGGGCGTGAACAACACCGCCGCCAACACGACCGGCCCCAGCGGCGGCCCGTCGGGCGGCCAGGACCCGAACGCCACCGAGGACTCCGAGAAGAAGCTCGAGCAGTACGAAGACGGCGTCGACGGCGTGGCCGACCTCATCGGCGATCTGGACGCCTTCGACGACCTCTGCGACGCCATCGACGACGACGAGCCCACCTCGGGGCCCCTGAGCCGGGTCAAGCGCAGCGAGCACTACGGGCGCCTCTCCAAGATGTGGCAGGGCGCCAAGGAGGGCGGCGACGTCTCCGGCGCGATGATGCGCGCCTTCAACAACGAGTTCGACGGCCGGGGCTTCTGGGCCGAGACCGAAGCCACCACGCCCTGGCCTACCGGGCGTTCACCGCGGAGAACATGGTCAGCCAGATGGCCGTGGAGACCCAGGCCCTGGCCGACGAGGGCAAGCCCATCCAGGAGGCCAGCCAGTCGATGCTCGCCCCCATGACCGGCTCCGTCGCCACCGAGAACCAGCGGACCTCCACCCTGAGCGGCGCCAACGCCGAGGTCCCCCAGTCCGACAGCTCCATGGCGGGCATCGTGGTCGAGCTCATCGCCAAGCTCGCCGACAACTCCGACGCCATGGACGACCAGCCCGAAGGGGGCAGCTCCGGCGACGGCGCGGCGATGGCCTCGGGCCAGGACACCGCCCGCGAGGGTGCCGCCGACGCCAAGGACCAGGGCACCGAGCACTCCCAGGAGAACCGGGAGTTCCTGGACCAGGCCGCCCGGGCCGAGCAGGAAGAGTCCGTCGCCACGAACATCACCTCCCTCGAGGGCCGCGCCCGCGAGGAGGAGGCCATTCGCGACGGCATCCAGCTGCAGAAGGCCCAGCACCTGCTGAACATGAACGCCGCCAAGGACCGCTGCGTCACCGAGAGCACGATGTTCAGCGAGCAGTTCACGACCATGGACGCCTGGCGCCAGGACTGGGACACCAAGAAGGCCGCCGTGGACGCGCTGTATTGAGCCGGACCAAGGCCGCGATCCACTTCGACACCCCCGCGACCGGGCCGACCTGGACCGGGGAGGTGGAGATCGTGGCCGAGCTGCGGGGCCAGGGGGCGCCCAAGGCGGACGTGAGCCTGGAGCGGGAGGTCGACGGGCCCGGGCCGACGGACGCCCTGCGCCTGGCGCGGGTCGCCGTGGCCGACGCCGACGCCCTGGTCGCCACCGGCCGCACCACGCTGCCGGTGCTGGGGCCCGCGGCGGGCTTCTTCCCGTACCGGGGGCCGGTGGTCAAGGTGCGCCCCGCGATCCGCGTGCGGCTCCACCTGGGCAGGAAGCTCGTGCTGAACGAGCGCGTGACCGTGGCACCGCCGCCGCTGGTGGCCGGTGACCGCGTGCCCCGACCGCCGCGGCTGGCCGGGCTGCGCTGGGGCCTGTGGCGGGTCTTCGACCACCTCGCCGACTACTGGTTCTGGTCCAAGCTGATCTTCGGCCTGGTGGCCGCCGGCGTCGTCTTCAGCACCACCCGCCAGACCAGCTGGGGGGCCCTGGTCGCCGGGCTCGTCGCGCTCGCCCTGGTGGGGGCCGTCGCCTGGGGACCGCTCCAGCTCGTGCGGGGCTGGGCCGCAGGAGCCCTGGACCGCCTGCGCTTCGCCCGCCAGCGCCCGGACGTCGACCGCGCCTGCCTCGGCGACCCCCTCCCCCTGCCCGACCTCTCCCGCCAGGGCCTCGCCTGGCGCCTCGTCCAGCACGAGGAGGCCTGGTGGAAGACCGGCCCCAAGGGCCAGTCCCGCCGCCGGGACCTGGAGCACCGGGCCGCCTCGAAGATCGTGGGAGAGGCCGCCCACGGCGAGCCCCTCGCCGTGCCCGCCGCAGGCCCGCCCTCGTTCCAGACCGCTCGCCACCGCATCCGCTGGACCCTGGAGCTCTACAAGCCCCACGATCCCGAGGTCTGCGCACGATACCCCCTCCACGTCGCCTATGCCCGGCGTGCCGAGGACTCCTGAGAGATGCCCAAGGACCCCCGCCTCGCGTCCATCCGCGCCGCGCTGAAGGGCGTGCCCCTCGAAGAGCTTCGCAAGGCCGCCGCCCACCTGCCGCCGGAGTTCGCCCGGGCCCTCGGCGGGGTCGCCGACGCCCTCGACGCCGGGGGCGAGGTCGACGAGGCCGCCCTGGTCCAGGCCCTCGAGGCCCTGCCCAGGCCCGACCAGCTCCAGCAGGCCGTCGGCTCCGTGGGGCAGGCGGTCCGGGACCAGGCCCGCCAGCTCCAGGCCCGGGTCGACACCATGGCCCGGCAGCTCGACGAGCTCGAGGCCCACCGCACCGCGGTGCACCAGGGCTTCACCCAGCTGGACCCCCTGGTCGCCGACCACGAGGAGCTGGCCGAGGTGCTCGGCCGGGCCCGGGACAGCATCGCCGACGACGGCCCCTGGACCCACTCCCGGGACCTGCTGAAGAAGACCCGGACCGTGGTGAAGCGGCTCGTAGGCCTGGGCCGGCTGGACCGTACCGACGACCTGCCGGCGGTCGACCTGGCCACCGACACCGCCGAGCTGGAGCGGGCCGCCCAGGCCCTCCAGGCCGCCACCGACCCTCTGCTCCAGACCCTGCCCGAGCTGCTCGACGACGCCACCGACCTCTCCCTGAAGCGCGATCACGCCGCCGCTCCCGCCGTGGCCCTGCAGGCCGCGCGGGTCTGGGAGGTCCGCGCCGGCCTGGGCCACCCGGAGGCCACGAAGCGCTGGGACAAGGCCTTCGTCGCCGCCCTGAAGCACAAGCAGCTGCCCGCCGCCTGGGTCTCGGGCAAGCGCCTCCAGGCCGCCGCCCTGCCGGCCGAGGACTACAAGCGGGTCGCGGTCATCGCCCACCAGATCGCCGTTCTGGCCTACACCCAGGGCGCCCGGCCCCAGGCCGTGATCGCCCGGCTCGAGGAGGCGA
>CAYFPX010000300.1:0-7383 GCA_964344945.1 uncultured Enterobacterales bacterium
GCCGTCGCCGTCGTTGTCGAGGTTGTCCGAGCAGGTGTAGAACTCGTAGCCGTCCCAGGTGCCGTCCTCGGCGGTGCCGTCGACACAGTCCGGGTCGAGGGCGTCGGGCCAGCCGTCGTTGTCCTCGTCGACGCAGTTGCCGCAGACACCGGCGTCCTTGGGGTTGGCCCAGGAGAAGAAGCCGAAGTCGCCGGTGTTGTAGGCGAGGATGACGTCGCCGCCGACCTTGTTGGCGCCGTCGAGGCGGTACTCGGCGACCCGGTCGAAGGTCACGACCAGGTAGCCGTAGTCGGAGCGGGTGCTGTCGCCGAAGAGGTAGGTCTCTTCTTCGTCGCCGCCGAAGCCGCCGCCGAAGCTGCCGCCGGGGCCACCGGCCGTGCCGCCCCACGTGCCCTCGTTGGAGGGGAACTGGTAGAGCACCGAGGTGGGCAGCTCGAGGGTGGAGAGCCCGGTCGCCGGGTCGACGTGGTGCTCGTCGGGCACCACGATCGAGGCGCGGACCGGGAAGGCATCGCCGCCGAACCAGCCCAGGTTGAAGGTGCTCAGCGTGACACGCACGTAGGTGCGCGAGTCGCGGATGACCTTGGGCTCGTCGGCGCCGAGGTCGTCGTTGGTGGTGAGCACGGTCTCCGAGGGCTCCCACGCGAACGTGATGGCTGTCTCGTCGAGGGTGGTGTTGCCGTCGAGGTCGTCGTCGAAGCAGTCCTCGAAGCTGGACAGTGACCAGAGGTAGCCCCCGTCGACCACCTGGTCGATGCCCTCGACCACGACCGGCTGGACCGGCTCCGGCAGCGCGACATCGAAGGTGCCCGCGAAGGCGCCCTTCATGCGGACCGTGACCTCGGTGTCGTAGTCGGCGAAGCCGTCGGAGTTCACGAAGAAGGCGTCGTCGACCGGCCAGTCCGCCGAGTAGTCCATGGGCACCTCGCCGTACTCGGGCACGGGGCAGTACCGCAGGGTGTCGCCAGCGAACCAGACCTCGGTGCCTACGCAGTCCTCGGGGCCGTCGGCCTCGTAGAGGGCGCCGGCGGTGCTGATGGCCTGGGCGTCGTAGCCGTCGCCGCCGCCGTAGTACCAGGTCCCGCCGGAGTCGATGTCGTAGCAGAAGCCTTCGGGGCCCGCGCTGTACTCGGTGTTGATGAGGGCGAAGTCCGGCTCGCCGTTGTCGTCGAGGCCGTAGCGGATCTGGGACCGCAGGTCATCGACGCTGTAGGCGAAGGTGAACTGCGCCGGGATCTGGACCGCCCAGTCCGCGGACTCGTCGGTGCCGCCGAACCAGCCGAGGTTCTGGGAGTGGACCCGGGGGAAGACGAAGTTGAAGAACTCCGCCGAGCCGGTGGTGCCGGAGTAGCCGTTGTAGGAGACGGTGTCGCAGCCGGCACCGTAGGGATCGGAGCCGCCGCCGTAGCAGCTGTGCCAGTAGTTGGTGGCCACGACGTAGGAGACCTGGTCGTCGTAGAAGTCGCCCACGTCGTAGACGTAGAGGTCCTCGGCGACGTCGACGCCACCGGGGGTGGAGATGGCGACGTCGACCGGGCCGCCGGTGAGCGGGCCGCGCGGGACCTGCACCCGGAGGCGGTCGTCGCTGACCTCGAGCACGGTGGCATTGACCGTGCCGAAGTACACCACCACCGAAGCGGCGTCGGAGCCGAAGCCCTCGCCGACGATGACGATCTCACCGCCGCCGGTGTTGCCGAGCTCGGAGGAGAGGCCGCCCTCGATGCCGAGGACCTCGGGGGCTTCGCCGGTGTAGTACGGCTCGGGCTGGCTGGCGCAGGCCAACAGGCCGGAGGCGCCGAGCAGGAGGAGGATGCGGGGAAGCGTGGTCATCGCTCAGTCCATCCACAGGCTGGTCAGGGAGTCGTCTTCCAGCCAGAGCCGGCCGACCTTGACGGAGTTGGCCTGGACCTGGGCGGCGGGGACGTCCCGCCGGTTGCCCTCGCGGTCCTTGACGGCCGGCAGGGGCAGGTCCATCTCCGTGGTGCGGGAGAAGTAGAAGACGGCACCGCCAGCGCCGCCGTTGCGCTCGACGTAGCCGAGGGCGGCGTCGAGGTGGTCCATGGTGAGGGCGAATTCGCCGTCGTCGGCGATCAGGCAGCTCACCTCGGCGAGGTTGCTCGACGGGTCGCCCCGCAGGTGGAGCATCGGGTCACCGTCGGACTCGAGCATGGACGGGTCGAAGATGTAGTCGACCTCGGAGGTGCCGTCGGCCTCTTCGCAGGCCAGGGGATCCCGGTAGCCCTGGGGCAGATCGCCGCTGACCGTCTCCAGGGTGTCCCGGCGGTACTCCCACTCGTCCTCGATGTCGCTGTTGAGCGGCACCGGCAGCTTGCCGACGAGGAAGTTCTCGGCGTCCGGGTCGAGGGGCTCCAGGAAGCGCACGTTCAGGATGACCTGCTCGTCCGGGTTCTCGCCCGGGGTCCAGCGGAAGGTCAGCTTGCCGTCGGTGGTGTCCCAGGGGCCGGTGTAGATCTGGCCGTCGAAGGACGGGGCGTCGTCGGGCGGGACCTGCTCCTGGCCACAGTCGACCAGGCCCTCGGGGTCGTTGGCCAGGAACTGCACACAGGTCTGGTGCTCGCCCGACTCGGCGAGCACGACACCCTGACCGTCGTAGGCCACGCCGTCCCAGCTCACGAGCAGGTCGGTCGGGGCGGTCGGCAGCCGGAAGGTCGGCACGTCGCCGACCGCGAAGCTGGTCTGCGGGATGCTGCTGACCGGCGCCTCCAGCGGCGGGATGCCACCGGGGAACTCCACCCGGACCTCTTCGCCGTGGGGGTAGTTGGGGCCGCGCAGGGTGCGCTCGGTCATCGCCAGCGGGTCGTCGGAGCCCTCGGCGGGGGCGTAGCCGATGATGGGGTTGGTGACGTGGCTCTCGATGCCGCTGTAGTAGGGGAAGACGTCCCGCGGGTCCGGCGGGTAGATCTCCGGGTAGCGCCCCATGTTGTACTCGGCGTCGCTCTCCATGGACCGGATGCGCATGCCGTAGCCGACGTCGACCGTGCCGGCGGAGATGAACGCCATCGGCTCGAAGGTGGTCCAGCAGTTGTCCGGCACCGGCGGCGGAGAGCCGAAGGCGCCGTAGTGGGCCAGCGGGTCGGGCACGCCGTCGTCGAACAGGAAGCTCAGCCCGTAGACCGCCGCGTAGGGCGGGGCCATGGTGAGGCTGTCCGGGCCGACCGGGTCGGTGATGGTGAAGCCGAGCATGCCCAGGGACAGGCCGCCGCCGGCGAAGTCGATGAGGTCGTACTCGACCAGGCCGCCGGCGTCTTCCGGGGCGGGGCCGATCTCGTCGGGGTTGTTGCCGACCCCGACGAGCTTGACGTCGACGTCTTCGGCGTCGCGGCCGCAGCCCGAGAGCACGAGCAGTGCCGCGGGGAGCAGGAGGAGGTGGGAGGGTCGGATCATGGTGTTGCTCCTACCAGCCGGTGCCGAGGCCGACGTAGACACGAAGGGATCCGGGCTCCACCTCGTTGGAGAGGGAGTCGCCCAGGGCGGAGTCCGAGGCGTCGATCAGGCCGTCGCCGTCGATGTCGCCGCCAGAGCCGCGGATGTCGTTGAAGCCGTAGGCCACGCGGATGAAGCTGTCCCAGCTGCCCCGGTTGAACAGGCTGGCTCCGACCCGGACCTCGGCGCCGACGTCGAACAGCATGTAGTTGCACCCGATGCCCTGGGTGGTGCACTCCTGGGGGCTGTTCTTGTACGAGTAGTCCCGGAAGGGGACCTCGCGCTTGATGTCGTCGGTGTCGTAGGCGATGCGGTCGTCGTAGCGGTTGGTGTAGTAGCTGCCGGGCTCGTCGGGCGGCCGGTAGGACCAGAGGTTGCCGGCGGTGCCCATGAGCTGGGCGTAGACGTCGTAGAAGTAGGCGGGGCCGACCTTCTTGTTCATCTTGGTGAGCACCGGGAAGCGGTAGGCCACGTTCAGGATGGCCAGGGTCTCACCGCCCAGGGCGCCGCCGGGGTAGCCGGCGAAGAAGGTGTTCGGCTGGAAGGCGCCCTGGCCCCAGAAGTAGGGGTGGCGGCCACCGGCTCGGTACTCGTCCCAGCCCATGACGTTGCGGTCGATGATGCCGACCTGGGCGTCGATCTGGAGGGTCGGGTCCCGCTCGGGACGATCCCGCCAGCGGTTCAGCAGGTCGGGCACGGCGAGGTGCTCGGTCCAGCGCAGGTCGAAGCCGTTGTAGCCGTAGCGGCTGAGCTTCTCGCCGTCGTCGACGACCACACCATAGGTGGCCTCGTAGACGATGTTGGTCAGGCCGCGGGTGTAGGTGAAGTTGACGATGCGGGCCTTGCGCGGGTTCATGCGGCGACGCCAGCTGGTGCCCTTGGAGTAGGTCACCGAGGCGCTGGTGCTGCCGCGCTGGAGGTACCGCTGGAAGCTGGTGTCGTTGACGCCGCGGAAGCCGACGTCCATGCCGAAGACGGTCGCGCTCAGGCTGAGCCGACCCAGCTGGTAGTCCAGGCCACCGACCACCAGCGAGTACGCGTAGTTCTGCTTGTAGTCGTAGATGGACTTGTCGTCGGTGGTGGTGTAGTCCTCGTCCTCGTCGAGCAGGTAGCCGAAGTTGGACTTGCCCATGAGGCGGCGGCCGAAGAGCCAGATGTCCGGCGCCCAGCGGTGGTAGGTCCAGCCGGCCAGCACGTCGATGGTCTGACCCACGAGGATCTGGCCGAAGATGTTGTGGTACTCGGCGAAGTCCATCGCGTACGACTGGAAGCCCGCCTGGATGTTCCAGTCGGTCTGGCTGTCGTTGTCGATGCGCAGGATGGGCACCGTGGTCGGCGGGATGAAGCTGTTCCGGGTCTGGTAGGGCCGGGTCAGCTCCTCGAACATCGAGAGGTCTTCTTCGAAGGCGAAGACGGCCGCGACCTCTTCGGTGGGGACGTCGGTGACGAAGAGGTCGGTCGCGTCCTTGTTGAAGAACTCGTCCTTGTCGACGCCCATCAGCTTCCAGCCGTGGGCCGTGAAGTTGATGTAGACCAGGTTGCCGTCCGGCGTGATGCGCGGGGTCTGGGCACCGCCGATCACGTTGGTGAGCTGGGTGATCTGCTGGGTCGCCGGGTCCATCCGGAAGATGTTGAAGATGCCGTCCGGATCCGCGGAGAAGTAGATGTAGCCGTCGGTGTGCCAGAGGGCGTCCTGCTCCTCGTGGGAGTCCCAGGTGAGGGCGTGCAGGTTCTTGCCGTCCCGGTCCATCAGGTAGATGTCCTGCTGGAAGTTCCGGAAGATGACGACCAGGAGCTGCTGGCCGTCGGGGGACCACTCGGCCCGCTGGAGCCAGGTGCCGTCGTCCCAGTTGGTCAGGTTGACCTTGTCCGTGCCGTCGAGGTTGATGCGGACCAGGTTCAGGGTGCCGTCGCCGTACTGGAAGTAGACGAGCTCCTCGCCGTTGGGCGCCACCGCCGGCTGGGAGCCGCGCAGGGTGTTGGGGATGGGGGTGGCTTCGTAGACCGGGCTGCCGAGGCGGTAGCCGCCCTTGAGCTCGGGCGAGATGGTCTCCCAGGTCTCCCCGCGGAAGGTCTCCTCACGGGTGGGGAACTCGACGACCCAGAGCTGGTTCCAGTCGTACCCGGCGTGGTCGGCGGGCAGGCCGAATTGCTCCTTGAGCAGGCTGCCGTTCGTCGCGTAGGAGAATTCGGTCCCGGTGTGCACGATGGCCTGGCGGCCGGGCACGAAGTCCCAGCCGGAGAAGTACTCCGCCGGGATCATGGTGCTCAGGCGGAGCTGTTCTTCGGCCAGCTCCTGGTCGCGGAAGGCGAAGCCGTCGTTGAAGGCGGTGAACTGGCGCTCGTCGCCGACGTAGCTGATCCGCACGCCGGGGTAGTGGTTGAAGCCCCACCACTTGCCGTCGGCGGAGATCCGGGGCTCGATGCTGTAGGTGCCCGTGCCCTCCTTGGCGTCTTCGCGGTCGCGGAGGTCCTTCTCCAGCCACTTGTCGCGGCCATCAGCGCTGGTGTACTCCCAGGGCGAGCGGCCGTTGACGTTGAGCTCGCGGCCCACGACCTCGCCCTCGGCCTTCACCCGGTCGTAGACCGCGTTGTAGCGCTCGGTGATGTAGGCGACCCAGTCGTCGTAGAGCTGGCGGAGGGGAATGCCCAGCACGTCCTCGATGACCTTCTCCCAGTCGCCGTGGAAGCCCTTCTGGGACTCCAGCGCGAAGGAGGCGTAGGTCTCGTCGCCGAAGCGCTCGCGCAGGTAGAGCGCGATGGAGTAGCCCTGCTGGTAGCCACGCTCGCCGTCGCCCCAGTCGCGCTTCTCGATGCGGGTGACCCACTCGTCGTAGGTGAGCAGCCGGTCCTCGAGCACGGTGGTCCGGATGTTCATGTCGCGGCTGGAGGACCACCAGTTGTAGCCGGCGTTGTCCGACCAGTACTCGGCGCCGCCCTCGGTCCACCAGAACGGCGGGGAGTCGCCGATGACGATCTCGGCGCCGCTGGCCGGGTTGTTGATGCCGTCGGTGTACAGCCCGCCGAGCAGGATGCCGCCGGTGACCGCGGCGAAGGGCGAGTTGGCCTTCAGCGAGATGACGTGGGCGAACTCGTGGACCATGACGTCCGAGAACCACTCCATGCGGCCACGCATGCGGTAGAAGCTCGGACCGGGGTTCGCGGAGATCTCGATCCAGTCCCAGGCCGGGATGGTGAAGCCGGTGAGGTAGTCCGGCTGATCCAGCAGGACGACGTGGATCTTCTCCTTCAGGTAGTAGTTGAACTCCGCGCACATGGGAGCCCACATCTCCTCGGAGACCTTGGCGACCTTGCGGGCGGCCCAGACCGGGTTGACGACGTGGTCGTTCGACTCCGACTGGTCCTTGGAGACGGCGTAGTGCACGTAGAAGTGCTCGGTCTCGATGGTGAACCACTCGAGGTCGGTGTAGTGCCGCGGCAGGGCGAACTTGTCGGCCTGGACGGGTGCGGAGACCAGGAAGGAGGCGGCGAGGGCGAGGGCCCCAGCGACGTTGCGCAGCTTCATGCTCAGTACCGGAACTTGAGGGCCGCGGACCAGGTCAGGCCGCGGGTCGGGTGGATGTCCTCGAGGGGGAAGAACATGAGGTCTTCGCCGCGCACCGGGACGTGCAGGCCGAGCACGAAGTCGGCGTTCTTGGAGGCGTGGGCGATGAGCTTGGTGTCCACGCCGAAGGACCAGCCACCGGAGCCGTCGACGGGCTCCATGTTCTGGTCGGGGAAGAGGCCCTCGCTGGAGGTACCCAGCTGGGTGGGGCCGTGGGCTTCGAATTGCGGGGTCACGATGACCGCAACCGGCCCGCCCTGGGCGACGATCTGGCCCTGGAGGTAGACCATGTCGCCGGGCTTGATGCGGCCGGCGAACTGCTGCTGGTCGGTCTCCACGACGTACTGGGCCAGGCCGGAGAAGTAGTGGATGTA